>CAYTFW010000007.1:9833-74917 GCA_964437145.1 uncultured Rhizobiaceae bacterium
CCGAGCTTCAACGCTCCGATCTACGCCAACCTCTTCGACGACGAGGACGGCGAGACCTTCACTCTCATCTGGTCCCGCGGCCGCAAGGCGAACGGCGACTGAGCCGTCAACCGACACAGCGCCCCGCGTCACCCGACGCGGGGCGTTCGTATGCTCTTAGGCGGCGCCTCTGTTCGTGGCTGGCCAGCAAATCACTCCGCCGCCTGGCATTGCCAGAAAGCAGCGGCTGGGCTTGACATCTGGTGGAGCGAAGACCAAGGCGACATCGACGCGAACGCCTCTAGACCTGCCATCGGGATACCAAGCTCATACCCGAACTGACTGGGGTGATGTGTCGCGCCACAAGACGTCGATTATTGGGCATTTCGGCACCGTGCTGCCGCTACACTGAGCGGCCATCTCCTTGAGGCTTCGCTCAAGGCGTCGGAGATCTGCAATCTTGCGCCGCACGTCCGCGCAATGCTCAAGCGTCATGTCGCGGACCTCGGAACAGGTGTAGTCGCCGCCATCGACAAGCCGCAGCAATGAGCGAATCTCCTCCAAGGAAAAGCCAAGTTCACGACTGCGCCGGATGAAGGCAAGCCGCTTCAGGTGCTCGCGGTCGTAGGCGCGATAGCCGCCGGCCGTGCGCGGCGGTTCGGGCATTAGGCCAATCTTCTCATAATAGCGGATGGTCTCCAGGTTGCATCCCGTGCGCTTGGCTAGTTCCGCACGCTGCAAGCTCTTTACCGAGCTGCGACCGGCCATTGGAAATCCTCTTGAGCCTGTAGTGACTACAGAGCGGAAAATAGCTGCCAATCTCGGATTAGGCAATGAGAACCGAGGCTGCGAATGAAGTTGCCAGCGATGAGGTTAACGCCCGCGCTAGCTATCACGGGTGTTCACCCGGTCCGTCGTCGCGAGATCGAGCGCTCAGGTCCGGCGCCCCGCACGCGCTCTAAGAGGGGACCTCCTCGCTACGGGCCAAAGCTCGTCGAACATGGCCTGAGGTTGTCACCAATGACTGATGCTTTCGTCCAGGAAGAGATCACTCGGGGCTTATCAGCAAGGGGGACTCTGATGGGAGGCTCACATGCTGCCCGAATGGGAATGGCTCTCGCCGACGGTCTGGTTTGCCGTCATTGCCGCAATCGTGCTGCTGCTGATTTTCGGCGGTCGTCGCGGTGTAGGGCGCGGACGACTCGACGAATTCCACGTGCGGCATGAAGTCATTGACGAATGTTTCGCCAAGGGAGAGATGACGCGAGAAGAATGTGAGCGAGGTTGCGCGTCGCAGGGCAATTGCCACACCTCGCCATTGGTAACGGCTTCGCGCCCAGACGTACTTCTCCGCTCAATCAAGGAGAAGGCGTTGCGATTGCTCAGAATCGGTCTGAAGCAACTTTCAGCTTGGACTCTGCTCAGCATTGGCCTGATCCTCATGATCGAGCCTCTGCTGCCGTGGTATCACTTCTCGCCTTTCTGGTTCTCGCTCGGCGTGATGAGCGCGGTGGTCGCGCTCTTTGATATCGTCCGCCGCCGGTAGGTCTCACTAGTCCGCAGGGGTGTACGGAACTCACCGACACCTGGCAGCGCCAACGTAAGCGGACTTTGGTTCCAAATCTAACCAAGCCTTTCACCAAACCGTGATTCTACAAGCGGAACTTTGCTCTTGAGCCTGTAGGTGCTACAGACCCTACGTTATGGCCAGAGTTGGATCTGGACAACAAAATGCGAGGTCGCACATGGGTTTATCCAGCCCTGACATCAAAGTGGCGTCACCGGCGGCCGAAGTTCAGCCGGCACTCGAGCGCAGCCAAATCGAACGGCAGCGTTTGGTCGCGGTTGGCGGAATCCTCGGCGCCCTCGCGGCTTCGTCCTGCTGCATCGTGCCGCTTGTCCTCTTCAGTGTGGGTATCGGCGGCGCCTGGATCGGCAACCTGACGGCGCTTGCTCCCTACAAACCGCTGTTCGTGACCGGCACGGCCGCTCTTCTCGGATATGGCTTCTACTTAGTCTACTGGAAGCCAAGGCGGGCCTGCGCAGACGATGCCGCGTGCGCCCGACCGCTACCCAATCGATTCGTGAAGCTGGGGCTTTGGGCAGCGACGGTTCTAGTCGTGGCCGCCTTCGCCTTCGACTACATCGCGCCGGTGCTGTTGGCCGCGTGAAAACTTCGAGACCATCAAGGAGACTTGCCCAATGAGAATGCTCTTGCGCGCCTGCGCCTTGATCGGCTCCGTCATGGTGTCTCACGCGGCTCTTGCCGCTGAACGCACGGTGACCTTCGCAGTGGAGAACATGTACTGCGCCTCCTGCCCTTATACGGTCAAGAAGTCGATGGCGTCGGTGCCAGGCGTTGTTCGCGTGGAGGTGTCGTTCGAAGCGAAGAGCGCGACCGTCACCTTTGATGACGCGAAAGCGACCGTCGACGCGATTGCCGCCGCCAGCACCAATGCGGGTTATCCCGCACGTCCCTCGCAGCAAGGCAACTAACGTGCAGCACCGTACGCTGATCGGTGTTGGGGCCGGCGGCGCGACAGTCGCGGCGATCTGTTGCGCCACGCCGGCACTCGCAGTGGTTCTGCCGCTGCTCGGGCTGGGCGCCTGGCTCGGCGTGGCGGACTACGTGCTGATTCCGTTGCTCCTCAGCAGCCTCGCGCTGGTGGCACTGGGGCTCCACCGAAAACGCACCGCGGCGAGCGCATGCTGCGAGACCGGAACCTCGAAGGGTGAGACGGCATCATGAGTGACTGCTGCGCACGCAGCTCGCCATCAGCGAGCATGCACTCGGGATCGGCTGAAATGCCGTCCTTGCCAGGCTTTGTCTTGCGTCCCGGGGCAACTCTCCCCGACTGGTCAGTGGTCACTTCTCGTGCGACCAAGGACGCGCTCCTCGCATTGTTGAAGACCGACCACGTCTTGCATCGTTGGCAGGGCTACACCGGAGCGGAAGATCTTGTGCGCCGCTCGCTGCTTCGGCTGTACCGGGAGCGTGGGCGCGCACCCGCGGTCGCCGACTTGGCGAGTCTCGCTGGGATTGGCGAAGCAGACGCCCGCAAGTCTCTGCTGCGCCTCAGGGAACGCGACCTCGTGGTCTTGGATGCACATGGTGAGGTCATCGAAGGTGCGTATCCGTTCACCGAGCGGGATACCGGTCACCGTGTGACGCTTGACGGGCAGACCGTCAATGCCATGTGCGCCGTCGATGCCCTCGGCGTCGGCGACATGTGCGGATGCGACATCGCGATCGATTCACGCTGCCGCTCCTGCAGTGCACCGATCAGGATCACCACGCGCGACCGGGGGCTGGCTCTCGAAAACGTTCAGCCTGAGACCGTCGTCGTGTGGCTGGGCCTTCGCTATGAAGGTGGGTGCGCGGCGCGGTCACTGTGCACCGTCACTTCGTTCTTCTGCACGGACGACCATCTCGATGCGTGGCGTCGAGAGCAGTCCTCCGATTCGATTGGGGCCCACCTGTCCATCGCCGAGGCCTTTGAGGCTGGCCGGGCGATCTTCAGGCAGAGCCTGACAACAGTTCGCCAGTGATGAACGAGCGAGGGACTTTCCGATGAATGATTGCTGCGCCGACAAGAACGGAAAGGGCAACGGCCGCTACGATCTTGCCGTGCTCGGTGCCGGGTCGGCTGGATTCTCGGCCGCCATCACTGCCGCCGAGCAGGGTGCGCACGTCGCTCTTATCGGGCACGGGACGATTGGCGGCACGTGCGTCAATATCGGCTGTGTTCCTTCAAAGACCCTGATCCGCGCCATGGAAGGCGTGCACCATTCTCGCGTTGCGTCGCGCTTTGATGGAATCGTAGCCGAGGCGCGAGTGACCGACTGGCGCGCGCTGATCGCGCAGAAGGACGAGCTCGTCGCCGGTTTGCGCGAGGCCAAGTACGCGGACATTCTCGCAGCCTATAACACGATCGCTTACATAGATGGGCCGGCCAGGCTCGCCCCCGAGGGCATCGCCGTCAACGGCGACCTCTTCAAGGCTGAAAAGATCGTCGTGGCGACGGGTGCCTCCGCCGCCGTTCCCCTCATTCCCGGCATCACCGAGATCCCGTACCTTACCAGTACGACGGCGCTGGAGTTGGAAGCGGTGCCGGCCTCGCTTCTCATTATCGGCGGTGGGGTGATCGGCTGCGAGCTCGGCCAAATGTTCGCCCGCGCCGGGGCCCGGGTGACCATCGTCTGCCGCTCGCGTCTTCTGCCGCATGGCGAGCCCGAGATCAGCGAAGCGCTAGCGCGGTACTTCCATGCAGAAGGCATAGATGTACGGTGCGGCGTTGCATACGAGTCCATCCGTCGCACCGACGCGGGAGTCGTTCTCACGGTGCAGGATCGCAATGGTCGTGTGGACACTATTGATGCCCGGAGCGTCCTTATCGCGACCAGTCGGCAGCCCAACACGTCGGGGCTCGATCTCGAGAAGGTCGGCGTGGCGCTCACGCCCAATGGCGGAATCAAAGTCGACGATCGGCTGCGCACGACCAGAAACGGCGTCTACGCGGCGGGTGATGTGACTGGCCGGGACATGTTCGTGTACATGGCGGCCTATGGCGCCAAGATCGCAGCAGAGAACGCGCTCAACGGGGACACCCGGCGCTATGACGCGACAGCCATGCCGGAGGTCACCTTCACGGACCCACAGGTGGCGACTGTCGGTGTCACCGAGGCCGATGCCCGGGCGCAGGGAATTGATGTGCAAGCAGTGACGCTACCGCTCGACCAGGTACCGCGGGCGCTCGCCGCGCGTGACACGCGCGGGCTGATCAAGCTCGTTGCCGAGCGCAGGAGCGGCCGGCTGATCGGCGCGCACATCCTGGCGCCGGAGGGCGGCGACAGCATCCAGACCGCGGTGCTCGCCATCAAGCATGGGCTTACGGTGGGTGACCTTGCGGAAACACTGTTTCCCTACCTGACTACGGTTGAGGGACTGAAGCTGGCCGCCTTGGGCTTCGTAAAGGACGTGACGAAGCTCTCCTGCTGCGCCGGGTGAGCGCAGATGCTTCGCCAAGGCGAGATTCTAGGCCCCGCCATGGCGCACGATCAACTCTTGACCGTTTCCGCTCTTGCTGCGCGATCGCTGACGATCCAAGCCTTCATACATGGTATCGGCTCTTACCTGTCGGATCTGCCTCTCTGTGTGGAGCGCGTCTTCATCAGTTTGCAGACTCTGCATCCAGCATTCAGAGCGAGAACCTATCTGTGGAAGAAAGAGAAGCCGGAAGTCCGCGTCGTGGAATGGCCGCATGGGCTGACGAATCGGCCCGGATACTACGATTCACCCGACTATCACGTTCACTCGTCGCGAACCGAGTTTCGAATCCAGCACCTACAAGGAATCCAGGGCCATAGCTGCGAACTCTATGGCAAGCTGCGCGATGAAGGTTACACGGACTATCTGATGGTCCCGCTGATCTTCAGCGATGGGACAGTGAATACATTGTCGATCGCCACCAAGCTTCGCGACGGGTTCCCCTACGAGGAGCTTGTCCGGTTTCGCGAACTCATTGACCTGATCACAGTGACTATCGAGCGCTATTCCGCGCTCGAGACCCTCTCAATCACGCTGGGCACCTATCTGGGGCAGGGCGCAAGCCGCGAGGTCATGCGCGGACGAATACGGGCTGGCCATGGGGAGACCATCCGGGCCGGCATTCTCTTTGCGGACATGCACGACTTCACCGGCCATGCTTCTCGCCTCGGGCCGAGCGCGACAGTGCAGCTGCTAAATACCTATTTCGACTGTCTCGTCGGTCCGATCGAGGAGACCGGCGGTCACGTCTTGAAGTTCATCGGAGACGCCGTCCTCGGCTGCTTCCCGGTAGTGCCTAGCGAGCCAGCCCCGGATCCGGTCGGCGCCATCAGGGTCATACGCCAGCGACTTGGCCAATTGAACGATGTGCGCGGCGGTAAGGGGGAGCCGCCGATCCGCCATGGCGTGGGCCTGCATTTTGGCGAGGTTGTCTTTGGCAATATCGGGTCGAGCGAACGCCTCGACTTCACGATCATCGGCGAAGCCGTGAACGTTGCCGCCCGGTGTGCAGAGGAGACGCGCGCTCTCGGCGTGGGTTGTTTGGCGACAGGCGATTTTGTCACGCAGTTCGGTGCCGAAGCGTTTGCCGCCATTGGAGCGCACACTCTCCGAGGCTTCGCAGAGCCGATAGCCTTGTTCGCTCTGGCGGAAGAAGCAGGGTGCCTCAAGCGGTTTGGCAGCAAGGACCAAGGCGTTGCTCCCGATATGACGTCTCAGCTTTCGATCGCATCGGTGGGCAACGGCGGCTGACCTCGGCGACCCTTCGTCTTTCGAGCAAGATATCAACGGATCGTTGGCGGCGAAACGTGATCGAGACGGGTGCGATACTCGAAGCGCTATGATCGAATAGCGGCGATATGCTCAGCTGACGGCGGCCCCTGTCTCTGAAGCGAGCGCTGTCTCCTGCTGGCTCGAAAATGATTCCGTCGACCGTTTGTCCGACAGAGTTTCTTTTCCTTCGCCGAACCAGCCGGACCTCTTGCGCGGACCGTTCGATGTTCGCCACGTCTTCTCCCGACGATGCTGTTCGGCGCGCGAGCCACCTGGCCTCTCCTGGCTTGATCTGGCCGAAGGACGGCTTCGCCTCGATCGCCTGAGCCGCAACGGCGTCGGATCGACTTTCTTCCCCTGGGCTTCGCCCATTCCTCGCGAGGCAAGAAAGTCTCACCGCCGCCATCCTCCGCTGCGCTTCGGCCCGCGATCGGGTGCGTCGTCGATCGCCTCCGGCTTGCAGATCGCCATCGAGGCCGCGGTGGTCGCGGGCTCGAAAACAGCAAGGAGAAGTGACATGGCTAACATCGGCTCTTTCAAGAAGTCCGGCCAGGAGTTCCAGGGCGAGATCGTCACCCTGAGCGTCCAGACCAAGGGCGTCCGCATCGTCCCCGAGACCAACCGGGCCAGCGACAACGCCCCCAGCCACCGGGTCTATGTCGGCCGTGCCGAGATCGGCGCCGCCTGGTCGAAGCGCTCCAGCGAGGGCCGCGACTACCTCTCGGTCAAGCTGGACGATCCGAGCTTCAACGCTCCGATCTACGCCAACCTCTTCGACGACGAGGACGGCGAGAGCTTCACCCTCATCTGGTCCCGCGGTCGCAAGGCCAACGGCGACTGAGCCGTCAACCGACGCAGCGCCCCGCGTCACCCGACGCGGGGCGTTCGCGCGTTCAGCGCAGTCAAGAGCGTAGCGGCGACTTGGCCGCTACTGGCCAATCCGCAATTCCGGAAAGCCGTCAAGTCGGGTCGGCGGCTTTCCGGTTCCCTGCATCACCGCTTTTCCGGCTTTACGCCCAACCGCCTCTGCGCTCCGCTTAGCCGCGGCGTGCCTTAGCCGACATGCGCGACCTGCTCTTCGACTTGGCGCGGTTCGCCAACTCGGACTCGAATTCCTCGTCCGGGACGACGAGCTCCATGTGCTCGACGCCAAGCGCTTGGGCGAGCTCGAACAGCGTGACCACGGTCGGATTGCGCCGCCCGCGTTCAAGGTCGGACAGATATTGCTGCGAGAAGCCGGAGCGATCGGCGAACTGCTCCTGGGTCAAGCCCTTCGAGAGCCTGACCCGGCGCACATTCCGTCCGACCAACTGCCGCATGTCCATGACGGCAGGGTCGGCGCTCTACACACTATAAGTTTATCTTCTATAGTATGTATTCCGGCTCGCACGTCGCTTTTGGAGGCCCGTCTGATGAAAAATTGGGCTAAATTGAATCTCTCCAGAGGAGGAGACAGAGTCTCTTTCCGCGTGATGCCAAAGCTGACGCCGCAGGTCGCGGATGCCGCGCCGACCGAGGCGCGACTGACCGACTACGATCGCGCACACCTTCCAATCTATATGCGCCTGCTCGACGCCGCCGACGCCAACGCGCCGTGGGACGAAGCGGCCCGGATCGTGCTCGGCATCGATCCCACACAAGAGCCCGACCGGGCAAAGCGCGCATACGACAGCCATCTCGCGCGCGCCCGCTGGATGATGGACCACGGCTACCGCCACCTGCTGCAGCGGAGGTGATACGGCGCAAAGCCGCACAGCCGTAGAGGCGACTCGACGGAAATGCGCTCTTACGCCGACCCTTTTCCGCGCGTCTCCGGCAAGCCCCTCATCCGGTTCCGTGCCTTTCCGGCATCGTGCGTTGCCGGAACACAACCTACCGGAGAGTGCGGAGCCGCCTATGTTCCTATCATCGATCCTGCGAGGAGACCGAAAGAAGCCATGCCCAACAACAACTGGCGGTCACCAGCCGCCTACGCGTATTTGTCCAACCTGAGTACCGCCGATCTCGCCTTCGAGTTCCTGCGGCGCAATCCCGAGTACCGAGCCGATTACCAGCGCGCGAGTGAAAAGGACGCCCTCGGTGGCGGCGCGGAGGCACCGAGAGTGAGCCTCGCCCGACGCTGGGGGCTGGCATTTCCTGGCGGATCCCAGCCTGCGCGCGGACGCTCAGGCCGTGTTCTGGCTTCCCCATCTGCACGCCGGTACCGTCGTTCTGACGGCGAACCCGAATAACTTCGCAAACAGCATTCCCTTCGCGCCCACAGCTTGGCCGGGCAGGACCACCCTCCGGCAGGCACCGGACGGTCTCTACGTCCTGTTTCGTAACGGACCGGCGCAACATCGTCTCTGGCTGCGCGAGCCTCCACGTGAAGGCACGCCCGTCGCCGCGCTGCTGCCGCTCGACGGCGCCACACCGACCCGCGCGGAATCAACCTTGTGCTTTTGGCGACATGTGCGCACCGGCCGCATGCGCTGTTCTCCGTCGCTGACTAAACAGCGTCTCGACCGGCTGACATCGGCGCTACGAGCGCTCGACGCGCGGCTCGCCGACGCGAGCTATCGCACCATTGCCGAAGCGCTGCACGGGCCGAGCCGCGTCGCAGCCGAGCCCTGGAAGACCGCATCGGTCCGTGACGCGACCATCCGGCTTGCGCGCTCGGGGCTTGCAATGATGAAGGACGGCTACCGCAATCTCCTCGGCGCCAGGCCCTCGGGCTGAGCCTGGGTCTGGGGGTGGCGATTTCCGCCACCCCAATCTTCACCATCCTTCCACGCCATCGCGCTCCGCCACCGTGGCCCCGATCCGCCGCCGACAGCCGGCGGCTCTCAGGAAGCCACGGAGGTTCGATTATGCCCGACCCGATGACGGGATTCCCGCCACGCTACCTGCGCACGCCCGAGGCGGCGCGATTCCTCGGCCTTTCCGGCCGCACGCTGGAGAAGCACCGCACCTACGGCACCGGCCCGAAATACCGCAAGATCGGTGGCCGGGTGGTGTACGCGCTCGAGGACCTCCAGGCCTGGGCCGATCTTGGGACCAAGAACTCGACCTCCGATCCCGGCGCCGGCACGGTCTTTCCCGCGAAGCGCGTTGCTGCCGCGACGCCCGGCTATGCCGCGCACAACGGCCGCCGCTGAGGAGCGAGCGGCCGATGATCGAACGCCGTCTCCTCGGCTCCGAGCGCGCGCGCCTCGACCCCTTTGTCGTGAGCTTCGACGACGCCGCGCCGCGCGACCAGCGCGACCTCATGGAGCGGCCGTTCTTCTCGCTTGCGAAGGGACGACGCACCCAGCCGATCCTCTATAAGGCCCGCGACGTCGAGGTGCAGGTGTTCGCCGTGCCCGAGCACGGGATGGCCACGATCTGGGATGCTGACGTCCTGATCTGGGCCGCCTCGCAGCTCGTCGAAGCGACCGATCAAGGCCTGCGCACCTCGCGCTTCTTCCGCTTCACGCCCTACCAGCTCCTGCGCGGCATCCGCCGGCCGACCGGCAATCATCAGTACGTCCTGCTGAAGCGAGCGCTCCAACGTCTTCAGTCGACCGTGATCCTGACGACGATCCGCCACGGGGAGAACTGGCGTCGGCAGCAATTCTCCTGGATCAACGAATGGGAGGAGCTCGTCGATCGCACCGGGCGCTGTCATGGCATGGAGTTCGTCCTCCCTGAGTGGTTCTACCGCGGCGTCATCGACCGCTCGCTCGTCCTCACCATCGATCCCGCCTATTTCCACCTCACCGGGGGCATCGAGCGCTGGCTCTATCGCATCGCGCGTAAGCACGCCGGCCGTCAACGCGACGGGTGGTCGTTCGAACTGCGGCACCTGCATGTGAAGAGCGGCAGCCTGGCGCGCTTCTCCGACTTCGCCGTCGATCTCCGCCGGATCGTCCGCCGCCAGAGCCTGCCGGGCTACGTGCTCACCTTCGCCTGGGAGGCCGGCCGCGATCTTCTTGAGATCACACCGCGCGACGCCGCTGAGTTGTTCACAGGTGCCTGTGGAAAGGCTGTGAATGGCATCGGCAGATCAGGCGCATCGCCTATCGGCACATCGGGCGCAAGGCTATCGGCAGATCGGGCGCACGGAGACCAGTTAAGTCTTTGGCGAAACGATCGAAACGCCACCCTTAACTTAGACTCTAACACTGAATCTAACTCTTCTTTTGTAGGCCGCCGTGATTCCCGGCGCCGCGATCGGGGAGGCGCGTCATGATCATCGCGCTCCTCAATCAGAAGGGCGGCGTCGGCAAGACAACGCTGGCGCTGCATCTCGCCGGTCAATGGGCTTTCTCAGGCAAGCGCGTCGTCATCATCGACGCAGACCCGCAAGGTTCAGCGCTCGACTGGTCTGAGCAGCGAAGCAAGGAAGGGCTCTCGAGGCTCTTCGGCGTCATTGGCCTCGCGCGCGACACGCTGCACCGCGAAGCGCCCGAGATCGCGCGTGACGCCGATCATGTGCTGATCGATGGACCGCCTCGAATCGCCGGATTGATGCGCTCGGCGCTGCTCGCCGCCGACCTGGCGCTCGTGCCCGTACAGCCATCGCCCTTCGACGGCTGGGCGTCGGGCGAGATGCTGAAGCTGCTCGACGAGGCGCGCATTTTCCGTCCGGAGCTCGCCTCCCGTTTCGTGCTGAACCGCTGCGACGCACGCACCGTCATTGCGCGCGAGACCGCCGAGACACTGGCCGATCACGATCCGCCGGTTCTCGCATCTCGTATCGGTCAGCGCGTGGTTTTTGCGGACGCTGCCCGCACGGGCCGGCTCGCACGTGAGATCGACGAGGACAATGCAGCCACGCGCGAGATCGCGGCGCTGGCTGCCGAGGTGGAAGGGATCGAGCGATGACACGTCGCGATCCCAAACGCGCCTTCGCCGCACGGCCCAGCGATCCTGACGCCTGGGTGCGTGCGCCCGAGCCGGCGTCGGCTGATCGCGCCAAGGCGGACGGATTCACCGCGCGCCTGACCATCGACGTCACACCCGAGCTGCGCGGCCGCATCAAGATCGTGGCCTTCCGGCGCGGCGTCACGGTCGCCGACATGCTGCGCGACCTGCTCGCGCGCGAATTCCCCGATGATGACGGAGGCGCCGCGTGAGTGACCTCACCCATGTCGAGCTCACCTGGGTCGAGAAACAGATCGAGCATTGGATCAGGTTCGGCCACATCGCCGAGGAGAAGATCCTCGACCGTCGTCGCCGTGTCGTCAGCTTCGCGCCGAACGCCGTCTTCGCGTTCGTCCGCTGGGCGTCGAGCGATTTCGGCACCGTCGTCTCGCGCATCGACATCCTGCGAGCGGTCGCGCCTGGCGAGCGCTGCGCGACCGTCCCTTACGTGCGTCCCGGCGGCGACATTCTGCTCCGCATCTCCGGCTGGCCTAAGGTCGAGCGCGTGCTGCAGACAATCGATGCCGTGGAAGCGACCGGCGTCGATCCGGCCGACGCTGCGCCGGACCATTGGCGGCACGTTCACAACAGGCTCGCCGCGAGCGAGGTGCCGCGCTCCTACAGCAGCGCCCGACATCAGGCGTGGCTGCGACGACGGGCTATCGAGGCATGACGCGACGCGACGCCATCATCATGGCTGTCCTTGCCGCGACGGCGCTGATCGCGGCGCCGGCATCGATCGACCATCCGCCGACGCTCATCTGGAACGCCAGCGCGAGCGTGCCGATCGGCCTCTATCAGGTGCGACCGGCCGGCAAGCTTCATGTCACCGAACTCGTCGTTGCTGCGCCACCGGAGCCGCTCGCCAGCATGCTCGCTGATGGCGGCTATCTGCCCCGTGGTGTGCCGTTGTTGAAGCGCGTGCTGGCGCTTCCCGGACAAACGGTCTGCCGCGCCGGCCGCACGATCATTGTCGACGACATCGACATGGGAGACGCCCGAGAACGCGACGGGCGCGGCCGGCCGCTACCCGTCTGGCAGGGCTGCCGCGTGATCGCCGAGGGCGAGGTCTTCCTCATGAACTGGCAGTCCGCCGACTCCCTCGACGGACGCTACTTCGGGCCACTGCCGGTCGCATCGATCGTCGGTCGCGCGACCCCTCTCTGGACCTTCGAGGAACCATGACGATGCCGATGCTGTGCCGCCAACCCGCTAGGTCTGTGCTCCGCCACAAGCCGAACGATTCCTCCTTCCCGGCCATGCCTCATACTGTGGTCGCGCGCAGCGGCGGATTGGAGCGATCACCAAGCGGGCGCGGCAGCGACTCGCCCGGGATGAGCGCGATCACGGCGGGATGCTTGCGGCGCGCTGCAATGACAGTGCGCACCGTGACGCTCATTGGATCCATGCTGCTCTTGCCGGCTGTGGGAGCCGTTGCGCAGACAACACAACCCGACGCCGCAACGAGCATCACACCGACAGCAGACCCATGGGCGGCCTTCATCACGGAGGCGTCGCAGCGGTTCGGCGTACCGACGCGCTGGATTCGTGCCGTGATGCAGGCCGAGAGCGCCGGCGAGCTGCGCGCCGTGTCGCCAAAAGGCGCGCTCGGGCTGATGCAAATAATGCCGGAGACCTATGCCGAATTGCGCGCGCGCCACGGTCTCGGCGCTGATCCCTATGATCCGCGCGACAACATCCTGGCCGGTGCGGCGTTTCTGCGGGAGATGCATGATCGCTTTGGCGCACCCGGCTTTCTTGCCGCCTACAACGCCGGCCCCGGACGCTACGAAGAGCACCTCGCAACAGGTCGACCGTTGCCGGAGGAGACACGCTCCTACCTGGCGACACTCGGTCCGATTATCGGCACCATGCAGCCGCTCGACACGCTTCATGCGGCTGCTGATCCCTTGGCCTGGACGCGTGCACCGATCTTCGTCGGGCGAGCGGAGATGATGACACCGGACGATCGATCGACGTCCGACAAGCCATCCGACCGTGCGCCGATTGCACGCCAGCCCATCGACCTGTCGGCGATCGCGCCGCGGTCGGATGGTCTGTTTGTGCGGCGTGCCGATGCGGTGCGGCGATGAGGCTTCTTTTCGTCCCGGATCGCAGCCTGTCGCAGTTCATCGCGGATCGGGCGGTGAGACAGGAGGAGGCCAGGCACCCGACCACACGACGGCAAGATAAAAGGGGCTCGCCGGTCGATCGCCAAGCCATTGACATGGCTTGTCTTTCTCCGGGTGCGTCGGTCGGGTGGCGTGCCGTTCGGTGCGGAAATCCCAGCGACTTCAATAGTTCTCGCGGCACTGCCCCGCGCCTGATCTCCGCGCCGTGGTGACGATGACGACCCGGGACGACGACTTCC
The DNA here is from genome assembly GCA_964437145.1 of uncultured Rhizobiaceae bacterium. Lineage (GTDB taxonomy): Bacteria > Pseudomonadota > Alphaproteobacteria > Reyranellales > Reyranellaceae > JAFAZJ01. The sequence continues at coordinate 23,387 of CAYTFW010000007.1, forward strand.
ACGTCCGGCTTGGCCGCATCCGCAATCGGCGTGGTGGCAAGCCCAAGACCTTCGTCGCCCAGGTCCTGCGGGCCGCGAAGAGAGCCGGCGATACCGGGCAGGGTGGCCAGCTTGGTCCCGCGCGGCGCGGCCATTCGAGCTTCGGCCGCGGCCGCATCGCGTTCGGCCATCGGAGACTGCTGAGTCCCGGCCGCCGGGTCATGGTCAAGGCTCGGATCGTGCGCAGTCGAAGCCACGCGGCGCGGTCCGCTCCGCTCGCGGCGCACATGTCCTACCTCAAGCGCGAGGGCGTCACGCGGGACGGCCAGAAGGCGCGCATGTTCGATGCAGAGACCGACGCGGCCGACGACGCCGGCTTCGCGGCACGATGCAGGGACGACCGGCATCACTTCCGGTTCATCGTCTCGCCGGAAGACGCGGGCGAGATGACCGACCTGAAGGCCTTCACGCGCGACCTTGTCGGGCAGATGGAAAGCGATCTCGGCACCAGGCTGGACTGGGTCGCAGTCGATCACTGGAACACGGACAATCCCCATGTGCATCTCCTGGTGCGCGGTGTCGCCGAGGACGGGGCCGATCTCGTCATTGCCCGCGACTACATCAGCCATGGCCTGCGATCCCGCGCCGAGGACCTCGTAACGATCGAGCTTGGACCCAGACCCGAACATGAGGTGCGTTTGGGCCTGGAGCGGGAGGTGAACGCCGAACGCTGGACGCGGCTCGACGTCGAGATCCGCATGGCGACAGATGAAACCGGCCTCGTCGACCTGCGGCCGACCGACGCCGGCGCCGGCGATCCACAGATCCGGCGGCTGATGATCGGACGCCTGCAGCGGCTAGAGCGCATGGGGCTGGCGACGCCCGCCGGGCCCGCGCAATGGATGGTGGGCCTGGAGGCCGAGCGCACGCTGCGCGACCTCGGCGTCCGCGGCGACATCATCAAGACCATGCACGGCGCCTTTGCTGCTCGCGGCCAGGAGCGGGCCCTTGGCGACTACGTTATCGATGCAGGGCATGGCGCTTCGCCGATCATCGGCCGTCTGGTCGACAAGGGTCTGCATGACGAACTGACCGGCGAGGCCTATGCCGTGATCGATGGCACGGACGGGCGTGCGCACCATGTTCGCTTCCGGGGTGTCGAGGCTTTCGAGCATGCGCCGCCGATCGGCGGCATCGTCGAGGTGCGCCGATTCGGCGCCAGTGATGACAAGCGGCCGACGCTGGTGCTGGCGGCGCGATCGGACATCGATCTCGCCGCCCAAGTGACGGCGCCCGGTGCGACCTGGCTCGATCATCGGCTGGTAGCGCGCGAGCCCGCGCCTCTGTCGATGGGCGGCTTCGGCGCAGAGGCCCAAGCGGCCATGGAGGCCCGCGCCGATCACCTGGTCGAGGAAGGGCTCGCCCGGCGGCAGGGCCAGCGGATCATCTTCGCGCGCGACCTGCTCGAGACGTTGCGTCGGCGCGAGCTCGATGCCGTCGGCGCGAAGCTCGCCGCCGAGACTGGCATGCCGCACATCCAGGCCGCGACGGGTGAGCACGTCACGGGTGTCTATCGCCAGCGTGTCGATCTCACCTCGGGACGCTTCGCCATGATCGACGGCGGGCTCGGGTTCAGCTTGGTGCCCTGGTCGCCATCTCTGGAACGCCGGCTCAGCCAGCAGGTGTCCGGTATCGCCCGTTCGGATGGTGGCGTGGACTGGAGCTTCGGCCGAAAGCGCGGCCTTGGGCTATGACCGCGCCCTACAGATCGATCACCTGATCGCGCCCGCGTCCATCCTCGAGCCGATGCGTCGGCGGTCGGATCGGCTGATAGTAGATCACCTTGGGTTCGGGCTCGGGAGGCATCGGGTGGCGCCGTTCCGTCCGGTCCGGCGTGGGCCGAAAGGAGGGAGCAGGGCCGATGACCGGCGCCATGGCCGCGAGGCTACGGACCGCCGTCACGCCGAAGATGACGCTCCCGATGATGGCGGCGAGGGTCGGCCAGACCGGTCCCTCGGCACCGGTCTGAAGCGCAAAGGCCCGCGCCGTTGATCCGCCGGCGAGCATCGGCGGCACAGCGTAAAGGGCGAGAGCGGCGAAGCGGATGACGGTGGAGCGGCAGGCCATCGCCCAATAGAAGAGGCAGACGGTGAGCGCGGCCCCAAGGAAGCCGGCCCCGATGCCCAGTAGCCAGCCTGAACCGTACTCGATCGCGAGCCAACCGGCGCCGATGCCCGCCATGACTGGCACGATCCAGACGATGGCGTTGTAGAGCAACACCATGAACAGAATCATCAATCCGAGCGTCACGACGACCATCATTGCCTCGTCGATTCAGGGAGTCTTCCGATCCCAGGCGGGCGATCGCGCCCAGGGACGGAGTGTCGGTAATTCTATCCGAAGACACGCTGCGATGCGACCCGCGATCGATGCGTGTTGAACTGTCGGAGTTCGCCGTTTCTCCTGCCGCTGAGCTCATGCCATCTAGGTAATGCCGGTGTCCGCGACCAAGATCCTCTGGGGCCAAATAACCGTTGTTTTCGCGATCGTGCTCGTCACCACCTGGGGCGCGACGCAATGGACTGCCTGGCGGCTCGGCTACCAACCGCAACTGGGCACACCGTGGACCGAACTCGGCAGTTTGCCACTCTACCCCCCGCCTGCCTTCTTCTGGTGGTGGTTTTCTTATGACGCCTACACGCCCCACATCTTTGTGGAAGGCGCCGCAATCGCCGCGTCGGGCGGCTTCGCCGCCATCGCTGTGGCGATCGGCCTGTCAGTCTGGCGGGCGCGCGAGGCGAAGAACGTTGAAACCTACGGCTCGGCACGCTGGGCCACGGTTCAGGAGATTCGTACTGCCGGGCTGTTGGATCCCGATGGGGTTGTGCTTGGCCGCGTCGAGTCGAGCTATCTGCGACATGACGGGCCGGAGCATGTGTTGTGCTTTGCGCCGACGCGCAGTGGCAAAGGCGTGGGCCTCGTCGTGCCCTCGCTCCTCACCTGGCCGGGCAGCTGCATCGTCCACGACATTAAGGGCGAGAACTGGAACCTGACAGCCGGCTGGCGGTCGCGGTTCGGCCGCGTTCTGCTGTTCGATCCGACCAATCCGGGCTCGACCGCCTACAATCCGCTCCTCGAGGTGCGGCGCGGCGACACCGAAGTCCGCGATGTGCAGAACATCGCCGACATCCTGGTCGATCCCGAGGGTGCGCTCGAGCGGCGGAACCATTGGGAGAAGACGAGCCACGCGCTGCTCGTCGGCGCCATTCTCCACGTCCTCTATGCCGAGGCAGACAAGACCCTCGCCGGCGTCGCCAACTTCCTCTCAGACCCGAAGCGGCCCATCGAGACGACCCTCAAGGCCATGATGAACACGCCGCATCTGGGAGACACGCCGCATCCCGTCGTGGCTTCGGCCGCACGCGAGCTTCTCAACAAGAGCGAGAACGAGCGGTCGGGCGTGCTGTCCACCGCCATGTCGTTTCTCGGGCTCTATCGCGATCCCATCGTGGCGCGGGTGACGCGACGTTGTGACTGGCGCATCGCCGATCTCGTGGAAGACAATCGGCCGGCAACACTCTACCTCGTGGTGCCGCCCTCCGACATCAGCCGCACCAAGCCGCTCATTCGTCTGGTCCTCAATCAGATCGGCCGGCGCCTCACCGAAGAATTGAACGCCAAGAACCGGCGGCATCGCGTGCTCTTGATGCTGGACGAGTTCCCGGCCCTCGGCCGCCTGGACTTCTTTGAGTCGGCGCTCGCCTTCATGGCAGGCTACGGACTGAAGTCCTTCCTGATCGCGCAGTCGCTCAATCAGATCGAGAAGGCCTACGGCGCCAACAACTCGATCCTCGACAACTGCCATGTGCGCGTTGCCTTCGCCACGAACGACGAGCGCACCGCCAAGCGTGTATCGGACGCCCTTGGCACAGCAACCGAGATGCGCGCCATGAAGAACTATGCAGGGCATCGGCTCTCGCCCTGGCTCGGCCATCTGATGGTCTCGCGGCAGGAGACGGCCCGGCCGCTGCTCACCCCCGGTGAGGTGATGCAGCTTCCACCGGCCGATGAGCTCGTGCTCGTGTCGGGCGTCCATCCCATCCGGGCAAAGAAGGCGCGCTACTTCGAGGACGAGCGGTTCGCGGAGCGTGTCCTGCCGCCACCGGACGACCCAACTCAAGGCAGTACGAAGGCTCCGCATGACGATTGGACTGCCCTGCCGCTGCAGGTGCCGCCCGAAGCATTCTCAGCGGCGAGAAATGCCGAGGAGGATACCGCCAACAGCGGCATTCGTCGCGAACCGGAATTGCCCGACCATGAGGCAATGGTGAAGGAATATTCAGAGCCAAGCCAAGAGTTCGCGGTGGTCGAAGACAGGCCGGATGACACGGCGCGGCGCGCGCAAATGCTCCGTCAGCGCATGCGTGTTGTCGCGCGACAAGCGTCGTTGGACCCCGGTGACGGAATCGAACTCTGAGGTGCGGCCATGCGGACGCGGATGAACGTCTACTTTCCGCCCGAGCTGCTGCGGCAGATCGCCGACCTGGCCGATCGCAAGGGGTTGTCGCGCTCTGCCATTGTGGAAGCGGCCGTCGCCTCGTTCCTGTCCCCAGATGGTGCCGATCGCCGCGAGGCCGCGTTCGCTCGCCGCCTCGACCGTCTCTCGCGGCAGGTGGAGCGGCTGGAGCGCAATGTCAGTATCTCGACCGAAACGCTGGCGCTCTTTATCCGCTTCTGGCTGACCATTACGCCGCCCTTGCCGAGCGATGCGCAGGCAAGTGCCCAGGCAAAAGGGCGCGAGCGCTACGAAGGATTCATCGAGGCGCTCGGTCGCCGACTTGCCCAAGGACAGAGTCTCTTGCGGGAGATACCGGATGATCTTGTCCGTCAGACCGACCGCTTGCCGATAGACGAGTGATCGGCCGCTGAGACCGGCGCCGCTCCGATGCAGATGTTGGCTGGGCACCGTGGAGAGATTCAAGCTCGGCACCGAACCCACTGGCGGCTCCAGCGATTGAACCGGTCATTGATCGTCGTGTGCGCGAGAAACCTGTAGCCGCTAATGGTTATTCCCTGCCCGAGGCAGCATGGTTTGATATGTTATTACGAAGCGTCTGAAATGCCGCGAGGATCGCGACAGTGTGTCCTCAGACGTGGCTTGACTCGGCGCAAACCATCACGCTTGTTACAGCGATGGCGAGCGGGGCAGCTTTGACCAGCAAGAGCGAGAGTGCGTCGGTGCGTATTCGGCAGATTCTCTCGCTGATCTGCGCGTTGGTGTTTTTGCTCATAGGCATCGTGCATACTGGCCATGCCACATCGGTCGCCAGTACGGCGCCGCGCCTTGTGGTGGTGAACGCGAACGACGCCACGGACGGATCAGCCAAGGCCGATCAAGTGTTGGTTGACGTTTGCCATTGCTGCGTGCAGGCGGCTTTGCCGGCCGCCAATGCCGAACCCGACAGCCAAGGCAGGGCAAGATCTTTGCCGGGGTGGACGGCAAGCCGCATGGACACCCGTGGCCCCATCACTGAGCCGCGGCCACCAAGGATTCCGACCTAAGCACATCGTTGTCACCGCTCGACACCGAGCGGGTCCGTGTCGCCTTGTCTTAGGTAGGAATTATGCCCCTGCTTCGTGCTGCCGCGGCCACCATCGGCGCAGTGATTGCGCTCGCCGCTCCTGTCATGGCGATCGCCCAGGCGCCAGCTGCGCTGACCCTCCCGCAGGCTCTGCACCGGGCGCTAGGCGCGAATGCGCGCCTAGTAGCAGCCGATCGCGAGATCGGCATGGCCGACGGCAGGAGAACACAGGCTCGCGCGATCCCCAATCCGCAGGCAGAGTTCGAACTCGACAACGCGCTGGGTTCGCGGGACTACCGGGGCCTCCGATCGGCTGAAACGACGCTGCAACTGAGCCAATTGATTGAGCTCGGCGGCAAGCGGAACGCCCGCGTGGCAGCTGCGACCGGCGAATACGATAGTGCCCGCTGGCAACGAGCGGCCGTTCGCCTCGAACTGCTCTCTGAAACGGCCATCGCTTTTGTGAACGTGCTCGGTGCACAGCGGCGCGTGCAGGTCCTCAACGGGCAGATCGCTGTGCTTGACCGCCTCAGCCCTTTGCTGCAGCGACGGTTGGAAGCCGGCGCATCGGGCCCGGCAGATACTGCGCGAACGCAGGTCACGATCGACCTGACACGCATCGAACGCATTCGTGCCAATGCGGCGCTGGCAAGCAACCGGCGGGACCTTGCGGCGCTGATGGGCCTCGACGTCCCCAACTTTGCCGGCGTTTCGGGTGACCTCAGTCGCGTAGCGCGACCGCCCGCGTTTCAGTCGGTTCTCCAGGCAATCGAGAACAATCCGCAACTCATGCGCTGGACGGCGGTCCGCGCGCAACGCGATGCCGAACTGTTGTCCGCTCGGCTGAAGGCCGTGCCCGATGTGCAAGCCAGTGTCGGTTGGCGTCACTTCCGCGACACGCGGGACAATGCTGTCCGCTTCGGGGTGTCGATCCCGATACCGGTATGGGACCGAAACAAGGGAGCGATCCGCGAGGCGCAGGAGGCGATCGGCAAGACGGAAGCGGAGCGCGCGATTGCCAAACTGACACTCACGGCTACCGTGGGGCGCGCCTACGACGCGCTGAACGGGGCATTGCAGGAAATCGACCTGCTGCGACGGTCGGTCATCCCGAACGCGCGCAAGGCATTCCAGGCGGTCGAGGACGGATACGGGCAAGGACGGTTTACGCTGCTGGAGCTGCTGGACGCGTACAAGGCGCTGGCGGAAGCAGAGCTGCGCGAGGTCGAAGTCCTCGTGACGTTCCATACGGCCGTCGCCACCATCGAGGGTCTCACCGGTAGCCCCTTCACGCTGGCCGGCGGGAGGACGCCATGATGATGCGCGTCATCACATTCGCTGCGGTAGCGGTAACGATTGCTGCTTTGGGCGTGGCTGCCGGGGTCCATTTCTGGGGTGGGCCGGGCGGCAGTGCGACAAAGCCTGTTGAGCAGGACAAGCATGGCCACGGCAAGGGAGATAACCACAAGGACGACGACCACAAGGAGGGCGGCGTCGAGATGAGCGACGCGAAGGTCGCTGCCGCCGGGATCGAGCTTGTCAAGGCGGGCGAAGGCGAGCTGCGAGAAAGCTTCAGGCTCAACGGTATCATTCAGGCCAATCAGGAGGCGTTGGTCCAGGTGACGCCGCGCTTCCCGGGCGTCGTCAGGGACCTGCGCAAGCGTCTCGGGGACACGGTTGCCAAGGGCGAGGTGCTAGCCGTGGTCGAGAGCAACCAGAGCCTGACGACATTCGATCTGCGTGCCCCGATCAGCGGCACCATCATCGAGCGGCAGGCGGCGCTCGGCGAGTATGTGTCGGAACAGAAGCCCGTCTTCATCATCGCTGACCTGTCCACGGTCTGGATCGATTTCTCGGTCTACAAGCGCGATTTTAGCCGGGTCCGTGTCGGCCATACGGTTGTCGTCGACGCTGAGGACGGCGGTCCTCCGATCGAGACCAGGATTGCCTATGTATCCCCTCTTGGCGCCAGCGATACGCAAAGCGCGCTGGCGCGGGCAATCGTCGCCAACGACGGCAGGCTCCGCCCGGGGTTGTTCGTCACGGGTCGCCTCCTGGTGGCCGCCCGGCATGTTCGGCTCGCGATCAAGCTGAGTGCGTTGCAGACGGTCGAGGGCCGCACTGTCGTTTTCGTTCGCAATGGCGACAAGTTCGATGTGCGCGAGGTCGAGCTCGGCAACCGGGACGAAGAGCACGTCGAGGTGCTGTTCGGCCTGATGCCGGGCGACGTCTACGCCGCCAGGAACAGCTTCGTGATCAAGGCGGAACTCGCAAAAGGGAGCGCCAGCCATGAGCACTGATTCGGGCATGACGGTGGTCACGGCACTGATCAGACCGCATATGGAGGGGCACGTCGTACGCGCGCTGCACGAGCTACCGGACTTTCCGGGCTTTACCATCACCGATGTGCGCGGCCAGGGGCGCAGCCGTGGAGCTGGCGGCACGTACCAGGCCACGGCACTCGGTCTGACGTACCAGCGTCATCTACAGCTCCAGCTCATCTGCCCTATCGACAAGGCAGAAGACATCTGTCGCGTGATCGCGGCAGCTGCTTGGACTGGCCGAAAGGGCGATGGCGTCGTGTTCACGACAAGCGCCCAGCTGTTCTGGCGCATTCGCGAGCAAGGCCATCACACCAGGGGGCCGACGCGATGATCAACAGCATCCTCGCTCTCTCCATCCGCCAGCGGTGGCTGGTGATGATGGTTGTCGTGGGTGTGGCAGCCCTCGGTGTCTGGAATTTCACGCGGCTGCCGATTGACGCCGTGCCGGACATCACCAATGTGCAGGTGCAGATCAACACGCAAGTACCGGGCTATTCGCCGCTCGAGGTCGAACAGCGGATCACGTTCCCGATCGAGACTGCGATGGGCGGGCTGCCGCACTTGCAGTACACGCGCTCGCTTTCACGCTACGGATTGAGTCAGGTCACTGTCGTCTTCAAGGACGGCACGGACATCTATTTCGCGCGTCAGCTCGTCAATGAGCGCGTCCAGCAGGTCAAGGACCAGCTGCCGATCGGGACCGAGACCGCCATGGGACCAATCTCGACCGGTCTCGGCGAGATCTACATGTTTGTAGTGGAAGCCAGGCCGGGTGCGCGCAAGCCCTCGGGCGAGGCCTACAGCCCCACGGACCTGCGCACGATCCAAGACTGGATCATCAAGCCGCAACTGCGCAACGTTCCGGGCGTCGTCGAGGTCAATTCGATCGGCGGCTACGAAAGGCAGTTCCACGTCCTGCCGCATCCGGCTCGCCTCATGGCCTACAGGCTCACGTTTCGCGACGTGATGACGGCGCTCGCGGCCAACAACGCGAACGTCGGGGCCGGTTACATCGAGCGCAATGGCGAGCAGTACCTGGTGCGAACGCCGGGTCAGGTCGCGAGCCTTGAAGAGATCAGGGATATCGTCATCGGCTCGCACAATGGCGTCCCGGTACGGATCGGTGACGTCGCGGACGTGCGCGAAGGTCAGGACCTACGCACCGGCGCCGCGACCCTCAACGGCGAGGAGACAGTCCTCGGCACCGCCATGCTGCTGATCGGCGAGAACAGCCGGACGGTCGCGCAGCGGGTCGCCGTGAAGCTCCAGGACATCAGCAAGTCCCTGCCTGATGGCGTGGTCGCCCGGGCGATCTACGATCGGACCTCTCTGGTCGAGGCGACGATCGCAACTGTCGAAAAGAACCTCGTGGAAGGCGCGGTGCTCGTCATCGTCATCCTGTTCCTCTTCCTCGGCAACATCCGCGCGGCCCTGGCAACGGCGATGATCATCCCGCTGGCGATGCTGCTGACCATCACCGGCATGGTCGAGCACCAGGTCAGCGCAAACCTCATGAGCCTCGGCGCCATCGACTTCGGCATCATCATCGATGGCGCGGTCATCATCGTTGAGAACTGCCTGCGCCTCCTGGCGATGGAGCAGCACCGGCATGGACGGCTGCTGACCACGGGCGAACGTTTCGAAGCGATCCTTGCCGGCGCTTCCGAGGTGGTCAAGCCGAGCCTCTTCGGCATGATGATCATCGCGATCGTCTATCTGCCGATCCTCACCCTGACGGGGGTCGAGGGCAAGATGTTCACGCCCATGGCCGTGACAGTGCTGATGGCGCTGGGTGCCGCCGCCATCTTCTCCGTGACCTTCCTGCCAGCAGCCATCGCGCTGCTGGTAACAGGGCGCGTGACCGAGAAGGAGAATCTTCTCATGCGGGGGGCGCGACGCGTTTATGGCCCCCTGCTCGACATGTCCATTCGCCTGAGATGGGCGATGGCGCTGCTGGCGGTCGTACTGGTCGCTGCGACCGGATGGGTGGCGTCGCGCATGGGTGGCGAGTTCATCCCAAGTCTTGACGAGGGTGACGCAGCAATTCAGGCGCTGCGCGTTCCGGGCACAAGCCTCACGCAGTCACTGGAAATGCAGGCAGCATTGGAGAAGCGCCTGTTGAAGATACCGGAGGTGAAAGAAGTCTTTGCCCGGGTCGGAACGGCCGAGGTTGCCACCGATCCCATGCCACCGTCGATCTCGGACGGCTACGTAATGCTCAAGCCGCGCAAGGAATGGCCCGATCCGTCCAAGCCCAAGGCTCAGGTCGTCGAGGAGATCGAGCGAGCGGCTGACGAGATACCCGGCAGCAACTACGAGCTGTCGCAGCCGATCCAGTTGCGATTCAACGAGCTGATTTCCGGCGTGCGCAGCGATGTCGGGGTCAAGATCTTTGGCGATGATCTCGACGTTCTGCTGCAGATCGCCAGCCAGGTGCAGTCGGTGATCCAGACCGTAGCCGGCGCCGCGGACGTCAAGACCGAGCAAGTCGCGGGCCTGCCGATGCTGACCATTAAGCTCAACCGGCGGGCGTTGTCGCGCTACGGCATCAACGTTGCCGACGTCCAGGAAATCGTCGAGATCGCCATCGGCGGCAAGGACGCCGGCAAGGTGTTCGAAGGCGATCGCCGTTTCGACCTCGTCGTACGCCTGCCCGAGAATCTGCGCGTGGACACGGAGGTGATCGGATCTTTGCCGATTCCGCTGCCGGCCGCGGACACGCAGGCGGGTACAGTGAAGACGGCGGCCGGTAATAGCCCTCTGGCCCAGTTGCGCTATGTACCGCTGTCGGCCGTTGCCCAGATCGAAGTCGCGCCCGGCCCGAACCAGATCAGCCGCGAAGACGGCAAGCGGCGCATCGTCGTCACGGCAAACGTGCGTGAGCGGGATCTCGGAACGTTCGTTGCCGAGGCGCAGCGCCAGATCGGGGAGAAGGTCAAGCTTCCGGCCGGCTATTGGATCGGATGGGGCGGACAGTTCGAGCAACTGGCATCCGCCTCCCAGCGGCTGACGATCGTCGTCCCGATCGCCTTGCTGCTGATCTTCCTGCTGCTGCTCATGAGCCTTGGCTCGGTCGCGGACGCGGCCCTGGTGTTCAGCGGTGTGCCACTCGCCCTCACCGGGGGCATTGCGGCCCTGCTGCTGCGCGGCATCCCGTTGTCCATCAGCGCCGGGGTTGGATTCATCACGCTCTCGGGCGTCGCAGTGCTCAACGGGCTCATCATCATCGCCGAGATCCAGCGATTGCGCGCCGAAGGATATGCGGTGATCGAGGCGGTCAGGGAAGGCGCGCTGACCCGCCTGCGGCCGGTTCTGATGACGTCACTGGTGGCACCTCTTGGATTCATTCCGATGGCGATCGCGACCGGTCCGGGTGCCGAAGTGCAGCGGCCGCTTGCGACTGTCGTGATCGGCGGCATCGTGTCGTCGGCCATCCTGACCCTGTTTGTCCTTCCCGCTCTCTATGTGCTGTTCCGGCGCGAGGACAGGGAGGATCCATCCGACACTTCCGCGTTTGAAGCCAATCAAGGAGAGCAGGCATGAAGTACGCTCTTTTGTTCGTCGCCGCCCTGGCACTATCGCCGCCCGCCCTGGCCCAGCACAAGCATGGCAGCCAGAAGGGACCCAACGGCGGACCGATGCAGGACGTCGCCGGCGTCCATGTCGAGCTCGTCACGTCGGGCTCGGCCATCACCTTGAACGTCTTTGATGAAGCCAACAAACCCGTCAGCACGCATGGCTTTACCGCGTCGGCACTAGTCGTCGCGGGAGCAGATCGCGAGATAGTCTCTCTGGCGCCGTCGGGCGAGAACGCTCTCAAAGGTGAGGCCAGAAAGCCGATTGGCAGTGGATCGGCCATCACCGTCATGCTGAAGACGGCAGGCGGCAAGTCAGGCCAAGTCCGGTACTAAGGCGCTCGGGGCGGCCGATCTCCGCATAGAATCCGGCGAGTAGTAGCATGCGTCGAGCAGCAACCGCAGCCTTTGTCGTCAGCTTGGTTCTCTCACCAGTTGATGCAAGTGCGGACGAACATCGGTTGACCGATCCGGGGCCTCCTATGAGGGTTTCAGAGCCGGAGTGTCGCCCTGACGACACCAACCAGCAGCCGTGCCACGTGACCCGGCGTGAGACGTTTGAACGACTGCCGAAGAACCACCCGGTGCTGGGCGACGATCATGCCCGCGACGACTACCTGCGATTTTATCGTCAACAGGAGGCATGCAAGAGAAACCCTGCCGATGCTGGATGCCGCAATGGTCCCGACCACATGTGAGCACACTCGTGGCTCGCGCCTCTGTACAGCTATTGTGGCACTCATGTGGGCCGGTGCGGCATTCGCATCGGTTCGCGCGGCGTTCGCTCAGGGCAGCGACTGTAGTGCCGTGGCTCCTACGACGATAACAATGGAGTCGCTGCCAGCGGTCGAGGTCCAGGTCGACAGTAGCAAATCGATCGCGGACTTACGGGCTATGGCCGAGCGTGACTCGGAAGGGCGGCACATTGGCCTGACGCTGGGCTACTATCGAGCCGGTGCACGCTACCGGTACACGATCAATGCCGACGGTCGTGGTTTGGGCACAAGTGGCGTATGCGTTGCTGTCAAGACTCTGACGGTCCGCTTTGGGTTGAACCGCAGGATCACCTATGTCAGCCGCGAGGTGCATGATTATCCCTGCATCCGGGAGATGGTCGTCGCCCACGAACAACTCCACGCGCGGGCCGACGACGAAATCCTTGGTTTCTATATCGCGGATCTGAAAGCTGCGCTCGAACTGGAGTACGGTACGGGTTTGGTCGTTAAGGCATCTACGCCGGACGAATCCAGAAAGACGCTCAAGAGAATTCTGGATGGACGTCTCGAGCGGGGGGTCGAGGAGCTGGAACTTCGGCGGCGACAAACGCACCAGAGGATCGATGAGCGCGACGAGGAAGCCGCATTGGTGGCCGCTTGCGGAGGAGAAGCTGACTCGTTTCTCAAGCGCTACAGACGAAATCCGTGAGCACTGGCAAGATGTCGTATCGGTCCGTCATGTCTGCAACACGCGGTAGCCTGGGCACTACAGCAGCTGCGACACTCGCTGGGACATTGGTCATCCTGTCGGGTTGCGCTTCAGTCAACGACATCGGCTTGGCCTGCCAATCTTATAAAGCGCTGAGACCATTCCCTGCGCAGACGGCACATCTGCATGGCCGCGATCGAGCGAAGCAGTTAGCTGTGCTTGACGCCCGCATGCATCGACGGCTCAAACGCGGATTGCCGAATGATCGGGACGCCGCGTTTGTTGCTTTTGCGTCGATCCTGCACGCGTACACCTCGGCCATGTCTGACTATGCAGCAACATACTCGCAAGACCCTTCGCTGCGGGCGATTGCCCGGCAGATGTTGCGCGAGCGCAAAGGCGAAATGGAGATGTTGTGCCCTCTGGCTAGGGAGTCGCGCTTCGCCCCGCCTGGTGATCCGGGTAGTGCTGCCCCCAGCATGAGCCACGGCGTGGCTTCGGGTCCTCGTTTGGGGCTGCACGAGGCCGCGCGCACTCAAGCGACGTTCGTTGAGGCTGCGCTGGCAGACTTGCAAGTAGCTGTGGAGCAGGCCGAAACATATCGAGCCTCCGGTTCTGATCCATCGCTCCGCGACCGTGCGACCAAACTGGTAGAACTGTATCGCGCCGACATCAGCCTGCTCAGCGAATGGAAGCAGAAACATCTCGATGTGTGGCCGGTGCTCCTGAAGCCGCGCTACAGCGGCAATGACGACCGTTCATGAGCTGCGCTAAGGCATTTTGAGTGCGTGTGGTCGGCCAGCACTTCGATGATGCGGCAGTCCGCTACCTTGCCGTGGCGGCATTGCCGAATCATCCGCCGCAGCTCGGCCCTGAGGCTCAGCAGGCGCTCGATCTTGCTCTCGACCTCGCGCAACTGGGCCTGGGCGACCTGATCGACGGCGGCGCAGGGGCGATCGGGTTCATCGGACAGCTTCAACAGTACCCCGATCGCCTCGAGCGGGAAGCCGAGTTCACGCGCATGCCGGATGAATGCCAGGCGATCGGCATGCGTACCGTCGTACACCCGCTGGTTTCCCGCAGTCCGCACGACTTGGGGCATCAGTCCGATGGCTTCGTAATAGCGTATTGTCTGCACTTGGCAGCCGGCCTGCCGCGCCAGTCGTCCGATGGAAATGTGCCGAGCCGCAGCCATTGCCGACATCCTTTCCTGAAAGGTACAGCAACTGGAGGATTTATAGCTCCCCAACGCGTCGGACACCACGGGAACGCTCATCATGTCTGCGAGAGCTTTGCTCCGGTACCATGTCGAAGGCGTGGAATACATGTAAGATCTCCGCGCCCGCGCATGAGCCGGCTTCCACCTTGGTGGCCAATCGAGATGAGCAGGGAACGGGGTTCGCTGTTGCATGGCGAAGCTGCCGTTGGCTTCGTGCGACTGCTGGTCACGACGGCGGTGACTATCGTGCTTCTTGTCATGCCATCTGTTCTCGGTGGCTATCCACTTGTTGTCTTGTCCCACATGCTCGTACTTTCCATCGCCTGCCTGGCGCTGAATCTCGCTTACGGCACTGCTGGGATGCTCTCCCTCGGGCACGCGACCTATTTCGGAGTTGCGGCTTATGCCGGCGCATTCCTTTACAGGTTTTCGGACGTCGATTCGTTCGAGCTCTACCTGCTGACGGGGGTCGTTTGCTCGACGATTTTCGCGGCAATCATCGGATTTCTCTGTGTTCGACATACGAAGATCTTCTTCTCGATCCTGACGCTTGCGCTCTCGATGGTCGTCTACTCCCTCGTCATCGACGGGGCGATCTTCCGGCTGTTCGGCGGGGTAGGATGGGGACTCTATCTGCTCGGCGGCGGCTCGATGTACCTTCCGCGGCTATCCATTCTGGGGAAGCAATTCGACGCCGAAGAATTCATTCCCGTCATCTACAACGTCATTGTTGTCGCGTTCATCGCTTCCGCCGCTCTTCTTTCGAGGATCAGTCGATCGCCATTCGGACAGGCTCTTCGGGCAATTCGTGACAACGAGACGCGTGCTGCGTTTGTCGGCATTCCCGTGCGTCAATATCGATGGTACGCGTTCATGATCTCCGGCTTCTTCGCCGGACTTGCCGGTGGTCTCTACGGGCAATTGGCGCGACAGATCACGCCGGACCAGCTCCATTGGCTGTTCTCAGCCCAGTTGGTGGTCGCAACTGTGCTGGGCGGCACCCGGCATTTCGCAGGGCCCATCCTAGGAGCGTTCGCCTTCGTCGGCCTAGATGAAATCGCGTCGCGATGGACCGTGGGACGCTATTCGGTGCTCGGTGCGTTGCTTATTATCGTCGTCTTCGCATTGCCCGGCGGCATTGCGGCTGGATTCGCAGCGATCAGGAACGTGGTCAGAAGACACTAGACCGGTGGCAATACGCCACTGCAGCGCAGGCGCGGACTGCCTGCTGTTCGCAAAGGCTCGGGTATCAGCCCGATTGCTTCGTAATAACGTATCGTTTGCACCTGGCATCCTGAATTGTGTCGCTAAGCGTCCGAGGGAGATGTGTCCAGGCGTCGCGGTCGCCATCGCCGATATCCTCTTGAAGCTAAAGCAACTGGAGGAATTATAGGTCCCTTGCTGAGCACTACGGGAAGACCGATCATGTGAACGGCGTTTCCTGCCAGCGCAGGTGTTGGCCAACGTCCTGCTATAGCCGCGGTGTCGCTGATAACGAGTTGGGCACGAATGGACGTCTGGGTCCGTAACAATAGAAGATTGGGACGGGCGGGAGGACATGCAGGTGAGCGGATCGTACACGAGCGGTTCACGGCCCCCAGACGCACAGATTGGCCGACGCGCTGCGCTGTTGGTCGCTATACCCGTCATGGTATGGGCGGCGGCAACAACAGCTGCCGCTCAGAGTGCGCCGGGCGCAAGACCTCTGCCGGATCGGACCTTGGGGGCGGCGACGGCGCCGCTAGCCATCATCGAGTATGCGTCGTTGACCTGCAAGCACTGCCAGCGATTCCATATAGAGGTCTTTCCGGTGGTGAAGCAGAAGTTCATCGAGCCTGGGCGTGTGCGCTTGCTCTTCCGGCACTTTCCGCTGGATCGTGTCGCACTCCAGGCCGCAACCGTCGCGCAGTGCATCGAGCCTGCGCGGTTCTTCCCCTTCATCGATGCGCTCTTCCAGGCGGAGGAAACGTGGGCGCATGCATCGGACCCCCGGGAGGCGCTGATCCGTTTGGGCACGTTTGCGGGGATGGCGCGACAGCAAGTTGAGGCCTGTCTGAACGACGAATCCCTGATCAGGGCCATCGTCGCCGAGCGCCAAGTGGGGGAACGGCAATTCAAGGTCAAGGCAACCCCCACATTCGTGATGGGCTCGACGGTCGAGCAAGGCTTTAAGGACGCGGCACAGTTTGTCAGCTTGATCGAACGGGAATTGGCCCGCGTCGCCGCGGGGCCGCCGTCGCGCTGATCGCCGCTGCCATCCATGCCCAAGCCGGGACCTCGCCCTGACCCGGTCGCGAACAGAGAGGCTGGCCGAGCCCGCCGCCGCAAGAACATCGTGATCTTCCTTCTGCTGCTGATCGTTGTTGTGATGTTCTATTTCATGACCTTGGTGAGATTAGGCGAGCCACCCTCGCACCGAACAAAGCAGGACACCACCCCACCGATCGAGAGAGGCCCGCCATGAAAATCCTGTGGATTCTGGCCGCCCTGATCGCGTCGATAGCGGCACCAGCCGCGGCTTGCGCCCCGAATGAGCGCGGCATTGTTGCGGAGTCGGTCTGGTCCAAAGCGACACCCAGACGGGCAACCACTGCTGCGATCTACATGCACCTTCGTGACTGCGGCACGGCCGGAGATCGGCTCAAGGCAATAGAAACACCGGCCGCAGAACGCGCCGAACTCCATTCCATCTCTATGGAAAATGGCGTGATGCAAATGCGACCTGTCGTCGGCGCCGACGTGCCGGCTGGCGGCAGCATCGACCTCGCCCCTGGCAAGTTGCATGTCATGCTGATCGGATTGAAGCACCCGCTCAAGGAAGGAGACGTCGTACCCATGACGCTGATCTTCGACAACGCCGGCAGGGTGCAGGTCGAATCGGCCGTCACAGGGCTTGGCGGGCCACCACCTCCGTATCAGCACAAGCACTGAGCCATGTCGCTGCGAATCCACCTGATGCTGCTTGGACTCCTGTGCGTCGTTGGAGCCGGTGCTGCGGCCGTGGTATGGATGACGCCACTGGGCGGTCCCGATCCTCGGCCACCTACGCAAGGCGGTATCACGGCCAGCCTCGGCCGGCCAATGGGTGGCGAATTTGCGCTCGTCGACCACACCGGCCGCGCGGTAACGGCGCAGGATTTCGCCGGCAAGACACGACTGGTGTTCTTTGGCTTCACGCACTGCCCCGACGTCTGCCCTACAGGGCTCTCAAGACTATCGCTGCTCCTTGAAGAGTTGGGTGAGCAGGCCAAGGACGTACGTGCACTGTTTATCACGGTCGATCCCGAACGGGACACGCCCGAGGTGATGAAGGACTATGTCTCGAATTTTGCCGGCAACATCATCGGCCTTACCGGCACGCCCGAGCAAATTGCCGCGGTTGCCAAGTCGTTTCATGCCTACTTCAAGAAAGCGCCGCAGCCGGACGGCGGGTATCTCGTCGATCACACTGCTTCGATTTTCGTGCTCGACCGCAACGGAGATTTTCGTGCCACGATCGATATCCACGAAGATCCCTCGGCGGCGCTGCAAAAGGTCCTTCGGCTGATTCGAGCGTCGGGATCCCGACGGAGGCGGCGGAGGCGGGGAGGCGAGGAGCCGGAAAAAACGGCGAGTGGCGCGATAGGGTCGGCGGGGCTGAACCATCCACTGCTGCCGACAACGAATAACGTCGGCTTTGGCGAAGCCTTTGCAGGGCTGGAGACGCGGCTACAAGAACTCATATTGACTTGTTTGAAGAGCCGGAAGTTTGATGCAGAACTCTTGACCCTTGGTAGAAACTTCTGGTGGGCGTGGCACGGCTCGCGTAAGGAGTCGCTCGCCGGGCAAAGGGCAAAGCGAGAATTCAATGGCGGCGCGCGGCGCTTGTCGGCTTTCATCCAATGGTACAATGAACTGCCGCAGGAACTCGCGCAGCGCTTTTCAGCCGACATAGCGGCTCGATCCCCGCGTAGTACCCTCGCAGCACTCGAACGACTGCACATGGGTAAGCATAGCGGAGACGGAAACCTGCCGCCATGGCAGCAACTGCAAGCAAATCCAGACTCGGGGCGGGTCTGCCAGGCCTTGGTCAGCCTCTTGCAGTCATGGGTTGACCATCTCGTAGACCTTGCTGCGGAGACAAGCGGGAAGGGTGTGGCCGACAAATCGAACCCGCTAGTCTATCTCTGCAATGGCGTTGCCGACCTGTGCGATCGTGGCCTGGGGATTGCCTTCGAAGGCTCACCCAGGAAGGAAACGCCCTGCCGTACCCTGCTGTTGGGACTAGTGCAGGCCACCGATCCTGCCATTCCGGTCACGGCAATCGACATACCTATGCAGTCCATCAAATGGGCCCGTCGCCGGCGTCAGCGCGAAAGGCGTCGGTGTCAAGGTGAACGCGCTGTCTGCCGTAGACATAAATAGATCATGTCCCCGGTCGCTCAGCGGTGTGGGCGGTGTTGCGCGCAATAGCGACAAGCGCCGCCACAATCCCCAACGCTATCCTATATCCGAGCAATTGCCCCACCGCTTGCACGATTCCCTCGGCCGTACCGCTGGTCAGCAATGACCAGGCCCGAAACACGCTATAGAGGATTCCGGTTAGCGAGCCGCAGCTCGCGAATCGCCATACGCTCCATCGTTGGGGCGATGTGTTTCCGGTGCCATGACTTCGCACCACGGCCGTCGCATTCGGAGGTGATGGTCGCATCTGGTCACCCCGCCTTGGCGTTGGAACTTTCGAGGCTTTCGCGCGACGCCTTGCGGTTCTGTTCGTCATTGGTGCCTACGAGTCTGCCGGCGGCCTCGTATCTGGAGGAGCTGATCGGATTGCTGCCGCCGGCCTCAGTCAAGGCCCAATATCCTTTGGCGCTTGGTCTTGCGACTGACAGCGCGCCATCCCAGAGAGCAGGTATCGCCGTTGACCATCGGCTTGCTCCTACGCAGCTGGACTCTGACCGCGTCGCCAGGAGTTTCTTCATCGTGCGCTGCTGATTCCGTGGTAAAATATTCAAATACTGCGGTGGTCGTCCGTTCTGTCGGGTCGAACTGCCTCAGCGCGCCGGGTCGAATGTAGTGCTTGTAACCCAAAGTGGATCAACCAGACCACGACTATCATCGAGCGGTCCATTCCGTCTGCTGAAGAAGGAATCTCCTCGTGCTCCGACGCCGGGCGCTCGCAATCCTTGCCTGCCTTCTCGTAGGGTTGGGAAGCACGACCCTGTCCCTAGCTCAGCAAGTCCCCGTGGAGCCGCGTGACGACTGTGGTTTTCAAGATGTTGATGCCATATCCGATGGGCCCGGCGATCTGGAGCTTGCCTGCACCGCACTTCGTGAAATCATTGCCTACTTTCGAACCATGGGATTTGGCGTGGTTCCCGCGATCTCGATGCGGTTCGTCGATGCTCCGGCCGACCGCGCCTCTCCCCATGGGTACTTTGACCCTGGAAAAGGGCAGATCGTCGTCTATCGCACGGCCCACGTAAGCCCATGGGGGCTGCCATGGAGTCGGGCCCTGGTCGCGTCATTTTTGAAACATGAACTGGTCCATATGGTCGTTTGGCATGTCGTCCGGGATAGGGGGCGCCTGCCCCGGGAATGGCACGAGTTCATCGCCTACGTAGTTCAGCTTGATCTGATGGAGCCGACGGATCTCACGGAGATCTTGAAGAACCACTCGAGTATTCAGCCGTTTAGTGAACTGCTCTCGGTCAATGAGTTCACATATGGAATGGGGCCTGAAGCGTTCGCCGTTGCCGCCTACAAGATGCACTACCAGCGGGGCGGAATGGCATTCCTGCGACAGCTGCTGAGCGGCGAGATTGTACCGCCAACGGTCGGGCATCCTTTTCCCGTGTTTCCGGATGAGACACCACGACGATGACTGCCCATCAATCTCGGGTATCCCACTTGCGACCGGCGTTCGATGCGGAAAACCTCGCAACCCCTTCAACCTCTAGCGGCTAGAGCAGCAAGGCTGGCATGGTGCTCCCTAGAGCCAGCGCCGTACGCGCTTGCAGTATGCGATGTAGTCAGGGCCATAGGTTGCCCTAAGCGATTCTTCTTCAAATCGGACCTGAATCTGGGCTCCAAGCCAGATGGCAGTGAGCCCCATCAAGCTGACGGCCGTTGCAGATGTCAGAAATAGGCCGATCGCTTCCGCCAACACACCGAGAAGAACCGGATTGCGGCTGACGGTGAACGGTCCGGTACTGACAAGCCACGGCAACGCACCTGTCGGGATTCCGATACCCCAATGCTCGCCCATCACGATCTGCGTCATCACGAGCCAAAATGCGCCCAGAAGTGAGAGGCCAAACCCGGATAACCTGACCGCTTCCGTCGACAGCCAATCGATACGACCGAAATTGTGTTCCGACTCGGGAAGGATGGCCCGATACGAAAAATACAGAAGCATGACACCAAGCGCCCGGCGAAGAATTTCACGCACGAAGGCATGCGGGCTATCCGTCGATCCGAGGGCGCTGGTATGCTGGCTCGACGACACGCGCCCCTGCCTATAGGACTGTGCAAGATGGGCGGCGACCGAGAGAAGCAACACGATGAGCGGTCCCCAGCGGATCAGAAACTCGATGGGCATGGCTGGTCACCATTCGTCTCCACCGGCGAGCCGCTTTGTTGCACCGGGTTGGATATTGGCGAAAGGACGTCTGCACACACGCGACCCTCGCAAACCACGACGAGGCGAAGTCAGTCGAAAAGCTCCTGGAACCACGACTTGCGTCGATAGCCATGATTGCCGTAGGCGCCCCGGTGGCCGTGCTTCTCGTAGCCTCCTTGAGACTCCACCGTGGGCAGACTTGGCATGGCCTGCTCGCGCGGCTGCACAGCGGCTCTTTCGATGATCTTGTCCAGTTCGCCACGCTCGAGCCAGACGCCGCGGCATTTCGGGCAGTAGTCGATTTCGATGCTCTGCCGTTCGGTCATGACGAGGTCGACGTCAGCACACGTCGGGCATTTCATGGGCACGATCTCCATTCAATGTAGTCGTCAATCGTCGGCCCGGCGCTCGAGGCTCGCCGTAAGGGTGCCGTGTACGCCCTCCTATGCAGCGGCTCCGCCCGATGGGGCAGCAACGACAGTGCCCGCCGTCGATGCGGCGCGGTCATGGCCGCCGCGTAGCAGGCGGAGCGCGTTGAAGACGACCACCAAAGACGCGCCGACATCCGCCGCGATTGCACCCCAGAGGCTTGCCATTCCGGCAAAGGTGAGGGCGAAGAACACCGCTTTCACGCCCAGGGAGAAAACGATGTTCTGCCGGATAACCGCGAGTGTCCGCTTGGCGTGGTGAATGAGCCAGGGCAGCTTCGAGACATCGTCCGTCATCAGTGCCATGTCAGCGGTTTCGATCGCAGCGTCGCTGCCAATGGCGCCCATGGCAATGCCAAGGCTGGCGCGCGCCAACGCGGGCGCATCGTTCACACCGTCACCCACCATGGCGACCGTCCCGTACTGGCTCACGAGTTGTTCGACCTTGCGAAGCTTGTCCTCAGGCAGGAGCTCTGCATGCACCTCGTCGATGCCTACCTCGCGCGCAATCGCTTCCGCTGTCGTTCGGTTATCACCTGTCAGCATGATCACGTGCTTGACACCGGCAGCATGCAGAGCGGCGACGATGTCGCGAGCTTCCGACCGTACAGTATCGGCGACGGCAATAAGCCCGCAAACATGCCGCGCGTTCCCCACGACGATCACCGTCTTGCCGTCACCCTCGAGCGCCTCGGCTTGGCGGGCAATCTCCGGTGCGTCCTGTCCCCGTTCAACAACGTAGCGGTGTGAGCCGAGCCAGAACGGTTCGTCATCGAATGTACCGGTCAGCCCCTTGCCCCTCAGCACCTGCACATCACTCGCCGGCTCCGGCGCAACACCCTTGCCCTCGGCGTAGCGGACGATGGCCCGTGCGAGCGGGTGCGTAGAACGAGCTTCGAGCGCCGTCGCGCGCGCCAGCAGCTCTGGCCCGGTGTGTTTGCCGAAGGGGAGGACACTAACCACCTCCGGTTCTCCCCGCGTAATAGTTCCGGTCTTGTCCATGGCGATCGCTTTCAGTTGGGCGGGCAATTCCACGAATGCGCCACCCTTCACCAGGACACCAGACCGTGCCGAAGCGGCAAGCGACGCGACGATCGAAACGGGCGTCGAGATCACAAGAGCGCAGGGACAGGCGATTACCAGCAACACCAGCGATCGATAGAACCAGTCTTCCCAAGCGCCGCCGAAGGCGAGCGGCGGTACCAGGAAGACGAGGAGGGCCAGCGCCATGACGACGGGCGTGTAGATGCGGGCGAAGCGCTCCACCCACTGTTCCGACGGGGCGCGCCTTGCATGGGCTTCTTCCACCATGCGGATGATGCGCGCCAGTGTGGTGTCCTCGGCGGCCTTTGTGGCTTCGACGGTGAGCGTGCCGTCGCCGTTGATGGTACCTGCATAAACTTCGGATCCCTCGTGTTTTTCGACAGGTACGCTTTCGCCAGTGATCGGCGCCTGATTGACAGCGCTAGCCCCGGCCAGGACGCGACCGTCCAAGGCGATGCGCTGGCCGCCGGGAACGAGGAAGCGATCGCCGGGCCGGACTTCAGCCACCGGGACCTCGGTTTCCGATCCATCAGGCCGCAGCAGGCGAATAGTCGGCGGCGCGAGGTCAAGCAGTGCCGCTATCGCCCGCCGGGCTCGCCCGACGCTCCAGCTCTCCAGCGCCAACGACAGGGCGAACAGGAATGCAACCGTCGCCGCTTCGAACCATTCTCCGATGAGCATGGCGCCCAGAACGGCCACGACCATCAAGAGGTTGATGTCGGGGCGCAAGTTGCGCGCGGCATACCAAGCCTTCACCGCCACGAAGCGCCCGCCAAGCATCACCGCGCCCACATAGGCCGCGATCTCGGACCACGGCATCGCCTGGTCAGCATGGCTGACGAACAGGCGCGCGGCATCCGACAGACTTCTAGACGTTGCGATGTGAAGTGCCATGCCCAGCAGCAGGCTGGCACCGCTCGCCGCCGTGAACAGGACCTGCTTGCGGCGACGACCTTCGCCATCAGTTTTCGCGATATCTGACTCCCAGGGGACGGCGCTCATGCCGGTCGCTGCGACCGCCTTGATGATGGATTGCTCGGGCACGTCGCGGGCAACATCCGCAACGGTCATCCGACCGTTCAAGACGTCGAAGGCGAGCCTGTCCGCACCGCCGACGGCGGGCCCGACGGCCTGCCTCAACACGGACACTTCCTCGGCACAGTCCATTCCGCGCACCTTGAACGCACGCCCGCCGCGAAACGAAGGTGCCATCTCAGCGCGGCTGTCCGTAGCGCACCACGGGTCTGGTTCGCACCCGTTGTCACGAGCGTGATCCTGGTCATGCTTGTGATCGTGCGCGTGGTCGCGCGTGCGCAGGTCAGCCATTGACTGCTCCATCGGCCGTCCGCCAATGCATCTGTCGTGCAAGGCTGGGGCCTAAAGCGACTTTAGGTTCAAGAGGCCACTGTGCGACGTTTCCGCACGAGGCTAGCCGCTGGACAATTTCAAGAAGCAGCACGGCAATCGAATTGGGTCACCTGTCCTCGAAATCGAAAGCTGCCAGCCCACAGTGCGAAGGCTTGGCCAATCGTATCGCAAGGATCCAACTGGGCTGGATCGCGTTCCGAACTAAACTCAAGCCACATTGGAAATCACATTCTACTCGGCCGCATAGGGTTGTTCAGCGGCCTCCCGAAACCGCCCTCCGGTTATTGGAGGGTCGGGCGTCTTCGCCCTGCGGGTAACGAATGCGCAGACGGAGCGAGCATAAATTCTCGCGACCAATGTACAGGGCGGGCCCCGACGGGCGAGTTAGCGCCCTGATGTCAGCTTACGCCTGCATTGATACCTTCGACCCCGCCACTGCACCGCTAAGGGAGACGCTGGACTGGGCCGCCGTTTCCCTGTCTTTGCGCGCCAGCGCGCTACGCCCTCTTTAAGGTTGTTGCGCCGTCTCAATTCCTGCCTCTTCTAATTATCCCCGATTGCCGACCGCGTTGCGCGCGGTCGGCACCACACGGGGATGACAGTGACGGTCCAATCCTTCCGAGCTGACGCGGTTTCACGTGGCGCGCGCATGCTGCGCACGGCGCTCGGGCCGCGGATCGCATCTTGGCTGGAAGATCCCGCCGTCGTCGAGGTGATGCTGAACCCCGATGGACGGCTTTGGGTGGACCGCTTGGCCGAGGGGCTTGCTGACACGGGCGAGCACCTGTCGCCGGCCGACGGAGAGCGGATCGTCCGCCTTGTCGCGCATCATGTAAGCGCCGAGGTGCATGCCGGCGCTCCCCGCGTCTCCGCCGAACTGCCGGAGACGGGCGAACGCTTCGAAGGATTGATGCCGCCCGTCGTCGCCGCGCCGACCTTCGCCATTCGCAAGCCCGCGGTGGCTGTCTTCACGCTGGAAGACTATGTGGCAGCAGGCATCATGACGGCGACCGAGGCTGGAATGCTGAGCCAGGCTGTCGCCGAACGGCGCAATGTCCTGGTGGCGGGCGGCACCTCGACGGGCAAGACCACGCTGGTCAACGCTCTTTTGGCAGAGGTGGCGAAGACCGCCGATCGCGTGGTGCTGATCGAGGACACGCGCGAACTTCAGTGCAAAGCGCCCAACCTCGTCGCGTTGCGCACCAAGGATGGCGTCGCCACGCTGTCTGACCTTGTGCGGTCTTCACTCCGGCTCCGGCCCGACCGCATCCCGATCGGCGAGGTGCGCGGCGCGGAAGCCCTCGACCTCCTCAAAGCATGGGGCACCGGCCACCCCGGTGGCGTCGGCACCATTCATGCCGGCTCCGCGCTCGGCGCGCTGCGCCGCCTCGAACAGCTTATCCAGGAAGGTGTCATCACTGTGCCGCGCGCGCTGATCGCAGAGACGATCGATGTCGTCGCCGTGCTCGCAGGCCGCGGATCGGAGCGGCGTCTCATCGAGCTCGCCCGCGTCGAGGGTCTGAATGCCGCCGGCGACTATGCCCTCACCTCAGCAGGAGATCGTCCATGTGCAAGCACTTGATCCGCATCCACTCTCGGCTCGCCGCCGCGGCATTCGCCGCCACCGTCGCCATGACCGCGCCAGCCCATGCCGCTGGATCGTCCATGCCGTGGGAACAGCCGCTGCAACAGATTCTCGAGTCCATCGAAGGTCCAGTCGCCAAGATCATCGCGGTGATCATCATCATCGTCACCGGCCTCACGCTCGCCTTCGGCGACACCTCGGGTGGATTCCGGCGCCTGGTCCAGATCGTCTTCGGACTTTCGATCGCCTTTGCCGCGTCGAGCTTCTTCCTGTCCTTCTTCTCCTTCGGCGGCGGAGCGCTCGTCTAATGGACGCCGAGCCTGTCGCCGGCTTCTACGCTCCCGTCCACCGGGCGCTCGCCGAGCCGATCCTGCTCGGCGGCGCGCCCCGCGCGGTCGCCATTGCCAACGGAACGCTGGCCGCCGCGATCGGGCTCGGCCTTCGGCTCTGGATTCCGGGACTGGTGGTCTGGGCGATCGGCCATGCCGCCGCGGTCTGGGCGGCGAAGCGCGACGCGCAGTTTGTCGACGTCGTGCGCCGTCATCTCCGCTACCCGGCGCATTTCGGGGTGTGAGGTTCGGCCATGATGAACCTCGCCGAGTACCGGAAGAAGCCATCCAGCCTCGCCGATTTTCTGCCCTGGGCAGCCCTCGTCGCGTCCGGCGTGGTGCTGAACAAGGACGGCTCATTCCAGCGCACGGCGCGATTCCGCGGACCCGATCTCGACAGCGCCACGCCGGCTGAGTTGGTCGGCACGACGGCACGGCTCAACAATGCGCTGCGCCGACTCGGTTCCGGCTGGGCAATCTTCGTGGAGGCGCAGCGCAATCCGGCGACCCGCTATCCCGAGAGCCGCTTCCCCGATCCGGTCTCCGCCCTGGTGGATGCCGAACGCAAGGCGCAGTTCGAAGAGGCGGAAACGCACTTCGAGAGCAGCTACTTCCTGACGCTGCTGTGGCTGCCGCCGGCCGAAGAGGCCTCCCGCGCCGAGAGCTGGCTCTACGAGGGGCGTGCGCGTGACGGCGTGAACCCGCGCGAGCTCCTGAAGAGCTTCATCGACCGCACCGATCGGGTGTTGCAACTCGTCGAGGGCTTCGTCCCCGAGGCCGCATGGCTTTCCGACGCGGAGACGCTGACCTACCTCCATTCCTGCATCTCGACCAAGCGCCACCGCGTGCGGGTGCCCGAGACGCCGATGCATCTCGATGCCTTGCTTGCCGATGAGCCGCTCACCGGCGGGCTCGAGCCGCGGCTGGGTTCGCACTGTCTGCGGACGCTCACCGTCATCGGCTTTCCGAGCGCGACCTTCCCCGGGATCCTCGACGAGCTCAATCGGCTGGCGTTCCCATATCGATGGTCGACCCGCGCCATCTGCCTCGACAAGACCGACGCCACAAGGCTGGTGACCAAGATCCGCCGCCAATGGTTCGCCAAGCGAAAGTCTGTCGCCGCGATCATCAAGGAGGTGATGACCAACGAGGCGTCGGCGCTGCTTGACACCGACGCGCACAACAAGGCGCTGGACGCCGACGCTGCCTTGCAGGAGCTCGGCAGCGACGCCATCGGCCAAGCCTATGTGACGGCGACAGTGACGGTGTGGGATGTGGACGCTGCCGCGGCCGACGAGAAACTGCGCCTGACCGAGAAGATCATCGAAGGCCGCGACTTCACCTGCATCCCCGAGACTGTCAACGCGATCGAGGCCTGGCTCGGCTCGCTGCCAGGTCACACCTACGCCAACGTCCGCCAGCCACCAGTCTCCACGCTGAACCTCGCCCATATGATTCCGCTGTCGGCGGTCTGGGCGGGCGCGGACCGCGACGAGCATTTCGATGCGCCGCCGTTGCTCTTCGCCAAGACCGAAGGTTCGACGCCTTTCCGCTTCTCACTGCACGTCGGTGACGTCGGTCATACCCTCGTTGTCGGCCCGACTGGCGCCGGCAAGAGCGTGCTGCTCGCTCTCATGGCCCTCCAGTTCCGGCGCTACGTCGGCGCCCAGGTCTTCGCCTTCGATTTCGGTGGCTCGATCCGCGCGGCGGCGCTGGCGTTGGACGGAGACTGGCATGATCTCGGCGGCGCGCTGTCGGAAGACACCGCCGAACCCGTGGCCTTGCAGCCACTCGCGCGGATCGACGATGCAGCCGAACGCGGCTGGGCCGCCGAATGGGTGGCGAACATCCTCCTCCGCGAAGGTGTCACGGTCACACCCGACGCAAAGGAACACCTATGGTCCGCCTTGACCTCGCTCGCCTCTGCACCGTTGGCCGAACGGACGCTCACCGGCCTGTCAGTGCTGTTGCAGTCCAGCGCACTCAAGCAGGCGCTGCGCCCCTACTGCCTTGGCGGTCCCTTCGGCCGACTGCTCGATGCCGATTCCGAACGCCTCGGCGAAGCGGACATGCAAGTCTTCGAAACCGAGGGGCTGATCGGGGCAGGCGCGGCTCCCGCCGTGCTCGCCTATCTGTTCCACCGGATCGAAAGCCGGCTCGACGGTCGCCCGACGCTGCTCATCGTCGACGAGGGTTGGCTTGCCCTCGACGATCCCGGCTTCGCGCAGCAGCTGCGCGAATGGCTGAAGACGCTGCGGAAGAAGAACGCCTCAGTCGTCTTCGCCACCCAGTCGCTCGCCGATATCGAGACGAGCCCCATCGCGCCGGCCATCGTCGAAAGCTGCCCGACACGCCTGTTCCTGCCGAATGAACGGGCCATCGAGCCTCAGATCACTGCCGTTTATCGCCGCTTTGGCCTCAATGACCGGCAGATCGAGATCATCAGCCGGGCTACGCCGAAGCGCGATTACTACTGCCAGTCCCGCCGCGGCAACCGCCTCTTCGAGCTCGGTCTCGGCGAAGTCGCACTCGCCTTCACGGCCGCCTCCTCGAAGTCCGATCAGATCGCCATCGCTGAGTTGATGGCCGAGCACGGCCGCGAAGGCTTCGCGGCGGCGTGGCTGCGCCTCAAGGGCGCTGACTGGGCGGCCGAACTTCTTCCCAACATGGAGGTGTCGTCATGACGCGTATTCGCCATTTGGCGGCGGCAAGCGCTGTCGCGCTGTCGCTCGCGCTTGCTACTCCCAGCCACGCGGCCTGGATCGTCTACGATCCGAGCAACTACGCCCAGAACGTGCTGCAGGCAGCACGCGCCCTCGAGCAGATCAGCAACCAGGTCACGAGCCTCCAGAACGAGGCTCAGATGCTGATCAACCAGGCGAGGCAGCTCGCGAGCCTGCCGACGTCCGTGCTGGACGAGATCGAGGGCTCGTTCTCGCAGATCCAAGGACTCCTCCAGCAGGCCGATCGCATTGCCTACGACGTGCAGTCCATCGAGCAGCAGTTTCAGCAGAGCTATCAGAACCTCGGCTCCAATCTCACCGACCAGCAGCTCGTCGACGGCGCCCGCCAGCGTTGGCAAACCTCCGTTTCGGCGTTTCAGCACTCGCTGACCCTGGGCGCGGGTGCGGTCGGAAATCTTCCGCGCGTGCAGACGCAGACAGGCACACTGGTCAGCGCCAGCCAGTCCGCGGTTGGCGTGCTGCAGGCGACCCAGGCCGGCAATCAGCTCCTTGCCGTGCAGTCGCAGCAGCTTGCGGATCTGACCGCCATGCTCGCCGCGCAGGGGCGAGCAACGGCGCTGGAAGAGGCGCGCAAGGCGGCGGCGCAAGAGCAGGCGCGAGAGCAGTTTCGCCGCTTCATGGCGACCGGACAGGGCTACCGGCCCACGACTGTCCAGATGTTCCACGATTGAGGCCGGTGGTGGACGCGAAGATGCTGGCCCGCACAGCGGCTGTCGCGCTGCTTGCCGGCGCCATCGTCACTGCGGTGGTGGCTTTGCATGACCGCGGAGAGGACACCAAACAACCGCCGGCGCCTGCGACGGAGGGGAACGATCCGCTGGTCTCCGAGCTTGCGCGCTGCAAGGCCCTCGGTATTGAAGCCGCGAAGGACGCCAGCTGCCAGGCGGCGTGGGCGGAGAGTCGCAAGCGCTTCTTCGCGTCACCCGAGCACGTGCCCCCCAAGTTTCAGGATCGTGTGAAGTCGACGCCGGCCGGTGAAGAAGGTCGGTAAGCAATGGGCGGCACCGGCGTCATCGACCGCTTCCTGGAGGTCTTCACCCGCTACATCGATTCGGGCTTCGGCCTGCTCGGCGGTGAGGTCGCGTTCCTCACCTCCACCTTGATTGCGATTGACATCGTACTGGCGGGCCTGTTCTGGGCCTGGGGCGCCGACGAAGACGTGATGGCCCGCCTCGTCAAGAAGACGCTCTATATCGGCTTCTTCGCCTTCGTCATCGGCAACTTCAATCGTCTCGCGCGCATCGTCTTCGAGAGCTTCGCAGGACTCGGGCTCAAGGCGGGCGGCTCTTCGATCAGTCAGGCGCAATTCCTTCAGCCGGGGCGCCTGGCTCAGGTCGGCTTCGACGCCGGCAAGCCGCTCCTCGAGGCGGCAGGCCAGCTCATGGGCTTCGTCAGCTTCTTCGAGAACTTCGTCCAGATCGCCGTGCTCATGCTGGCCTGGCTGATCGTCCTGATCGCCTTCTTCATCCTCGCGGTCCAGCTCTTCATCACCCTGATCGAGTTCAAGCTGACGACGCTCGCCGGCTTCGTGCTGATCCCCTTCGCGCTCTTCAACAAGACCGCCTTCCTCGCCGAGAGAGTGCTCGGCAACGTCGTCGCCTCCGGCGTGAAGATCCTCGTGCTCGCGGTCATCGTCGGTATCGGCACCGGGCTCTTCGGCGAGTTCACCGCCGGCTTCGGCGGCCGCCAGCCGACGATCGAGGAAGCATTGTCGATCGTGCTGGCGGCACTGGCGCTGTTCGGCCTCGGCATCTTCGGCCCCGGCATTGCGACCGGCCTCGTCTCCGGCGCGCCGCAACTCGGCGCCGGTGCTGCGGTTGGCACCGCGCTCGCCGCTGGCGGCCTCGGCGCTGCCGGCGTCGTGGGCGCGCGGGCCGGCGTTGGCGCGCTGGCTGGCGCCATAGGCAATACGGCTCGCGGCGGCGCCTATGCCGCGGGCGGAGCCGCGACATCCTACGGCCTTGCATCAGCTACGTCCGGGCGGAAGGGCGTCGGGGCTGTGGCCGCTGGGATCAGCGGCGTTGCGGAGGCCGGCGCCAGGGCCGCGATGCAGCCTGCCCGCATCACGGCCGCGCGAACAGCGGGAGCGCTCAAGGAGAGCTACCAGGCGGGCGGCCGGGGCGCATTTGCCGTGACAAGCGGAGCGCCGCCAGAACCCTCACCAGCCGCAACGCCGGTTCCCGACGCAGCACCCGCCTGGGCACAGCGCCTGCGCCGCAGTCAGACCATGAGCCATGGCGTCTCCGCCACCGCCCATGCCGTGCGGTCCGGCGACCACGGCGGCGGCTCGATGTCCATCTCGCTCGATCACGGTGACCGCTCATGACAATGTTCCGCAGACCTTCCGTTCGTTACGGCAAGACGCCCGAACCGGAGACGCCCTACCAGCGGGCAGGCCAGGTCTGGGACGAGCGAATCGGCTCCGCGCGTGTCCAGGCGCGAAACTGGCGGCTGATGGCTTTCGGCTGTCTGCTTCTTTCTGCGGGGCTTTCCGCTGGCCTCGTCTGGCAATCTGCACGTGGCACCATCGTCCCCTGGGTCGTGCAGGTCGACAAGCTCGGTGAGGCGCAGGCCGTGGCACCTGCGGTCGCCGACTACCAGCCCACGGACCCGCAGATCGCCTGGCATCTCGCGCGCTTCATCGAGCAGGTGCGGTCCGTTCCCGTCGATCCGATCATCGTGCGCCAGAACTGGCTGCGCGCGTACGATTTCACGACAGACCGGGGCGCCCTGGCGCTGAACGACCATGCGCGGGCAAATGATCCCTTCGCCAAGGTGGGCAAGCAGCAGGTCGCCGTCGAGGTGTCCAGCGTCATCCGCGCTTCGCCCGACTCGTTCCGCGTCGCCTGGACCGAGCGCCGCTACGAGAACGGCAGCCTCGCGGCGACCGAGCGCTGGACCGCCATCCTCACCGTCGTGATCCAGCCCCCGCCCGATGCCGAGCGTCTACGCAAGAATCCGCTCGGGGTCTTCGTCAATGCCATCAACTGGTCGAAGGAGCTCGGGCAATGATGCCGACTTTCCGTAAAGCCGCATTGCCGGCTCTACTGCTTTGCGCTTCCGCGGTCACCGGTTGTGCGACTTACAAGCCGCCACAGATCAGCTACGACGCCGAGCCGCAACCTGCCGTCCTACAGGCCGAGCCGCCCAAGCCAGTCGAAGTGGTCGAGCTGCCGAAGCCGCTGCCACTTCCCGGCCAGCTGAAGCCACTGCCCGGATCGCGGGCCACAGCGCCGGAGCCGGCCGACCCGAAAGCCCGTGTCACACGGGCGAACGAGGCCGCGCGCGTGCAGCCGACCCGCGACGGCTACATCAACGCCGTGCAGGTCTATCCCTTCTCGGCCGGGGCGCTCTACCAAGTCTACGCCGCGCCGGGGCAGATTACAGACATCGCGCTCCAGGAAGGTGAGCAACTCGTCGGCTCCGGTCCGGTTGCGGCCGGCGACACGGTGCGTTGGATCATCGGGGACACAGAGAGCGGCGCCGGCGCGACGAAGAAGATCCACATTCTCGTGAAGCCAACCCGGCCCGACCTCACAACCAACCTCGTCATCAATACCGATCGGCGGACCTATCTCCTCGAGCTGCGCTCGACCGAGAAGACCTACATGGCTTCGGTTTCCTGGCAATATCCGCAGGACCAGCTCATTGCGCTTCGTCGGCAGAACGCGGCGGCCGAAGCCGCTCAGCCTGTCGCTGCCGGCATCGACGTCGCCAATCTCCGCTTCCGCTATCGGATCGAAGGCGACAATCCACCCTGGCGACCGACCCAGGTCTTCGACGATGGCTCGAAGGTCTACATCGAGTTCTCGCGCGGCATCCGCCAGGGCGAGATGCCGCCGCTCTTTGTGATCGGCGCCGAAGGGGGAGCCGAGCTCGTGAACTACCGCGTGCGCCAGAACTACTACGTCGTTGACCGCTTGTTCGCGGCGGCAGAGTTGCGGCTCGGCGGCAAGGGCCAGGAGATGGTCCGCATCGTGCGCACGGACGGGAGGTCGCGGTGAGTGACGAAACCGAACGTCCCACCGACGACATCAAGGCGGACTTGCGCCTGCGCCCCGAGCGGCCGCGTGTGACGCGCCTTTCGCGCAAGGTGCTCGCGGGCCTTGGCGTCGTCGCCGGGCTCGCTGTTGGCGGAGCATTGATCTTCGCTCTCCAGAGCCGTCGCGGGGATGAAAAGCCGACCGAGCTCTACAGCACCGACAATAGAACCACGGCCGACGGGCTCGCCGGGCTGCCGCGCGACTACACCGGGATTCCGCAACTCGGACCGCCGCTCCCCGGCGATCTCGGCCGGCCCATCCTGCGCGCCCAGGAGCGCGGGCAGCCGATGCCGCCGCGTGGACCGCAGCCAGCGTCGGGCCTGAGTCCAGAAGAGCAGCGTCGTCTTCAGGAGATCGAGGCCGCGCGAACGAGCAAGTTGTTCGCAAACACGGAGGCCCGGCAGACGCGCCCTTCGCCGACACCGCCCTCGACTGCGCCCGGAGGCACGATGGTTGCACCGGGCGAAGCTCCGCCGATCGACCCGGAGTCGGTTCAGAACATGCAGGATCGCAAGCTCGCCTTCGTGAACGGTCCCGTTGATCGACGCACGGTCAGTCCTGATCGGCTGGCAAATCCAGCGTCACCCTACATCGTGCAAGCCGGGACCGTAATCCCGGCTGCACTGATCACCGGCATTCGCTCGGATCTGCCAGGGCAGATCACGGCCCAGGTTACCGAGAACGTCTATGACAGTCCGACTGGCCGCCATCTCCTGATCCCACAGGGCGCCCGGCTGATCGGCCAGTACGATAGCCAGGTCGCCTTCGGGCAGAGTCGCGTGCTGCTGGTATGGAACCGGCTGATCCTGCCGAACGGCCGCTCGATCGTGATGGAGCGCCAGCCTGGCGCCGATACGGAAGGCTATGCCGGTCTCGAAGATGAGGTCGACTACCACTGGGGCAATCTGTTTAAGGCAGCGCTGCTCTCGACGCTGCTCGGCATCGGCACGGAGCTCGGATCGAGCGACGAGGAAAGCGACCTGACGCGCGCCCTACGCAGAGGGAGCCAGGACACCATCAATCAGTCGGGCCAGCAGATCGTCCGGCGACAGCTCAACGTGCAGCCGACGCTGACCATCCGTCCGGGCTTCGCGGTCCGCGTGATCGTCAATCGCGACCTCGTGCTCGCGCCCTATCAGAACTAAGGAGGAGCCCATGCCGAAACTGAAGCTCGGGCCAATCGCCGACGACAAGCCGGTGAAGCTCACCGTCGAACTCCCTGCTGCCGTGCATCGCGACCTCGCCGCTTATGCCGAAATGCTCAGCCGCGAGACGAGCCAAGCAATCGAACCCGCGAAGCTCGTCGCGCCGATGCTGACCCGGTTCATGGCCGGTGATCGCGCCTTTCGCAAGGCGCGGCACCGCTCGTCGGAGCCTCAGACGACCACCCGCCCGTTGACCCGCGACCCGGCGTCATCTTGATGCTCTCGGAGCACGCACAGGAACCTTCTCAAAGCGGGGTTGTCCGCGTTCGGCGACCAGGCCGCCGTGACTTCGAGAGCAGGAAGGGACGCCTTCAAGGGCACGAACACGACGCCATTGAAGGGGACGTGCGCGGCGCTGCTTCCGACCAGAGCGAGCCCAAATCCAGCCGCGGCCAACATCAGAATCGCCTCACGATGGCAATCGTGGAAGGTCATGGGTACGCCCGGACCAAGCTCTTGCTGGATAGCGCGATGCACGTCGGTCCAATCATTACTGTGGGCAAGCAGCAACCGTTCACCCCTGAGATGTTGAGCTGTGACCGCTCGCAGCTTGGCGATCGGATGGCGCTCCGCGGCCGCGATCAGCAGATCCTCACGCCAGAGCGGCAGCACATCGAGTCCTGGCGGGTTGACTGGGGTTCGCAAGAGCGCGACGTCGATGCGTCGATCGAAGGCGCTCTGGATGAGACTCGATGTGATGCCTTCCGTCAGATGGAGTTCGACACTGCCAGATTGCTCTCTGAGGCTCGCGAGCAGCCTCAGCATCCGCGTTGACACCATCGAGCCCGCATAGCCGATCAAGAGACGACCGTGCTCCGCACGACCGACGGCGCCGGCACGTTCGATGGTGCGGTGGAGTGTGTGGATCGAACGGCGAACGTCCCTCAGCAGGACTTCGCCAGCGATGGTCAGCCGGACGCCGTCACGACCTCGCTCGAACAGGGAAATCCCGACGCGATCTTCGAAGTCGCGGACCCGCCGGCTCAAGGCCGACTGGTGGACTCCGAGCGCTTCTGCCGCGCGGCGGAAACTGCGGTGATCAGCGACCGCCAGCGCATAGCGCAGATGCCGTAGCTCGAAATCCACTCATACCAGCCTTGGAAGATGGGGAGGTTGAGTGACTATGATGCGACTCACTTGCATTTGCAACACTTGAAAGGCCATGACCGTTGGAGCCGTAGCTCATGCGGCGCAGCCTCCGGCTCCATCTCTTCCCCACTCACGACGCTATTGCCCCGTCGGGACGTCGGGTCAGGCGGCCAAGCGCTCTTCGGGCTGGGTTTGGTTGTCTTGCTCGCCCGAGGCGCTGCGCAGGAATTGATCTAACGCGACTCTGCGGGAGGTGCGGTCCAGCGCATAGGCTGTCTGCTTGAACTCGATCCCGTCGAGAAGCCCTTGAATGTAACCGGAGATCGTGTCCGCAGCCATGATGAGGGCTGTGTCGAGCGTGTGAATGTATTTGCTCGTAACCGATCCCTTGGCATGCCCCACGAGGGCCGCGATGGTCACCTCGGTGAACCCCAAATCATTGGCGATGCTGGCGAAGCTATGGCGCAGAACATGCGGTGTCACATCGGCGAGCGCGGAGTCCTTGAACAGCTGCTCCCAATGGTTCGGGAAACTGCCGAATGCATTGTCCTCACCCTGACCCGGGAAGACATATGTGCCGACATCGTCGGTGCGCCGTTGCTCCAGATACTCGATGACAGGCAAGCCGATGGCGCGGATGGACTCGCCTTCCTTGCTATCCTCCAACCGCAAACAGCTCGCCTCGGTGTCGGCCTCACCCCATTTCAGCTTGATCATCTCGCTGCGCCGGCAGCCGGTCAGCGCAATCTGGCGAATGATGTCCACGGTCATGACGTATTTCTCTTGCTTCGCGGCGTCTCGCAGCATCTGACCCAGCGTTCGATACTCTGCCTCGGACAGCCGGCGCTTGCGCACATTGTCCTTTGGCTTGCGGATGCCATGGGCCGGATTGCTCTCGATGATGCCAGCCTCGACGGCATAGGTGAGGATGCCACCGAGGAGACCGACAGTGCGCGTCGCCGTTCCCGCGCCGCCGCGGACGATCGCCTTTCCGCGCAGCTTCTTGGTCTTGACCGAAACCCGCGTCTTTCCGGCCATGATGTCCTTCAGGACCTTGTTGATGTCGGCCTTGGTGAGATCTTTGACCCGCCGCGCGCCGATGAGCGGAATGATGTGGCGCTCGATGCGGCCGGTGTCGGTGACGATGGTCGTCGGCTTCTTCGGACGTCCGCCTTTCCCAAGGATGAGACCGGCCTTCAGATCGTCGAGATAACGCGTGCACAGCTCCTTCACGGTGACCGCCTTGTGGTCGAGCTGGCGTTCTTCGGCGGGGTTGGCGCCTTGAGCGACTCGGCCGAATTGGACCTTCGCTTCCTGCCGCGCGGTTTCGGGAGTCCAGACCCCGTGAAGCCCGATCGTGTAGCGACGCGAGCGGCCGCCGGTTCGATACTGAATGACGTAGCTCCGCTTGCCGGACGCGAACACGCGAAGACCGAAGCCTGGCAATTCATCGTCCCAAATGACGTAGTCCTTCTCTCGGACCTCAGCGGCGTCGACGACCCGTTTGGTGACCTTAGCCACGGCGCTCCTCCGACCTGGCCCCAATTTCCCGCGTAAGCAGCACGTAAGCAGCAGGGCGGAAATCAGAGCGAAAATTCGGATAGGAACGTCGCTTGCTTCTCGCTGAATATCTAGCGTTTTCAAATGAGTAGAGAGCCATAGCGTACCCCGTCGTGCATTTAGGACGGGTAGGCTATATTGCTCCGAAGGCAGAGGTCGTGAGTTCGAAT
Source organism: uncultured Rhizobiaceae bacterium (assembly GCA_964437145.1). Lineage (GTDB taxonomy): Bacteria > Pseudomonadota > Alphaproteobacteria > Reyranellales > Reyranellaceae > JAFAZJ01. The sequence goes on from CAYTFW010000007.1 coordinate 59,657, forward strand.
CTCGCCGGGTCCGCCAATGATATCAATCGGTTAAATCGATCTCGTCTCGCTCACAAATTGGCCGCGTAGCTATCGCGTAGCTGACTGGCCACAAACACACGAATCTCGGACATTAAGCTGGCCACCTCCCACCGGCGTGGAGGAATCGTCGCGCGTCTGAATCCGGCGACGGGGTCGGGGTCGGCGGCATCGGTGCACGCCGGGTTTACCGGTCTGCCATGGCCCAGAACTTCATTCGCATTAGCCAGAAACCTCGACGATCAACGAGGCAAGCCCGCGTGACCAATTGCGAAGCCGGAGCGCCCCCTACCTGCAAATCCGATGCGTGCCGATCTTCTGGTAAGCTACCAGGGCGACGCGCAAGACGCTGGCGGGAGACGAATATGGGAGGATCAGTTAGGAGAGTGAGAAAGCCGTTGGCGGGCAAGACCCCTTCGCCCGGTACCGCTTTCCTGGACGCGCTGCCAAGCGCTGACTGGATACCACTGAAGACAGTAGCCCGCGCGCTTCACAAGTCTACCCGTGAGGTCGCGGCCCACCTGCACGAGCGTCTTCGCCAGGGTGAAATTATCGCGTCAGTTCGATGGCCAAAGAATGACGTCGTTCTTGATGTTCCGAAGGTGATTTGGAACAAAGTCCCATCCAAGGATTTCAAGGTCCGCAGGCGTCTCAACGGCAAGTGGGTTGCATTGGATTACGAATTGCCGTTCCCGCTCCTGTGCGAGCATTTCGGGCGCACATGGGTGCGCGTTCTCAAAAGTGACAGTTCGCCGCTAGAGACAGCCAAGGTTCGGCAAACGCCTGCTGGCTATACAAACGAACTCGGTGACACGCCGGAGATAGCGCGCGCGGACGCACTTCGCCTCTTGTCCGATATGATGTCGTCTTCGTCCGCACTTGTCGGAGCGACACGGGCGAGTTTGCGGTTGTTTGCCGAGCGCTCGCTTGGCCATGTGATCGTGCAGGAGAGCCGGGGGCGCAAACGAACAAACGGCAGTGAAGACCTCTTACTCGAAGCTTTTCGGCGGTTAGCGAAGAGCATCCCTGGGACGAGCCTGCCAAGCCAAAAGAGGTTAGCCGAGGACCTCTGCAAATGGTGGAACGCCGCCAGTGAACGGGAGCCCAGAGGCTACGATTGGGTACTCAAAGAAGTTAAACGGGTCTACTCGGCCCTGAGCCGATAGGTTTGAGTCAGGGATTTCTACCTCGTCCCGCTCTTTTTCTACCCGAGACAGAGCTGGCCGGCACCAACGCTTCATGGTCATTCCCTCTCCGACAACAAACTCATCGGAGAGAGCATGAACACTGGGCGCCAAGGCATACCATCGACAGCCAGGATAGAGCCCAGTCGGGCTCAGCCCGTGCTCGAAGTAGATCCAACCACAACATCGGACTCTGCTCAGTCGAACTTCGTGAAGACCGAAATTCTCCTGACTGAGCAAGACCTCGCCAAGAGATGGCAGTGCACGACAAAAAAGCTTCAGGCCGACCGCCTCAAAGGGGCCGGCGTCTCTCACGTAAAGCTTGGGAGGCTGGTCCGCTATCGCCTGAGCGATGTCGTCCAGTACGAGCGCCGTAACGTGCGTACATCGACAAGTGAAGGCGCAAACTCGTGAGCGGCCGGTTCCACGCGCGTGCGAGCGTTACCCACGTGTCGCCTGCCTACGATCCCCATCAAAAGCTCGCCAAGTTCGAGACGTTAGGGATGACCCGCGAGAGGAATGTGCACTTGGCCCGGACGCTGCTCCGACGAGGCAAAGCACGGGACGCCGACCTTGCTCGCAGGCTCAACGACTGCGGCAGCCTCACGCGCGGCCAACGTTCCTGGTGCAACTCTCCAGCGTGCGCGATCTGCATGAGAGAGACCCGACGGTGGTTCACGTCCACCGTGAGCGAGCTCATCGAAAAGCGGGCACTCATGCCGCCCCACGGTGTCATGGTCACAGTCGTGCCACCGCAGTTCCGCGCTTCTTTGGGGAAGCTCAGCAAGCTCGACATCTCGGCTCTACGACGCCGGTTCTGGCGATCAATCGACAAATTGCAGCTCGGCAACGTACCCGTGATAGGCGGCCTGGACATCTCGTTCAACGAATCAGCCATCCTCAAGGAGCCTGGCCACTATCAGGTCCACCTGGCCTTCGTCGTGCCAGGTCTGCGGTTCGCCCCGAAAAGGTTTCGAAAGGCGCTGAGCAGAAAGATCGCCGCCGCCTTTGACGTCGAGGGCATTCCCCGTGCGGTAGTCGTCCAGCCCTTGAGAGATCTCGTCCCGCAGGTCTCGTACCTCCTCAAATCCATGTTCTCCCGGCGAGTATCCATCGTCGGACGAAGAGGGAGAGCCGACACCAAGAGCCATAGCCTGAAAACCTGCCAGCTGATCGAGATCGCCCACTGGCTCGATGCCGGCAGCCTCACTGATCGCATGTTGCTGCACGGCATTCGCCGACAGAATTACACGCTCATCAGCCGCCACCAGCATAGGAGATGCACACGCACGAAATGACCCTGCCTTTCTTTATGGGATTCCAACGCTTGTACTAAGCAAACGCATAAGAGAATCGACCGATTTACAAAAATATGCTGGCAACACTGCTGGCAACACTGCAAATGCGAAAATCCATTCGACTGCAGTTTTTCTGCCCGGTTTACACAGCAACGCAATTTAGACGGGGGCACCCGGGGGCACCGGGGGCACCGGGGGCACTCAAATCTCAAATTTGTAGAGAGAAGTTCAATGACCAAGAAGTCAATTTACATCAAGAAAGGCGTTCAAGCCCCGGACGGCCGCGTCCGATACGAGTTCGTTATCATTGGTACCGGAAAGCCAAGAAGGCAGGTCTTCGGCTTGGATGATTTGATCCCGCCGGCGACAAAGTTCTTCCGTTGGGTGAGCGAACGTAACTTGCTCGTAACTCAGGAGGTCAAGCAAGAAGTGGCAGCCGAGCTAGAGCGTCGTCCGACACCGAAGATGGGATACTTTGCGGAGTTGCCAGGCTGGTATGGCAAGTCGTTTGTGACGCCGAGAAGGATCTACGGCGAAGACCGCGACGTGATCATCAATGATACCCCAGCCACGACACGCAGTAAGTGGCGACGAAAAGGAGACCTGCATGAGTTCCGCCGTTGGGCTCGGAAAAACCTCGACTACAGCCCAGTCGCCATCTTTCTGATGGCTCATGCGCTCGCGGGGCCGCTTCTAAGATGGACCGGCCACAAGAGCATCGTAGCGATGCTCGTCGGACCAAGTTCGATTGGAAAGTCGACTCTTCAGCGGGTATGTGGTTCGCTTTGGGGCGGTGCGGACGGCAAAGACTTCATGGAGACGTTCTCCAAGTCGCTCGAGCCATTCGAGTCAGCTGCCCTTCGGCACCGCGATTGCCTTCTCGTTTTGAACGAGACTCACCTACTGGACCGAAACGAGGCCGAAAGAGGCCGAAAGCTTCAGAATCTTCTATTTCGCTTCGAATCGGGCGTTGCCAAGGAGATTTACGGCAAAGAAACGCCAAGCGAGGAGATGCGAGGAGCACTTCTGCTGTCAAGCAACGAAACGACTGCTGATATCCTCAGAAAAGCCGGCCGTGAGTTCTCGCGCGAGTTGGCAGTGCGCATTCTCGAGATCCCAGTCGATGGCAGCTTTCCTGTCTTTAAGATCGACGAATCCAATATGGCGACACGCATGTCGCGGGTTGATGCGTATAGCGAGTTTGCGCAGAGGGTTTATGGAGTGGTTCGACACGAATACCTGATACGTCTAGCTGGCGATGTTGCGGCAGACGAAGAGGAAGTCGCGGCGCGCGTGGCAAAGTTTCGCCGCGCCGGTTTAAAGTTGCTCGGCGTTCCCGAGCTGTCCTCGGAGATCGATGCCCGACTCGCCAGCCAGGTGGCGACCATTTACGCAGCTGGCCGGATGGCGTATCACTACGGCGTTCTGCCTTTCGATCGCGATGCGCTTCGATTCGCGATTCGGGCTGTCTGGCCAAGGATTCTGCAAAGCGCGATGAACGGTTTGCGGCGAAATCCATCGGCGGAGTTTGCCAGACGACTGCTCGACGCCCTGCCCAACTTCGTCGACTTCGGCTCGGCTGTTCGCTTCAAGGACGAAGCCCAGGTGTTCTCTTCTGCGGGCTTTGTCAAACGCGACGGCGAGACCTCCATCACCATTTGGTTAACGGTCCCGGCGCTCCAACGCTACACCGCCTTGCCGGATATGGTTCTGGAAACTCTTGATCAAAAGGGCATTCTGCAGCGATCAAGCGAAGGTAGATCTGGAGCGAGGCGACAAGTCAAACGAGCTGTCTACCTGGACGATGGGACGAAGTTCCGACCGCGCATGTACAAGCTTCGGACTACTCTTGATGAGCTGCGCCGCATGGCGACTTCGTGAGTCCCTCGCTCGACGACAAAGGTGCCCGGCAACGGGCACCTTTCAGGCAACTCGTTGTACAATGTGACTTTCCACATCGGGCCGGTTCGTCACATTGCAGGTTCGTATGGAGTCACCAGCGCGCCGAGAATCATCTCGGAAATCCGCTCCCCGTGTTCGGCGACCGACTGGGCCGCAACTGGCGGAAGCGTCGCTTTGGCGGCACGCCAATCGTCGATCTCAATTTTCGGCAGGTGCTTGGGTATGTCGACGCGGATAAGCCGCTCAGGTCCCACGAGTAGGCCGGCCTGGCCGATGGCATTCTGAGATTGCAGCCGCATTGCGGCGCGAATGATATCTCTCCAGTGCAGTAGGCCGCCCATCGACAACTTGGCGCCGGACACGGTGTACGGGTCATCGCCGCATCCGATACTGAGGATGCGGATTTGTTCGCGACAGACGTCAAACGAGGTGAGGGCTTCGGTCAGCGCGATCATGATGGGGTTGTTGGCCCACACGCCACCATCGACAAATGTGTAGCCGCCATCGCGGTGAGGCCGGAAGTAGGTCGGGGCCGCCGCCGTCGCCAGAGCGACTTTTACCATCGGCTCGTGAAGATCTTTCACGAAGTCCGGGTGATGGGGCGTCTTGAAGACGAATACCTCGCCGTGCTCGCCTTCAAAAGACGGGATGCAGAGACGAGAGTTCGCCGTGCCGAGTTTCCTGCCACCAAGGACGTCGGTCAGCACTCGTTGAAGGGCCGCGCTGTCGTAGCTGTACCGCAGGAGGCGGGAGGACGCCCTAAGCCAGCGGCGAAAGCGGCCGAGGCAGCCTACGCCGCCAGGAGGGAAGATCTCTCCTCCTCGGTTGACATAGAGGTCACGCAGCTGCGCGGCGGTGAGGCCCGCAGAAAGCCCAAGGGCGATGATGCCTCCGGTGGACGTACCGGCGATAAGGTCAAATCGGGTTGCAATAGACTGGCCTTCCAGGAATCGCTGCTCAAGCCCGGCCAGCACAGCGGCTGGGAAGATTCCCCGGATGCCGCCACCATCAATGGCAAGGATGCGGAAGTCCCGATCCTTCGGCCAAGGTTGTGGAACGCGGCGCGTACGGCGGATTTCCGTCGACCTTGGTTCTGGTCGCTGCTGGTCGTTTCGGTCTGACATGATTGTTCCCTTCTGGGCGAATGCCGTCCACCTCCTCTCCATTTGCCGGTCGCAAGCCAGCCCTCGTAACAGGCGAGCCAGTTGCTCCCCCACGGCACAATCCGATCGGCGATGTAATGATCAAAATCCGACCACTCGTCATCCCCCGCGTCTGGATCATATAGGCACAGACGGGAGTTCTCCGGCTTCGCGAAGTCCCAGTAGAGGTGCTCAGCCCATTCGCCCGTGCGCGGGTGCCTCGTGATGAGCGTGGGCGACAAGAGCCGAACCCGTGGTCGGTAGGCGTACAATAGCTTTGCGCCGCCCACTTCCAGCCGGCGGGCGTAGCTGATCTCGATCGTGTACGGCCGATGTAGCGGCCGCAATTCTCCAGTCCATACCGCCATCCAGCCGCACGACGTCACTCGGAAGTCCGGGTAACGCTCGCGCATGCGCTCGATCTGACGGCTAATCGTCGTCATCGGTCACAGGCGGCTCGGAGCCATAGAAGGTGTTGCGCGGCGTCGCGACAGACGACGAGGGCGACGACATCCCGCCGACGACGGCCGGGGCGGGCAAGCTGGACCGAAGGAGATCGATCCGGCCGGTCCTGGGTTCCTGGTAGCTCTTGCCGTTGGCGATGGGCTTCGCATAGCGCTCAACGAACGACGCGATGGCTTCGCCGGTGACAGTCTCGCCGAACAGGTCGTCGAGGATCTCGCGCATCTCCTCAAGGCCACAGTCCGGATGCTTCATCTGGCCGAGCTGAGCGACCAGGTGGTCGAGATCGGCGATGAACTGACGCTGATCGTCGAGCTTCTCCGGCCAACGGTCGGTGAACACGTCGTCCGGGCAGCGGGGATTGACCTCATGAACCAGCTTGCCCTGGATGTGCGCCGCCCAAAGGGACTGCCGCATGTGCCGCGCCTGGTAGATCACCTCATCATAGAGCGACGTGGTGTGGTTCGCAGCGTCGGCCACATACTTGGCCATCAGGACCGAGGGCGGTCGGCGGCCCGGACGCTTGTCGTAATTGACGTTGCGGTTGCGCTTCAGTAGCTGCAACGCGATGACCGCGAGAGACTTCTCGTGGGGCGGTTCCTGATCCGGCACCGGCTCCATATCGGCTCGGAGCTCCAGCGTCATTGCCCACTGCCGTTCGCGGTTGCGGAAGGCCGCCGCGAAGCCGGCGTCTGCCGGCGTACAAGTCTTGAAGTGCTCCGCGAAGCCCCAAGGGTTCGCGAACAACATCCGGCCGGTCTGGTCGGTGTTGTCCTCGGGCTTGTGGTGGAAGATGACGCTAGTGCGCGCGAGCAACTCCGGCCGCAGTACGGCCGCCGTGATGTCGAGGTGCATGCCGTCGGCATAGTGGATCGTGACGCAGCGATTGCGGCGCTCGACCATGTGGTAGTAGCGCGAGCCTCGCTCACCGCGCACCGCGATGTACAGCAGGTCGAGCATCTGCTTCGCCGTCATGCCCAGCCACGGCGCGATCTGCGCGATGAGGTCGATGTCGAACTCATCGGTGCGCAGCCGCCGCGCGATAGTCGCGTTGATCGCCATCGATCCCTGCGCGTAGGTCAGCTGGACTAGGCCGTGCAGCGGACTTTCCTTGCGGTCGATCCATGCGCTGAGGGCCTCGCCGCGGCTGACGGCCAGGTTGTAGTTCGTAGACGAAAGCTGAACGCGGATGACGATTTCCGCGAGGAGGATGTCCTGGATGGTCGCCAGATGCGAGCCGCCGGGAGGTTTGACTATTTGATTCATCTGCGTTTCTCCAAGGCTCAAGCCTGTGAGCCGGACGATATTCGGAGGGGTGATTTGGGTTGCATAATTTCGAGTCCTTAGAAAACAACTGATGAACCGAAGGGTTTGGCTGCTAACGCTCAGAATTGGATGAAAGCGTACAGATTAAACCATATCCTTGCGTTAGAGTCAACTATTCTGGTACAGTCTCGTATGGATTTCCCCGATTTGGGCAGATCCTGAGCCGGGAAACGGGAGCGGGATCATGGCGTTGGCCGTGCGCCTTAAGGCGCTACGCGTGAGGACGAAGAAGTCGCTGCAGGAGGTCGCGGACGCTGTTGGTGCGTCGAAGGCGCACATCTGGGACCTGGAAACCGGTCGAGCGAAAAACCCGTCGATCGATCTCCTTAAGAAGCTGGCAGAGTGCTTCCAGGTTGGCGTTGCCGACCTGATCGGGGAGAACCCGGATAGTGGCGATGCTGAGCCTCAGGCAGTGGCGATGTTCCGCCAGCTGACCGAGCTGAGCCCCGCTGACCGCGACGTGATCCAGAGCATGATCGATCGCTTGAAAAAGAGCGGGAGCTGAATCATGAAGGTGACCCGGATGGATCTTGACGGCGCCGGGTCGCCGATGGGGCTCGTCGCCAAGATTCTCAAGGCCGAGCCTGACATGCCCCTTCAAACGCCGATTGAAGCGCTCGCTCGGCAACTCGATATCACCGAAATCCAAGAGCTGACAGCGGACGGGTTCGAGGGCGGCCTAATTACCGACGAGGCCAGAAGCCGAGGATTCATCCTTGTCAAACGCGGCGCTCGTGAGCAGCGGCGCCGCTTCACGATCGGGCACGAGCTCGGGCACTTCCTCATGACCTCGCACAAGCCGCCTCCCAGCGGCTTCCGGTGTTCCCGAGAAGACCTCCGGCGCTGGAACGAGAAGGATCAGGGCGCTCACCCGCGCATGGAGGTCGAAGCCAATCAATTCTCCGCCCTCATCCTCATGCCGCCGCCGCGCCTCAAGTTCGAGCTGGCGAAGTTCGGGGAACCTGACCTCGCGCAGATCGTGTCGCTCGCCGGGACTTTCAACGTGAGCCTGGAGGCGGCGGCACGTGCGTTCGCCACTTACAACGAAGAGCCGGTCGCAATCGTCGTTGCCCAGGATCGCCGGATCGACAAGATTTACCGCAGCCCCAGCCGCTTCCCATGGCTGGCGGCGCAGAACGGCGATGACGTTCCGAAGACGTCGTTGCTGTTCACCGCCAGACAGCAACTTCATCATCCGACGGAAATCGGCGAGGCGCGACCCGAGGCCTGGCTCGAGTCTGAATGGGGCAAGCGGATGCCCGGGCTGTTCGAGCAGGTGTTCTTTCAGCAGGATGGCTACGCACTCATTCTTCTCATCGCCGAGGTTGCCGACGACGAGGAAGAAGACTCCCGCTGGGAGAACAAGACCTCGAAAGAGCGCTTGCGCGAGCAGCAGGGTCGATGGGGTTCTGACAGGTGAGTTGGGCCGCCCGAGCCACGCACAATCTGCTACCGTTGAGCAGGGAGCAGGATCGGCTCGAGGTTGCGCTGAAGGAATGGCGATACACAGGTCACCACGTCGATCTCGAAGAGCCTGCGGCGGACTGTGAGCTCTGCGACCATCCTGATATCCGCTATCAGTTCGAGATCAAGAACCTGCACACCGGCAACGAACTGCTCGTCGGCTCGGAGTGCATCAGCCGCTTCAACATCGTAGCGACTGACTCGGCCGGACGGTCGCTTGATGTAGCAGAAACGCGGGCGATGGTCGCCCGTGATCGGCGGAAGCTCGTCGAGGATGCACGAAAGAAGCGCTCAGTCTCGGCGCTTGTAGCTCTCGCCTTCGTCGACAAGCAGTTTGAAATTCTTTCGTTCGTAAGCTACCTCGGAGACCGTGGCGCTTTCACACCCAATCAGCCCTCCATTCTCCTATGGCGTTTGGAGAAGTACCGGATAAAGCACAACCCCCGGGACTTCCGGCTGACGATCCGGCGGAGCCGAGAGAAGGCTCAACTAACGTCGATGCCAGCCTGGAAACTTAACCGCCTTCGATCTTGTCTCTCGACGGCTCAGTTGGCATTTCTCGATAGACAGGCGTCAAGCATTCATCGCTAGGAGTTACCAAAAGAAGTAGTTCGATTTCGCCCGAGTACCTTTTATGGTTTAGTTAGTCCGTTTGAACAACGACCTGCAGTTTTCCCCTCTCCTTCCATGTCATCGTACTTTCGCGACCATAGCTCCGCGCTGTCATTGAGACCGTTGGCGAAGCCGAACACCGGATTCCGTCCAGGGCAACTGGGAGCGCTGCACGGCGTCGTGTCTCATTTTTCCGTCTATGAGGAACCCGCAATCGTCTCGCTGCCGACTGGCTATGGAAAGACTGCGGTGATTATGGCGTTGCCATTTGTTCAATCAGCCCAACGGCTGCTGGTCGTGGAGCCATCAGACATTCTCAGGCGTCAAACTGGCGCTCACTTCCGAGAACTTTCGACGCTTAGGAAGCTGCAGGCGATACCCGAGGCGACACCCAATCCCCGCGTAAAGGGGCAAAAAGGTCGGCCTACGTCAGCAGATGAGTGGGCCGAACTTGAAAGCTTCGACGTTGTTGTGTCGACACCCGGTAGTACGTCGCCCGCGCATGGGCCACAAAGCAAAAGTGATCTATTCGATCTCGTAATCTTCGATGAAGCGCATCACGCTCCGGCCGATACCTGGAAGGCATACCTCGACCATTATACGGGCGCGAGTTTCGTGTTTTTGACGGCGACCCCGTTTCGCCGGGACAAGAAAGCGATTCCAGGCAGGCTCTCCTATTCATACCCGGTGTCTCGGGCATCGAAAGAACATGCCTTCGGAAAGGTCCGCTTCAAGCCGGCTGAGGTGAAGAACGATCAGAACGAAACCGAAGTTGATACGGCGATCGCCCGTGCAGCTGTCCAACAATTGCGAGCGGACCAGAAAGCAGGGTTTGATCATCGTCTGTTTGCGCGCGCGAGTTCCATCTCCGCGGCGCACGGCTTGGTCGACCTTTATGAGGCAGAGGGTGCCAAGGTTGCGAGGATCGACAGTCAAACGTCGAAACGTCGTCAAGATGAAGTGGAAAGTCAGCTATTGAGAGGTGAACTAGACGGCATTGTGTGCGTGGATATGTTTGGTGAAGGCTATGATTTTCCCAAGCTCAAGGTCGCTGCGCTTCACGCTCCACATCGGTCTCTTGTCCCAACGCTTCAGTTTATCGGGCGATTCGCCCGAACGACGGATGCTGCGACCGGTGACGCAACGCTGATTGCGCCGATAAGCCGGCTACGTGATGCGACGTCAAAACTGTTCGAGGTAGGGGTTGATATAGCGCAACTGATCGACGCTGCCGCCCAGGCTCAATTGGCGGCTGGCGCGGTCGACCGGCAAATTCTTGATGTACTGAAAACAAAGGCACAGGCGGAATCTGACTATGACGCCGTGTCACCATTGTCGCTGGAGCTATACGCGCATACCCGAGTCTTCGAGTGTGCAACAGTTCCGGACTTTAACAAGTTTGAGTCGATCATCGCCCGTAAGCTTAAGCTCGCCAAACAATGGCTCTCGGCGGATGGTCGCATCACGCTCTTGCTTACCGTCGATAACGAACCGCCCAGTTGGGCAACGTCAGACGTCCTGGTGAACGTAAGACACGACGCGTTTCTGCTTGCCTACAATGTGGCATCGAAGCTCTGCTTCATTGGGTCAACGCGACGAACTGATCGTCTCTATATCGAGTTAATGGAGACCACTTGCAAGGATGGCCATCGTCCAATTAGCTATGAAGCAACCCGGCGAGCTGCCGCCGGATTGACCGACCTGCGCTTCTACAATGTGGGTCTGAAGAACACCGCGCTGAATACACAGGCGGAGTCATACCGCGTCTTAACCGGGCCGCGCGCTGAGCGGGCTGTAACAGCTGGCGACGCTCGTGCGTATGTTCAAGGTCACTTCTTCGGCAGCGGTAGTGTCGGCGATGAGCGAGAGACGATTGGAGCGAGCAGCAGTTCGCGGATATGGAGTAACCGCCGTCTGTCTGTTGCCGAATACCTCGATTGGATCACTATACTCAACACACGGCTCAAGGGCGGAGAGGCAATCGCAGCCTCGCAACTCGACCTGGTACAGCATTCGCGAACCCTGAAGAAGGTCCCGGCACGCATCATCGGAGGAAGTTGGCACAAGGATGCGTTTCGCCAGGCTCCGAGAGTTCGGTACCGTCGTTCGGATTCTGATCGCTGGACGTTTCGGCAGATCACCGATCTCGAACTCTCGGACTTTAGTACGACAGCAGGTCAGCTCAACTTTTCGATTTCTAGCGATGACGAGAGCCTTCCATTTCTATTCTCTCTTAGCGGCGGCCAGCTCATTCGCGCTCGTGGTACGGCTTGGGAAAGCGAGTTGCACTCGGGCCAGGACGAATGGATAGACTTTGCGACTTGGCTGTCGATGCACCCGCCGGCGTTCTTTGCAGCCGATAAGTCATCGTTCGTAGGCATGAACGCAATCCCCGCGCCTGCACTGGTCGCTAGTGCACTTGCCGATGGCTCAGTGGAGGTGATCGATTGGTCTGGCTGTGCCATTGGCCAGGAGTTCGATCAAACGAAGGCGAAAGGACTGAACACCGTCCACCAGCACATCCAGCGCCATCTTGAGAGGGATCCGGCACTTGAAGTGCTAGTGTATGACCATCGAAGCGGGGAAGCTGCGGACTTCATCGCGATTACCCGAACCGCCGATCGATATCGGATCGCGCTTTACCATTGCAAGGGCGCTGGGGGTGCCCCAAGCGGCGGACGAGTCGACGACGTCTACGAGGTGACATGCCAGCTTCTCAAATCAGTTGCCTATTGTGATACCGGAGTGCTGGTGTCCCATGTTGAGCATCGCGTGCATGTCGGTCGACATCGCTACCCATCGACCTTCACAAGGGGCGACCTCGCAAAACTCACTGAAGTTCTGACGAGAACGCCGGCCGACAAGATTGAATTTGCGATCTACGGTGTGCAGCCTGGGATTTCCAGGGCTGCTATTGACGAGCATCTGACCGACCTAATGACTTTCAGTCTCGATTATGTGCTTCGCGGTGGTGCAGCCATCGGAGGGTGGATAATAAGCGCATAAGAAAGGCGCGCTACGAAGCGCTATCACTCCCTTCGCCGGGCTTGGCAGAACCGGCCTATGGCCACGCCGCAGCAAGCCTATCTGTCGAACTGATCAGGAATTTGGTAATGCGCAACAAGTCACCTCACACGCTGTGTATCGCAGAGTTGTGCGCAGTTCATCTGTTTGAGACAGCTGGTATCTGGACCGTCGCAACTTGCTGTCTCAAGGGGCAATGGTTCCAGATGCGGCTACGAAATTGGTGTTTTCATTTAGATGTAGATGAGGGCGTGTTCGCGTCGCATTTTTTGGCGAATAGAGACTATTGCAGCAGAGTGCCGGCGCCCACCAGCCCGTGCCGGTTCGCCGCCACCTTGAGCAGTACACCCGAGTTCCGCCGACGCGGTGATCCATGATAGTCGAATTTCCCAATCCTAGCTTGATGTAGATCAATCAGCATCCCTGTTGCGATTGTGACTCCAAGCCGCGCTGACAAGGGCCGCCAGTCGCGCTATATGTTCTTCATGTTCCGGCGTCTGCTCGCCTGTCTCGTCGTGTTCGCCATCGCCTTGCCTTCGGCCGGGGTTGGCACGGTGAGCCTTGTCGGTGACTCGACGGTGGCAGCGCCACGAGCTGTGGCCGATTGCGACTGTCCGCCCGGTAAGAACGACTGCACCAGCCGAGGCAAGGCCTGCGACTGCGGCCTCGTCTGCGTCGCGCGGATCGGCGTCGCCGAGCCGGCGATCCTGACTGCGACACTGACGATTCCGCCCGCGCCCGGTGCAATCGTGCCGATGACGCGCGCGGCCCCGCCATCCGGCGCACACCAGCGCGCGCCATTCCGACCGCCTCGTTTGGCGATCCCCAACTGACCCGCGGCGCTGGCCTTTGCCGGCCGGCGTCATCCGGACGATCTGCGCCCCATCCGGCGCGCGTCCGCCGGGACTCGCCCGGTACTTGGGATCGATCAACATGCGAAAGCGTCTGCTCGTCGTTGCGACGGCTGCGGTTCTGGTCGCCGCGCTCACCGCCTCCTTGTATTTCGTCCCCTCGCTGTGGCCGGCCATCCGAGCCTTGGTACCCTCGGAGCCCAGCTGGGAGCCGGTCAACGCCACCGTGACCACCGGCACGGCGATTCGCCTCGAAGTGCGCCTGAAAGGCACATCAGCGCCGCCGCCCGACGGCGTGCGCATCACCAGCACGCGTCTCGACATGGCGCCCGACGGCATGGCCTCGATGATGGCGCCGCTGCGCATGCTGCCGCCGCCGGCACCCGGCGTGGTCGCCTTTGAGGCCGATCTGTCGATGGCCGGGCGCTGGGCGCTCTCCCTTTCCGCCGATGTGGCCGGAGAAAGCAGGCCGGTGCGCGGCACAGTCGTCTTCCGCGCCACCGCCGGTGTGCCTGCGGCCGCGCCAGTCGAAGCCAAGGGCAGCCAGCGGCGCATTGTCTACTACCGCAATCCGATGGGCGCGCCGGACATCTCGAAGACACCCAAGAAGGACTCGATGGGGATGGACTACATCCCCGTGTACGAGGACGAGGTATCGGGGCCACCCGGCGCGGTGCGCATCGCACCGGAGAAGGTGCAGCGCGCGGGCGTACGCACCGGGATCGTCGAGCGGCGCTCGCTCGTCCGTACTGTGCGCGCCTACGGCACCATCGAGCATGACGAGCGCCGGCAGGCGGTGCTGACGGCGAAGTTCGACGGCTTCGTCGAGGAATTGCTCGTGCCGCTAACCGGGGCCACCGTTACCGCCGGCCAGCCGCTGGCGCGGGTGTGGGTCGAAAGCCGCGAGATCCTCCAGAAGCAATCGGACTACGCCGCCGCGTTGCGCGGCGGGCGTCCGGCCGAGCTTGAACGGGCGGCGGCAAACCTTCGTCAGTTCGACATTCCCGACGCGGTGTTCGAGACCCTGCGCCGGACCGGCGAGCCGGTCCGGTCGTTGACGTTGAACGCCACGCTTGGCGGGACTGTGCTCGAGCGGCCGGCACTCAACGGCATGCGCTTCACGGCGGGCATGACGCTGTTTCGCATCGCCGACCTGTCAGTCGTCTGGGTCATGGCACGTGTCGCCGAACGCGACCTGCCATCCGTCGCCGTTGGCCAGACGGTTCAAGTGATGCCCAATGGCGCGTCCGGCGAACCGATCCGGGGCCGTGTCGAATTCGTCTACCACGATCTCGACACAGCAACGCGGACCGGCCTGGTGCGCATCCAGCTGCCCAATGAAGGCGGCCATCTGCGCATCGGCCAGTACGCCGACGTCGCCATCGCGACCGGCGCGGGCGGCGATATGGTGATCGCCGTGCCCGATTCGGCGGTGATCGACAGCGGCCAGCGGCGCGTCGCCTTCGTCGTCAGGGGCGAGGGGCTGTACGAGCCGCGCGACCTGCTGCTCGGCCGTCGCGGCGATGGCTTCGTCGAGGTGCGCCTAGGCCTCGCCGAGGGCGAACGCATCGTCGTCACCGGCAATTTCCTAATCGACGCCGAAAGCAACCTGCGCGCCGCACTGACTGGATTGACTGCACCGGGAGCAGCGAAATGATCGCCGCGATCATCGCCTGGTCGGCGCGCAACATCGCGCTCACCCTGCTTGGCGCGCTGTTCGCCACGCTCGCCGGCATCTACGCCGTGACCCGCGTGCCGCTCGATGCCCTGCCGGATCTCTCCGACACACAGGTCATCGTCTACACCGAGTATTCCGGCCAGGCGCCGCAGGTGGTCGAAGACCAGATCACCTTCCCGCTGACGACGGCGATGCTGAGCGTGCCGCGCTCGCGCGTCGTGCGTGGCTTCTCGATGTTCGGCGTGTCGTTCGTCTACGTCATCTTCGAGGACGGCACCGACATCTACTGGGCGCGCAGCC
>CAYTFW010000008.1:0-28705 GCA_964437145.1 uncultured Rhizobiaceae bacterium
CCCCTCATCCGCCCTTCGGGCACCTTCTCCCCGCCTTCGCGGGGAGAAGGACAAACGCTCGATCATCCCCTGGCTGTTCCCGATGGGACTGGGGTTGGTCATCGCCGTGAACATGGTGCTGCTGTTCTTCGCCTTGCGCAGCTTTCCCGGCCTGGTGGTGAAGAACGCCTATGAGCGCGGTCGCGGCTACGGTGCCGAGATCGAGCGCAGCGAGGCGCAGGACGCGCTGGGCTGGTCGCTCGACGTGCGCCACGACGGCGCGGCGGGACGCGTCGTGGTCCGCATCGCCGATGCCGCCGGTCGCGAGATCCCCGGCCTGCTGGTCAGCGCGATCGCCGATCGCCCGGTCGGCAAGCTGGTGACCGTGGACGTGCCGCTGTCGGCGTCTGGCGACGCGCGCTACGCCGGCGCGTTCGCGCCGCAGGCCCGTGGCGCCTGGGATATCACCGTGAGCGCGCGCGACAGCGCGGGCCGTGAGCTGCGCGCGACGCGGCGGGTGATCGTGAGATGACGATCGCGCTGGCGCCGCTCGCTCGTGATCGCGCATCCGCGGATGCGGCGTGCGTGCATTGTGGCGGCCGCGCGCCAGACGGTGAGACGTTCTGCTGCACGGGCTGCGCCGCGGCCTACGACCTCGTGGGCCGTCTCGGTCTCGACCATTACTACGCTCTGCGCCCGCAGCGCCCCGATGCCGGCCGGCCGGCGGCGGCCGCGACAACCGATCCCACGCCCTATGTGCGGGTGACGGGCGACGCGTGCAGCCTCGATCTGGTGGTCGACGGCCTGCGCTGCGCCGCCTGCCTGTGGCTGATCGAGCACGCGCTGGCCCGCGACACGCGCGTCAGTGAGGCGCGGCTCAACGCCACGACGCGGCGTTTGGCGCTGCGTTGGACGGGGCCGGCGTCGCTGGGCGCGCGCTATGCCGAGCTGATCGCCGGATTGGGCTATCGCGTCGCGCCGTTCACGCCACAGGCGGCGCGCCGGCTGGGCGACGCGGAGGAACGCGACCTGCTGCGGCGCATGGCGGTGGCGGGCTTCGCCGCCGCCAACATCATGCTGCTCAGCGTCTCGGTCTGGGCGGGCGCCTGGGGTGCCACGCGCGATCTGCTGCATCTGATCTCGGCCACGATCGCGATCCCGGCTCTGGCCTACGCGCTGCGGCCCTTCGTCGTCTCCGCCTGGTCGGCGCTGCGGCAGGGACGCGGCAGCATGGACCTGCCGGTTGTGGTGGGCGTCGTGCTCACCCTGGGCGTCAGCCTGGTCGAGGCTTTGCGCTCGGGCGCGCATGCCTATTTCGAATCGGCGACGATGTTGGTGTTCTTCCTGCTGATCGGCCGCTACGTCGAGCGCCGCGCGCGTGGGCGCGCCCGCTCGGCGGCGGCGCATCTGCTGAGCCTCGCCGGCGCGGTGGCGAGCGTCGAGGATCCCGACGGCGCGCTGCGCCACGTCGCGCCGGCCGAGCTGAAGGCCGGCGACATCCTGCGCGTCGTCGCCGGCGAGCGCATCGCCGCCGACGGCATCGTGCTCGACGCGCCGGCATCGCTCGACAACAGCTTCGTCACGGGCGAGAGCCGGCCGGCGGTCATCGCCGTCGGTGCGATGGCGCATGGCGGTGCGGTGAATGTCGGCGGCCCGCTGCGTCTGCGGATCACGGCGGTGGGCGACAACACGCTGCTGTCGCGCATCGCGCGTCTGCTGGAGGCGGCGGAGCAGGGGCGCTCGCGCTTCGTGGCCCTCGCCGATCGCGTCGCGCGTCTCTATACGCCAGCCGTCCACCTGCTGGCGCTGGCGACCTTCCTGGCGTGGTGGCTGCTGCTCGACAGCGGCGCTTGGGAGGCTTTGCTCGTCGCCGCGTCGGTGCTGATCGTCACCTGTCCCTGCGCGCTGGCGCTGGCCCAGCCCACCGTCGCCACTGTGGCGGTGGGCAGGTTGGCGCGGCTGGGCGTGCTGACGGTTTCGCCCACGGCGCTGGAGCGGCTGGGCGCCATCGACCTCGTGGTCTTCGACAAGACCGGCACGCTGACGCGGGGCAAGCCGGTCCTGCTCGACGATCCGGCGCGACCCGCTGGCGCGCTCGAAGCGGCCGCGCGCCTGGCGGTGTCGTCGCGGCATCCTTTGGCGCGCGCGCTCGTCGCCGCGGCGCCGGACGCGCGAGCGCTGCCCGACACGCACGAGCATCCGGGCGAGGGGATGTCGTGCGGCGCCATGCGGCTGGGCTCGCGGCGGTTCTGCGGCGTGGCCGAGGATGGCGATGCGGATGCCATGGAACTGTGGTTCACGCGGCCGGGCGCCGAGCCCGTACGTTTCGCCTTCGACGACGTGCCGCGGTTCGACGCCGTCGCCTGTGTCGCGGCGCTCAAGGCCTGCGGCCTCGAGGTGATGCTGTTGTCGGGCGATCGCGCGCCGGCGGTGCGGCGCATCGCCGAGGCGGTCGGTATCGAGAATTGGGAGGCGGGCCTGACGCCCGATGACAAGCTGGCGCGCCTGTCGGCGATGATCGCCGCCGGCCGTCGGCCGTTGATGGTCGGCGACGGTATCAACGACGCGCCGGCTTTGGCGGCGGCGCACGCCTCGATGTCGCCCGGCGAGGCGGCCGATGTCGCCGCCGCCGCGGCCGACGCGATCTTCCAGGGCGAGGCGCTGATGCCGGTGGCCGACACGCTGGCGCTGGCGCGCGCGGCGTCGCGCCTGATGCGGCGCAACGTGGCGCTGGCCATCGTCTACAACACGATCGCCGTGCCGGTGGCGATGGCCGGCCTGCTGACCCCGCCGCTGGCGGCGCTGGCGATGTCGAGCTCCTCGCTGCTGGTGATCGCCAACGCGCTTGGCCTGCGCGCGGCGCGCGAGGCGGCGTGATGGACATCCTGTTCTATCTGCTGCCGATCGCGCTGTTCCTCGGCGGCATCGGGCTTGTCGCCTTCGTTTGGGCGCTCAACGCCGGTCAGTTCGACGACCCCGACGGCGATGGCGCGCGCATCCTGTTCGACGACCCCGTTTTGGATGAATCCCGTGGAGGCAAGGATGGATCACGTCTCTGAATTGGTCTTCGCCGTCCTGGCGACGGTGCTGGCCCTGATCGGCCTGGTGCTGTGGGCCAAGGCGCACGACTTCGCCATGGCCTGGTTCGGCTTCGGCCTCGTCGTCTTCGGCGTCGCCTTCGACTTCTTCCTGATGAAGCGGCACTTCGACCGCGCGGAAGGCGGACGATGAGCGCCTACGAGATCGCCGCGCGGCACGCCGAGGCGGCGCGCGCGGAAGCGGCGACACGGTCGATCGACGCCGATGTGGTGGGGCGCGCGCTGATCGCCGAGGCCGTGCGCCTGTTCCGCAGCGCCGGGCGCAGCAACGCCGACATCGCCGCCGAGCTCACCGCCAGCGCGGAGAACCTCGACGACGACGAGCCCATGGCTTTCATGCGGCCATAAGGCGCGCGAACGCGCACCGCCGTCGTCGCCGATGGCGGTGCGCCGCGATGGCGGAGGGCGCCTACTCGGCCATCTGCACGCGCAGATGATCGACCTTCGAGGGCCGATGCTTCACGTAGTCGGAGCGCAACCAGATCACGGTGACGGCGAAGGCGGCGAAGCAGCCGAGCGCCAGGGCGAGGAAGACGAATTCTCCGTCGGACATTAGGGCACCTCACGCAGTTGACACATCCTGCGTGCACCCAAAACCGCCGCGCCGCCTTGATGCGGATCAATTTTTCGGTCGAATCATCGGTCGATCCGCGTGGCGCCAGATGGTCGGGAGCGTTGAGCCAAGTCAAGGCGGTGGCGCCGGCTTCGCGCCACGGTGCGGCGTGTTTCAACGAGAGGCTGCGGGATCGCCATGAAGGCCATCGACATCATGACGCCGGACGTCGTGACGGTTTCGCCCGAGACCAGCGTCTACGAGGCGGCACGCATGCTTCTGGGCCGGCGCATCAGCGCCCTGCCGGTGCTCAACGCCGACGGCAGGCTGATCGGTCTCGTCAGCGAGTCCGATCTTGTGCGCCGCGGCGAGTTGCGATCGGAGAAGCGGTCGTCTTGGTGGCGCGGGCTGCTCGCCAGCGATCTGCGCCAGGCCTCGGCGTTCCTGCGCGAGCACGGCCGGCGGGTGGCCGACGTGATGAGCCGCGACGTGATCGTCGCCAACGCCCGATCATCGATGCGCGAGCTGGCCGAGCTGATGGAGCGCCACACCATCAAGCGACTGCCGGTGATGGAGGGCCATCGCCTCATCGGCATCGTCAGCCGCAGCGACATGCTGCGCGCATTGCTGGCGATCGACCCGACCGAGCAGCCGTCGCCCGACATCGACGACCAGGCGATCCGTGAGCGGCTGCTGGCGGCGCTCAAGGCGCGGCACTGGGCCGGCGCGATCGTCGCCAACGTGATCGTCGAGTCGGGCGTCGTGCATCTGTGGGGCGAGGCGGGCACGACGCGCGAGATCGACGCCTGCCGGGCGCTGGCCGAGACCATCGAGGGTGTGCGCCGGGTCGCGAGCCACATGGTAGTGGTCAAGACCGTCATTTAGGCGCTGGGCGGCGCGCGACGGCGCACTCGACGATCGTGTCACCTGCCAGACGGGCGCGGCGGACGAGCGACGTGATGCGCCATTGGGGCGATGCGGCCCGACGGCTGTGAATAAACCAAGCGCGATGGCTTCATGGTGAGGCGGGCGGCTTACAAGCCAGTACTGACTCGCTTCATTAAGTGTGATCCGGAAATCCCTGAACCAGCATGATTTATGAGTGTGGACGCAGCGCCGTATCGAGGCGCGTCGCTGGTCGGCTCGCGGCTGCCGAGGCCTTTTCTTTGAGCAGGCGCCGCGGCTCGGCACATAGGAGGTACCTACTTGGCTTGGGTGCCAATGCGGGATCAAAAAGTATACGTTGTTCGTGCCAATTGTTTGGCAGGGGGCGCGGCCGTTGGGGCGGCTGCGGGGGTAACGAGTGAGCTTAGAACGTTCCTGGGACGGATCCCATGGTCGCGGTTCCACTGACGGCGCCGTGATCGCGTTGGCGTCTGACTATGCGGGCGGCGAAGCCGCCGTCATGGCGGGCGCCAAAGGGCAGGTCGTGCCGGAGCTGCTGCCGCAGAACTGGTTGCGCGGCACCCGCGCCCTGCGCCAAGGCGCGCTGGAGCAAGCCCTGCATCGCGGCCTCGATATCGTGGCCAGCCTCGCTCTGCTGCTGCTCACCCTACCGCTGACCCTCTTGGTCGCGTTGGCCATCAAGCTCGATTCCCGCGGGCCGGTGTTCTATCGCCAGGAACGCATGGGACGGCACCATCGCAGCTTCCATATCCTGAAGTTCCGCTCCATGACGATCGACGCCGAGCAACCCGGCACGGCCGTCTGGGCCGCGGTGGGCGACAACCGGGTGACGCGGGTGGGCCGCTTTATCCGCCTCACCCGCATCGATGAGATCCCGCAGGTCATCAACATCCTGCGCGGCGACATGGCCTTCGTCGGCCCGCGGCCTGAGCGGCCCGTCTTCGTCAAGCAGCTGCTCGCCGCCGTCCCGCATTACGCGGACCGCGCCGCGGTGCGCCCAGGCCTGACCGGCTGGGCACAGGTGAAATACCCCTACGGCGCCTCGATCGAGGACGCGCGCAACAAGCTGTCCTACGACCTGTGGTACATCCAGAGGCGCAGCCTGTGGCTGGACCTGCGCATCATCCTCGCGACGGTCCGAGTGGTGCTGCGGCTGATGGGCTCGCGGTGAGGCATGGCGCGCCCTTCCGCCCTGGCCGCCGCGACATCGGAGATCCTGCCTTTTCCGACCCGGGTCGAACGCAGGCCCGCCGCGCCGCTGCGGTTGCTGACCTTTAGCACCCTGTACCCCAACGCGGCGCAGCCCAATCACGGCGTCTTTGTCGAGAACCGGCTGCGTCACCTGGTGGCGAGTGGCGCGGCGACCAGCACGGTAATCGCGCCGGTGCCCTGGTTCCCGTCGCGCAACGCGCGGTTCGGCGAATGGGCCCGCTGCGCGGCCGCGCCGGCCGAGGAGATGCGGCACGGCCTGCGCGTTCTGCATCCACGCTACGCCGCGCCGCCGCGTATCGGCATGTATACCGGCCCCTGGGCGCTGCTGCGGGCCGCCCGCGCCGCGCTGGTCCGGCTGCGCGCCGAGGGCGCGCGCTTCGATGCCATCGATGCGCATTATCTCTACCCTGATGGTGTCGCCGCGACATGGCTGGCGCGCGAAGTCGGCTTGCCGGTGGTGATCACCGCACGCGGTTCGGACACCAGCCTGCTGCCGCGCTTCACGCTGCCGCGTCGGTTGATTGGCGCAGCGTTGCGCGAGGCGGATGCGCTGATCGCGGTGAGCGAGGGCCTGGCCAATGGGCTGATCGCCTTGGGCGCGGCGCCGGAGAAGGTGACGGCCCTGCGCAACGGCGTTGATCTGGCCGGTTTCGCGCTGCCGACCGATCGCGCCGCGCTGCGGGCTGAACTCGGCCTGTCGGGGCCGGTCATCCTCTCGGTCGGGCATCTGATCGAGCGCAAACGGCATGACCACGTGATCGGCGCCGTGGCGCAGTTGCCGGGCGCCACCTTGCTGATCGCCGGCGAGGGGCCGGAGCGCGCGGCCCTGACGTCGCTGGCCAAGCGGCTCAATGTGACGGAGCGTGTGCGCCTGCTGGGCGCCCGGCCGCATGACGAGCTTGCCAGGCTCTATGGCGCGGCTGACGCGCTGGTACTCGCCTCGACCCGTGAGGGCTGGGCGAACGTGATGCTGGAAGCGATGGCGTGCGGCACGCCGGTGATCGCCGGACCGGCCTGGGGCAGCCGCGAAGCCATCTCGGCCCCCGAAGCCGGGGTGGTGCTCGACGAGGTCGGCCCGGGCCCGATCGCCGCGGCGCTGCGGCGGCTGCTGGCGAACCCGCCGGCGCGGCGCGCCACGCGCGCCCACGCGGAACGCTTCGGCTGGGACGAGACCACGCGCGGCCAGGTCACGCTGTTCCGCCGTGTGCTGGCGGCACGCGGGAGCGCCGCCGCATGACGCTTTGGCTCGTCACCGGCGGTTGCGGCTTCATCGGCTCGCATCTCTGCGCCGCCCTTGCCGCCGCCGGGCAGCGCGTGCGGGTGCTGGACAACCTGTCCACGGGCCGCCGCGAGAACCTCGTTCCGGGTGCCGAGCTGCTGGTGGGGGATGTGGGCGATCCGGCGCTGCTGGCGCGCGCCATGGAAGGCGTGGCGGGCTGCTTTCATCTCGCCGCCATCGCCTCGGTGGAACGCGGTGTGCTGGAGTGGCGGGAAACCCACCGGGTGAATCTCTCGGCCTTCGTCGCGCTGCTGGACGCGGCGCGGGCGGCCGGCGGCGTGCCGGTGGTTTATGCGTCGTCCGCCGCCGTCTATGGCAGCAACGACGCGCTGCCACTCGCCGAGACGGCGGAGACCCGGCCGCTTTCCGCCTATGGCGCCGACAAGCTGGGCTGCGAGCTGCAGGCGCGGGTCGCCGGGGCGGTGCACAACATCCGCACACTCGGGCTGCGCTTCTTCAACGTCTATGGTGCGCGCCAGGATCCGAAGTCGCCCTATTCCGGGGTGATCTCCATCTTCGCCGACCGGCTGCTGCGCGGCGAGGCGCTGACCGTGTTCGGCGACGGGCTGCAGAGCCGCGATTTTGTGCATGTCTCGGTGGTGGTAGCGGCGCTGCGCGCCGGCATGGACCGGGCGGATACGGCGGCGCCGGTGTTCAATGTCTGCGCCGGGCGCAGCACCACGGTGCTGGAACTGGCCCGGACGCTGGCGGAGGCCTGTGGCAGGGTGCCCGTCATCCGCCACGCGCCCGGCCGCGCCGGGGAGATACGCCATTCGCTGGGCGCGCCGGATGCCGCGCGCGCGGCGCTTGGCCTGGGCGAGCCACCACGGCTGCAGGACGGATTGCGGGAAGTGGTGGGCTGGATGCGTGCCGGCCGGCCGCTTCTGGCGGCAGCCGAGCTAGTTGAAGGCGACTAGCGCGATGGACGCGATCCCACCCCAGAGCAGTACGGACAGCAGGACGATGGCCAAGGCCGCGTGTGGCCAGGGCCACGGCGTTCGCGGCTCAGCGCGCGATTGCCGCGCGTTGACGAATTCGCCTTGGGCTCCGACGACATTCTTGGTAGCGGACACGCAACGTCCTCACGCCAGTGAACGGTCTTGCCGACAATCCAGGGCCTTCCGACCCTTTGCTCCATTACCAGTTGATGATCGCATGAGACACGCCGCTTCGGCAAGCGCAGGTTCTCCGCTGCGGGAAAGAGCGCGCGCATGTGCGGCATAGCGGGCCTGTTCTACCCCTCCCGTCCCCTGGTTCCGCCGCTGGGCCGCTTGCGGGCGATGACCGAGGCGCAGCGGCATCGCGGTCCGGACGGCGATGGCTTCCACGCGGAGCCGCATCTCGGCTTCGGCCACCGGCGACTGGCCATCGTGGATCCGACCGGCGGGGCGCAGCCCATGGCCACGGAAGACGGGGCGGTGGTCGTCGTCACCAATGGCGAGATCTACAATCACGAGGCGCTGCGCCGGACACTCGAGGCGCGCGGCCATGTCTTCCGCAGCCGCTCCGACACCGAGGTGCTGCTGCATGGCTGGCGGGAATGGGGCGAGGAGATGCCGGCTCGGCTGGTCGGCATGTTCGCGTTCGCGCTGTGGGACCGGCGGACAGGGCAGCTGCTGGTGGCGCGTGACCCGCTGGGCGAGAAGCCGCTGCACTACGCCTGGCTACCGGATGGCGGTTTCGCCTTCGCCTCGGAAATCGGCGGGCTGACGGCGCTGCCCGAGCTGCCGCGCGGTCTCGATCCGGTGGCGTTGGACGATTTCCTGGCCCTTGGCTACGTGCCGGAGCCCGCGACCATCCATGCCGCTATCCGCCGCCTGCCGCCGGGGCACCAGATGCTGCTCGGCGTGGGCAAGGCGAAGGCTAGCCCGCGGCGCTTCTGGGCGCCGCCGCGCGCGGCCGTCGCCGGCGGCGGCGACGCCGTGGAGGAATTGCGGCGGCGCCTCGATGCCGCCGTTCAGGCGCGATTGATGGCCGATGTGCCGCTCGGCGCCTTCCTCTCGGGCGGTATCGATTCCGGCGTGGTGACCAGCCTCGCCGCGATGGCAACGGGCCAGCCGCTCGCCGCCTTCACCATTGGCTTCGCCGGCGCGGCCGACGAACGGCCGGACGCCGCGCTGGTGGCCGAGCGTTACGGCATGCGCCACGTCACCGAGGATGGCGCGGCGGTTGATTACGTCGCCATGGCGCGCGAGATCCCGCGCCTGTTCGGCGAACCCTTCGGCGACCATTCCGCCGTGCCGACCCTGGCGGTCGCGCGTCTGGCCCGGCGCCATGTCACGGTGGCCCTGTCGGGCGATGGTGGCGACGAGGTGTTCGCGGGCTATCGCCGCTATCGCTTCCACATGATGGCCGAGGCGGCGCGGCGGCTGCTGCCAGCCGGGCTGCGGCGTGGCGCGGTGGGCGCGCTGGCCCGCGCCTATCCGAAGCTGGACCGGGCGCCGCGCTGGCTGCGCGCCAAGACGACGCTGACCGAGATCAGCCTGGACAGCGCGCTGGGCTATTACGGCACGGTCTGCAAGCTGGCCGAGGAAAAGCGCCGGGCGCTGCTGTCGCCGGCGCAGCGCGCCGCGGTGGCGGGGCATGATCCCTCGGCGCGCTTCGCGTCGCTGATGGCGGAATGCGACCCCGAGGACTCGCTGCTGCAGGCGCAGTATGCCGACCTGCACACCTATCTGCCGGGCGACATCTTGGCCAAGGTGGACCGCACCAGCATGGCCGTGTCGCTCGAGACTCGTCCGCCGTTGCTGGACCCCGACCTGGTCAGCTGGGGCATGGCGCTTCCGGCCTCGGCGAAGCTGCGCGGCGGTGTCGGCAAGCGCGTGCTGCGCGAGGCCGCCGCGTCGCTGCTGCCGGCCGCCCTGCTGAAGCGGCGCAAGCGCGGCTTCGCGGCGGATCTCAGCGGGCAGTTCCGCGCCGCGGCGCCGGAAATCCGGACGCGGCTGACGGGCGGTCCGATGGCCGAGAGCGGGCTCTTCGATCCGCAGGCGCTCGGGCGGATCGTGGATCAGCACGCCAGTGGTAACTTCGATAATACGCAAGTCATTTGGAATCTGCTTGTAGTTGAAGGATTTTTCGCGAACGAGCAATTGGGTTCGATGGCCAGTCGCCGCGTCGCTTGAGTATTGCTGGGGCCACCCCGGATCGTCAGGCAGGCTCTGTGTTCGGAATTTGACAGCAATCTGGATGCGGCCGTAAGCGAGCAAGCTCGCCGTCGTCATCCTGGTTAGCCTAAGGGAACAGCTCTTGACGGAACGTACTCTCGTGATGGGTGCTGGGCTCGCAGGTGCAACCTATGAACGTGAACGCGCTGAGAGTAGCCATCTAATCGACGTTATCGATCGCCGGGGACATATTGGCGGGAATGTATTTTGCGAGACGCAGGACCATGGCATCCGGGTGCACCGAGACGGCCAGCATCTTTTCCACACGAACTACGAACGTGTGGTTGAATGGCTGAGGCAGTTCGGAAAACGCTTGCTTCGCACGCATTGCGTTTGTGCACTGCGGCTTGGCAGTCAGCCTGTCGTGCCGCTGCCGATCAACCGGCGAACCATCAACGAGGCTTTGCCATGAGCGGGCGCAGCGAGAAAGGGTTGAACGGGCCAGCCGCCGACATCGCCCTGTCGGTCTGCGTCTGTACTTACAACCGGGCGGATGATCTGGCCTTCGCGCTGGAGAGCCTGGCGCGGTTGCGCGTGCCCCAAGGACGGGGCGTGGAGTTCATCATCGTCGACAATGCTTCGACCGATACCACGCCTGCGGTGCTGAGCGCCGCCGCGGCGCGCTTTCCTTTCCCCCTGAAGACCCTGCGAGAGCCGATTCGCGGATCGGGCGCGGCTCACAACTGCGCGCTCCAGCACGCCCGTGGCGAGGTGATCGCCTGGACCGACGACGATTGCGTGCCGGCCGAAGACTGGATCGAGCGTATTCTTGCGCACTTCGACGCCGATCCCACGCTGGAAATCTTGACAGGGCGCATCGAACTGTACGACCAGTCCCACTACCCCATCACCATCAACACGTCGCTCGAGCCGGCGAACACCAATTCTGTCCTCGGCGCCAACATGGCGTTCCGACGTCGGCTGCCCGAGCGTATTGGCGTCTTCGATCCGCGCTTCGGCGCCGGGGCGCCACTGCGGGCGGCAGAGGACGCGGAGTTCGCCTTCCGCGCGCTGCGCGGAGGCAGCCGCATCGCCTACACGCCGGATGTGCTTCTGTATCACAACCACAAGCGCGTCACCCATGACCAGGTGATGCGGCTGCGGCGCAATTACATACACGGGGAAGGGGCGATGCTGATGAAGCATCTCCTGGCCGGCGACAGCACAGCGGCGCGGCGATTCTATTGGAACATCCACAGCATCATCGGCCATATCTTTCGCCCGTTACCCGCGATTCCCGCCCGCGCCGACAACGCGAAGCTGCTCCTGGAGTTCTTTGCTGGCGCGCTAAAGTATTTGCGCTTCAGCCTGCCTTGGACGCGGTTACCCGGGCAGGAGCCCCGTGGCCGAGGCGCCGGAGGTGTGGCATGAGCAGCCGCCGCCGTTCTGAGGAGCCGTCGGGACACGCCTATGCCTAGGGAGCAAAGGTCCCCGATCCGAGTGTTGACGTGCCTGCACACTCTCGAAGTCGGCGGCAGCCAGATCGTCGCGATTGAGCTCGCGGCCTCCATTGCCAGGATGGGCTATGAGGTCCTGATCTATGGGCCCCAGGGCGACCTCGTCGATATGATTCGAGACCTGGGTCTCGAATTCATCGAGGCCCCTGCCCAGATGACGAAGAACAGGCGCGAGTTGTCCGTCGGGGTGGCGCTGGACGTATGGAGAGTCGCGCGTCGTCGACGTATTGATCTCATTCACACCTACGAATTCTCGCCCATCATGGACGCGATGTATGGGGCGCACCTGCTGCGCGGCACACCCATCGTGATGAGTGTTCTGTCGGTCTTCTCGGCGCATTGGGTACCGACCCACCCTCCGCTGATCCACTGCACCGCGGAGATGGTCGCCGAGGCGCGGCGATCTCGGCCTTGGGTCGAGCATTTGGAGATACCGATCGACACTGTCGCCAACGCCCCGGTGGCGGACGCGACCGCGGCGCGAGCCCGGTTTGGAATTGCCCCGGACGAGATAGCCGTGATGGTAGTCTCGCGGCTGGCTCCCGATCTAAAGCGGGAAGGAATCCTTTCGGCGATCGAGGCGGTCGGTCGCCTGACCGAGCGGTTTCCGAGACTGCGGCTCTTCGTCGTGGGTGATGGGCCATCGCGACCGGAGATCGAAGGCCTCGCTGCCTCTACCAATGCTCGGATCGGCCGAGAGGTGGTGACGTTGACTGGAACGCTGATGGATCCGAGGGATGCTTATGCCGCTTCCGACATCATGTTGGGCATGGGTAGCTCGGCGCTGAAGTCGATGGCCTTTGCAAAGCCGCTTATCGTCCAGGGCGAACGTGCGTTCTGGAAGTTGGCGGAGCCGGACACAGCTGGACTTTTCCTGCATCAAGGTTGGTATGGCCTCGGAGACGGCGGCGACGGAAGCAAATTGGTGGAAAGCATTCTGGAAGATTTGATCAAGTCACCGGAACGTTGGAAGGAACTCGGCACCTTTGGGCGGGATCTGGTCACGACGAGGTTCAGTCTCGAGGCTGTCGCCAAGCAACAGGAAGGAATCTATCGTGATGCGTTGCGTCGTCGGCCAGGTCTGGTTCAGCGACTCTCGGGAGTTGCCCGGGCTACGGCGCGGTATTTCATGTTGTCGGCTCGCGCTTCCTGGCGGCGACGCCGCGCCTATGGCGAAGCGCCTCGATCCGCGTGACACCTGCCCGGGATCTGGAAGTGTGGCTCCGTATGGCTGCTCATCGCGATATTGGCGCGGCCGCGGTGTGGCCGGCGGGCGCCGTTCCGTCGGGGCGCCCGCCGCTGGACGAATTTCGAAGCGCAATGAAGCGCGTCGACCGTTACTTCCGCCGTTGACCCTCGTGAGGCGCCCTGTGCTCTCTGCCGGATGCGAAAGGACGAGCTCTTGACGAAACGTGTTCTCGTAGTCGGGGCGGGGTTCGCAGGTGCCACTTATGCCCGTGAACTCGCCGAGGGCGGCTTTCTGATCGATGTTATCGACCGCCGGGGACATATTGGCGGCAACGCATTCGATGAGACGCTCGACAATGGAATCCGGGTGCACCGCTACGGCCCGCATCTTTTCCATACGAACAACGAGCGGGTGGTCGAATGGCTGAGGCCGTTCGGCGAGTTTGCGGCGTACAAGCACCGCGTTACCGCCCTGCTGCCTAATGGTCGGACCCTCGTGCCGCTGCCGATCAATCGGCGAACCATCAACACGGTATTCGGCCTTGAATTGCGGGACGAGGCTGAAGTGCGCGCGTTCCTCGCCAGCCAAGCGGTGAGATGTGAGAATCCCCGCAATGCCGCCGAATACCTCGCCTCCCAGATCGGCACGGAACTGACCGACCTGTTCTTTCGACCGTATACGAAGAAAATGTGGGCGCTTGATCTGGAGGATGTCGACGTCTCGGTGGTGAAGCGGATTCCCCTGCGGTTTGATGACGAAGACCACTACTTTCCAGCTGACAAGTTCCAGATGATGCCTCGAGATGGCTACACCGCGATGATCATGCGGATTCTGGACCATCCCAGGATCAAGGTCATGGTCGCTACGCCGTTCGAAAGAGCGTTCCTCGCCGACTATCATTTCTGCTTCAATAGCATGCCGATCGACGAGTACTTCGACGCCGCCTACGGCCCGTTGCCCTACCGCTCGATTCGCTTTCACCATCGGGAGGAGCCGTTCGAAGGCGGCATTGGCGAAACGTCCGTGGTGAATTTCACCGACACGTCGCGCTTCACCAGGCAGACCGATTGGAGCCGGATCCCTTGCCATGTACAGCGCCACACCGGGCGGAAGACGCTCACCAGCGAGGAGCCGTGCGACTACACGGAGAACAATCTAGAACGCTATTACCCCGTGAAGACGTCCGATGGCCGCTATCAGGCGATCTATGAAAAGTACAAAGAACTGGCCAGTCGCGAGCCGCGGCTGCATTTCATCGGGCGGTGTGGTACATACCAGTATCTCGACATGGATCAAGTAATCAACCAATCGCTGCTCGGTGTTCGCAAATGGTTAGCAAGCCGAGCTTAGATAGCGCCGGCGCAGACGTCGCGAACGTTCGGGTCTGCGCGGTCGTGGTGACGTACAACCGCAAGGCCTTGCTGCGCGAATGCCTGCGCTCTCTCGAGAGCCAGACACGCCGGCCGGACGCCATTCTTGTGGTCGACAATTGCAGCACCGATGGAACCGACGCGATGCTCGCGGAGGAGTTCGGGCATCTGTCGCCTCTGCGCATGCGGACGAACACCGGCGGCGCTGGTGGTTTTCACGAGGGCATGAAGAAGGCCTACGAGCAGGGCTTCGAGTGGATTTGGGTGATGGACGACGACGTCGAAGCCGTCCCAGGCGCTTTGGCCAGCCTGCTGGAGTTCCAGACCCTATCGGAATTCATTCATCCTCGCCGCGTCAGTGATAAAGGCGAACCGTTTCCATGGGAGGGGGTGCTGGATCCCACCAGCGGTGGCAAGAAGGCGTTTCCCGCCGACGTCTCCTTCGAGAACGGCCGGACTTGGATTCCCGTGAACTACGGGTGTTTCGAGGGCGCGCTGATTCATCGCCGCGTCGTCGAGCTCATCGGCTTCCCCGACAAGCGCTTCTTCATAATGGGCGACGACCAAATCTATGGCTTTCAGGCTTCGCGCTACACCAATGTTATATATGTCGACAGAGTGTGCTTCCGACGAAAGCTGGCCTTTTCCGCTGAGATGACGGAGAACAAGTCCTATCTTACGTTCAGAAATCGATTCTTGACCTACGAGCACTTCAAGTCTTCGGCGTTGCCGATGTCGCGCAGCGCCTTCTGGTTCCAGAATTTGCTTTTGGTGACGTGGTACATTCGAACAATCAGACCACGCTCCCCGCTCAACTACTGGCGCAATCTTCGTGGTATGCTGAGCGGCATGTGGGACGGCGCGAGAGGTCGTTACGGTGCGCCCCCATGGATTCGATGAGCGGCGCGTGTTCCGCCCCCGAACCTTGGATCACGCGGGGTTGTCGTCTCCAGACGCGCTCCGACAGACGAACGGGCGCGTGGGTGTTCTACACGTCTTCCCCGTCCGGGCGTCGGCGGTGCGGAGGTTGCGCCACGCCGCGTCGCCGGAGCCGTGCGCGCGTTCAATGAGGGTCTCTGTGGCGCGCAAGGAGTGGGTTAGCGCGGGGCGGAGGCGATCCGTGCCGCGCCACGGCCAGTGGGCGACCTGCCGGCGCGCCTGGCGCCAATCGGCGGGGTCGCTGGTGCGACGGGCGGGGTTCTAGCGTGCGTATTCTTTACAGCCATCGCATCCAGTCCCGTGACGGAATGGGCGTGCACATCGAGTCACTGGTCGCCGCGCTGCGCGCCGCCGGGCACGAGGTCCGCGTCGTCGGCCCGCCGGCCTACGACTCGGTGGCGCTGGGCGGCGAGAGTCCGGCCATTTCGCGCATTCGCCGCCTGCTGCCCGGGGCACTGAGCGAGTTGGCGGAGATGGCCTACGGCCTGGTCTCCACCATGCGGCTGGCACGCGCCGCTCGGCGCTTCCGTCCGGATATCGTCTATGAGCGCGCCAACCTTTTCCACGTCGCAGGAAGCTGGACGGCGTGGCGTCACGGCGTGCCGCTGCTGCTGGAAGTGAATTCGCCGCTTGCCGAGGAACGCATCCGCTTCAGTGGGCTGCGGCTGAAGCGCCTGGCCCATGCCGCGGAGCGCTTCGTCTGGCGCCGTGCGGACGTCGTATTGCCGGTAACCGAGGTGCTGGCTGGCTACGTGACGGCGGCGGGCGTGCCACGCACGCGCATCGCGGTAGTGCCGAACGGCATCGATCTCGGGGATTTCGCTGAGCTTCCCTCGAGGGTGCCGGGCGAGGCGGTGCAGCTCGGGTTTGTCGGCTTCGTGCGCCACTGGCACGGGCTCGACCGCGTGCTGCGGGGGCTTGCCGCCTGGCAGGGCACACCGCGTCTCGACCTCACGGTGGTGGGGGACGGGCCGGCGCGCGCCGACCTCGAATCCCTCGCCGCGGAGCTCGGACTGGCTGACCGCGTGCGCTTCACCGGTCTTGCGACGCGGGAGGAGATCCCGCGTCTGGTAGCCAGCTTCGACATCGCGCTGCAGCCAGCCTCCGTGGCCTATGCCTCGCCGCTGAAGCTGTTCGAGTACATGGCGGCAGGGCGGGCCATCATCGCTCCCGACCAGCCCAACATCCGCGAGGTGCTGGAGCAGGGCCGTACCGCCTTGCTGTTCGACCCGGCCAACCCCGAGGCGATGTGGCAGGGCATCGAGACCCTGGCGCGGGATGCGGAATTACGCGCACGCATCGGCGCCGCGGCGCGGGAGGAAGTGCTGCGGCGGGACTTCACGTGGGCGGGCAACGCACGCCGTGTCGCCGCGCTGGCCGAAGACGCGCTGGATAAGCGAAGGACGGGACCACCGACATGAGAGCGGCTTGATCCGCCCGCCCGTTCACCGTGTGAAGGATCGTTCGCTCGGGCATTGGCGCATTGAACGAGCCTGACGAATCGTTGACCAGAGAAGACCCATTGAATGCGACTTGAAGGCCTTATCGGCCAAGGTGACCACCGAAATTTCGCCGCCCCGGGGCGGCCCCCTTTCCGCTGATGCGGGCTTCAGCCGCTGCGGGATTGTAAGGAATGAGAGGGGCTCGGCGCCGGGTTGGAATTCCGCGGCGGCATCGCCCGGAGCAGCGATCCTTTGAGTCTGTCACAAAAAAACTACGAATAGGTAGCTCTTATGAATGAGAGAGCGCGTCAGGACCTTACTGGGGAATCGATCTATACACGCGGCTCGAATCGACTTGCATGCACCCTGGATCGAAAACTAAAACCCGCTCGACAAGGCCAACCACGTCGAGAGGAGTGGTTTTTTCGCTGTTCTTGCGAGGTAATGTGAATATAGGCCCCCATGAGAAGAGTCCGGCGCCGGGTTCGGTATGGCGCGCGAGCAGGGTGGCCGTTCCGGGACGAGCGGCGCCGTGAGCACGCTCCGGCGATCTCTGCTGCTCTCCTTCATCGAGCGCTATGCCGGCATTGTCATCGGCGTGGCGATGATGGTGGCGGGCGCGCGCATGCTCACACCGGCTGATTTCGGCGTTTTCGCGATCGGCATGTCGGTGGCCATGTTGCTCGGCGCGCTGCGGGATTTCGGTACCGGCAACTATCTCGTACAGCTCGAGACGCCGGAGCGCGATGCGATTCGCTCGGCCTTCACTGTGTCCTGCACTATCTCTATCGGCTGCGCCGCGGCGTTCGCCCTGGGCGCCGTCCCGCTTAGCCATTTCTATGGTGAGCCGGGCCTTGGCGATGTCGTCTTGGTGTTGTCAGCGACGCTGGCGCTCAATCCTTTCTCGATGCCCGCTGTCGCCATGCTGCGCCGGCAGATGGCGTTTGGCCGGCTGGCGATGATCAGTGTCGCGAGCGGCCTCGGCCAGCTTTGCACCCTCGTGCTGCTGGCCAGCCTCGGGCAGGGCTACATGGCGATGGCCTGGGCCTGGTTCGTGGCGGTGCTGCTGCGCACCCTCGGCGCCAACATCGCGCACTCAATGCCCTGGGCTTTCTGGCCGCGCCTTGCCGGCTGGCGAGACATTCTCGCCTTCGGCGCTTGGGACACCGCCGCCAGCATCGTCAACCTCATCCATGAAACCCTGCCGCAACTCATCATCGGGCGCGTGCTCGGGACCGCGCCAGTGGGCCTGTTCGGCCGTGCCCAGGTCGTCTGTCAGATACCCGACAGGCTGATCGCAAGCGCGCTGCACCCGGTTGTCCTGCCGGCGCTTGCCGACCACGTCCGGCGCGGCGGCTCGCTGAAGGAGCCCTATCTCCTCGGCCTGTCCTACATGGCGGCGGTGCATGTTCCGGCCATGGTATGCTTGGCGCTGCTCGCCGAACCCATCGTCCTCGTCCTGCTCGGGCCACAATGGGGCGAGGTGCCGACCCTGGTGCGACTGATGGCGCTGGGCATGGTCTGGCTATTCCCCGTCTTCCTCACCTATCCGATCCTGGTTATTCTCGGCCGTATCCGGGACACGTTGATCGCCAGCCTGATCACCGTCCTGCCCAGTATCCTGCTGATCGCGATCGCGGCACCGCATGGCATCGCGGCGGCAGCGGCGGTCAGTATCGCGACCGGGCCGCTGCAGACCTTCGTCGCAGTCTCCTTCGTTCGTCGGCACATTGGCGTCGCCTGGGGCGAGGTCCTGCGCGCCGTGGCGCCAGGTGCGGTGGCCACGCTCGGCGCCACCGGCGGTGTCGTCGCGGTGATGTCCGCGCTCGGCTTCCGTACCGCGCTCTCCTTCGGCGAGATGCTGGCGGCCATGGTTGCCGCGGGGCTTGGCTGGCTGGCCGGGATATGGCTCGGCGGCCACCCGCTGTTCGGCGAGTTGCGCAACCTGGGACGACGGCTGTGGCGATGGGCGTGATCGCGACAGAGCCGCTGTACGCCGTCGCGCGGGGCATCCTCGGTGTGCTCGTCCTGCCGCCAGTCATCCTGCTGCTGGCCGCGCTGGTGGGCGCCGCTTTGGCCTGGCGGGGCCGGCGGGCCGGCGGCGCGGTGGCGGTGCTCGGCATCGCCGCGGTCCTGCTGCTCGCCACGCCGATGGCCTCCGGCCTTTTGCTCACCTCGCTCGAGGCGGCCGCGCCGGCGGCGCCGAGGGCGGCACCGGGGGCGATCATCGTCCTCAGCGCGGAGGCCAGCAACGGCCCGGACGGGCCAGATGTCGGCCCGCTGACGCTGCAACGGCTGCGCCGCGCCGCCGCTTTGCAGCGGCAGACGGGCCTGCCGCTGCTCGTCACCGGCGGGCCGCCCGGACCGGACGCCCCGCCGATCGCCGCCGCTATGCGCGTCACCCTCGTGCAGGATTTCGCCGTCCCGGTGCGGTGGGAGGAATCCACCGCGCGCAACACCGAGGACAATCTCCGCCTCGCCGCCGCCATGCTGCGTCAGGATGGCATCGGCACCGCCTACCTCGTCACCCACGCTTGGCACCTGCCGCGGGCGCGGCTCGCGGCGGCGCGCGTCGGCCTGCCGGTGTTGCCGGCGGCGGTGCCGCGGTCGCGCCATCCGGACGGACGGTTGAGCGATTGGCTACCCCGCGCCGACCACCTCGCCATGAGCTGGTTGGCGCTGCGCGAATGGGCGGGCATCGCGGCGCTGGAGGTCGGCCTGTGACGCCATCGAAACGGGGAGCGCGGGCATGAGACGCGTCTGCCTGGTCGAGGCCGGAGACGTCGTCCGCTTCCACGAGGCTGTCCTCGCGACGGGGCCGCGATGAGCGCCTTCGTACCTCTGCTGCTGCATGTCTTTCCGAGCTTCGCCGTCGGCGGTGCGCAGATGCGCTTCGCCACGCTCGCCAATCGGCTCGGCGATCGCTTCCGACACGCCGTGGTGGCGATGGATGGGCGGAAGGAGGCGAGCGCGCTGCTCGATCCCGCGCTCGACATCCGCTTCCCGCAAGTCGGTGTGGTCAAGGGCGACACGCGCGGCAATCTGTGGCGCTTCCGCGCCGCGTTGCGCCAGATAGCGCCCGATCTGCTGGTCACCAGCAACTGGGGCAGTATCGAATGGGCGGTGGCGCGGATCGGCACCGGTGTGCCGCATCTGCACATGGAGGATGGCTTCGGTCCGGAGGAGCGCGAGCGGCAGCTGCCACGCCGCGTGCTGGCGCGCCGACTGCTGCTGCGCCGCGCCACGGTGGTGCTGCCGTCCCGCCTGCTGTGGCGCATCGCCACCGAGACCTGGCGGCTGCCGCAATCGCGCCTGCGGTTGCTGCCCAACGGCATCGACCTCGCCCGTTTCGTTCCCGCCGGACCGCGCGAGGGCGCGCGGCCCGTGGTCATCGGCACCGTCGCCGCGCTGCGCCCGGAGAAGAATGTCGGGCGGCTGATCCGCGCCGTGGCGCGCCTGCCCGCCGCGATGCCGGCGCGGCTGGTGATCGTCGGCGATGGCTCCGAGCGGGCGGCGCTGGAAGCCCTGGCCGAGGCGCAGGGCGTCGGCGGGCGCGTGGAGTTCGCCGGTCACCGAGCGGATCCGGCGCCGCTTTATGCCGGGTTCGACATTTTCGCGCTCGCCTCCGACACCGAGCAGATGCCGCTCACCGTGCTGGAGGCGATGGCGTCGGGACTGCCCGTGGCGGCGACCGATGTCGGCGACATCGCCGCCATGCTCGACGCGGCGAACCGCCCCTATGTCGTCGCGCGCGAGGACGGTGCCCTGGCCGATGCCCTGGCCGGCCTCGTGGCGCGGAGCGACCTGCGGGCCGCGCTCGGCGCCGCCAACCGGGCACGCGCCGAAGCCGAATTCGCCGAGGCGGACATGATCGCCGCCTGGCGCGACCTGTTCGCCGGCCTCGCGCGCAAGCGATGATGGCGATGTCCCCGCGCTCGATGCCGCCGAGTCGGTGAGCGCGGCGATCAGGCGACGCCTACCCGCGCGCTCGCGTGCTATTGAATGGTTTGACGAAGCAAGAATGGCTACTTTGCGGGACGCCAATCATGGCTCTTGATCGTGCGGGGCATGCTTGTGCTCTTGGGCTTATCGCGCCGCATCCCATCCCTCGTGTGACACCATAGTCACGTGTTTGCGGGGGGCGTCTGTCATGTCTAAAGAAGCCTTATCAGTTGTATTCGGAGTTGCGTTCGCTTTCGCTCGATCCGCGCTGCTGTCCTTGGCCCTTCTTGTCGCGCCCGCTGTAGCCTCCGCGGCCGACTATCCAGCTTACATCCAGCCGCAATCGCCAGCCGATGTTGTCGGCTTCAACATCCAGACCGCTACCGCCGCCGCTCAGCCATCCCGCTACGTCTCGTGGGGCCAGGCATTTGTGCAGGGAAAGGTCGCCGCGAACGCCCCGCTGGCCGCCAGAATAGGCGGCCAGACATACCCGGCTCAAATGGACGTCAAGACCAGGTATGCCGATGGCACGGTAAGATTCGCGGTCATCACGGTGCGGGCGCCGCAGCTGGCGGGGAACGGAGTGGTGAGCGGCATGCTCTCGCTTGGGGGGGCGGGTGGTTCCCCGGTCAACCTCTCCTCGGCGCTTGCCGGCTACAATGTCTCGATCAAGCTCTCGGGTGGCCTCTCGAGCACGATCGATGTCAAAGCGAAACTCCTCGAAGCCCTTGCCAGTGGCGTCGCCACCTACTGGCTCCAGGGTCCGAACGCGACTCAGGCGCGTGTGGATGTGCCGATCTCGAGCTCCTTCCACATTGTCGTTGATGTGACCGCGTACGCCGACGGCACGTTCCAAACCGACGCTCAATTCCGTAACGACTACTCAATGCAGTCGACGGGCGGGACGGTGAACTACACCGCCACCATTTCTCAGAGTGGCTCGGTCGTATACGCCTCTCCAACCCTGACCCACTACCAATATACGGTTTGGCGCCGCGTGTTCCACACCAGTGGCGCTCCCACCTCGGACACCCACAATGTCCAACGCGATATTGCGTATTTCATCAAGGCGGGGGCATTGCCGAACTACGATCTGACCTCGGGCATCGCCGACAGCGCCATCGGTCGTGTCGCCTCGACGAACATCGTCCCTCTGTCCAACCCGGGCTTCACGAAGTACATGCCCACCGGCGGTGGCCGCGACGATATCGGTCCGATGCCTGCATGGCACGCGAGGTGGCTGAAGTCCCAGAACGCGAACGCCGCAAGAGTGGCGATCGCGATGGGCAATGGCGGAGGGAGCATTCCCTGGCATCACTTCGATCCGGTGACGAGGGACTACATTACACTCGACAAGTATCCGACGCTGTGGATTGACGACAGCAATCGCGGCGATGTCGATCTTGCGCAGCCTGTGCTCGACACTTCATGGACACTCGACAACGCCCACGCCCCCGATGTCGCCTTTATTCCGTACCTCTTCACAGGCGAACGCTACTTCCTCGATGAGCTCAATGCGCAGGCGAGTCGTCAGATCCTCGCGCTTTGGCCAGCACCTCGTCAGAATGGCAAAGGCATCACATTCAACGAAGCCTTCGAGGTGCGCGCGCAAGGGTGGACCTACCGCACCATCTCTGAAG
The DNA here is from genome assembly GCA_964437145.1 of uncultured Rhizobiaceae bacterium. Taxonomy (GTDB): domain Bacteria; phylum Pseudomonadota; class Alphaproteobacteria; order Reyranellales; family Reyranellaceae; genus JAFAZJ01. The sequence continues at coordinate 22,171 of CAYTFW010000008.1, forward strand.
CGGCATGGTCAAATCCCGACGGTACCGCCACGAAGGCGTACTGGCAGAGGATCGTGAACAACAACCACGATGAGATTCTCAACTCGATAATCCCCACGTGGAACAGCAAGGCGAAAGAGACCGCGGGCTATTTCTTCGGAGCGTCTCGCGGCGACGCAATGCTTATTGCCCCATGGCAACAGGACTTCGTGATGAGCGGCTTCCTCGCGAGCTCGCTACGCGGCGATGCCAAGGTGAATCGGATCATCAGCTGGGCGCAGAACTGGCACTTGGGAAGATTCACCCGCCAGGCGCAGGGGCATGGATGGGCGGCGGCAACCTCCTACCAGTATACTGTTTCCACGCCTGCCGGGGTCGTCCACGATACATGGGCGGCCTTGGCCGCTTCCAACGGCGGCGGCAATACACTCGTCGCCGATGGGTCGAACTTCGTGACGCTCTCCCTCATGACGCTCGCGGGCCTCTACAACGTCAGCGGCAACGGCGATGCGCTCAGCGTGTACAATCGGATCAAGGCGCAAAATCTGAACGGCTTCCGGCTCAGCGACTATCAAACGCGATACCCACAGTTCCACATCGTCCCGGTCTCTGGTGCGGCGACCAATCGATCGCCTTCGACTCCGAAGCCCCCACACCATCGGTGACTCTGTTCAGCAAGCCCAACTTCAATCTCAACTGGCCAGTCATCAACGCTTGCATGGGTTCAACCAACAACGCCTCTTGTACGGCAAGCGGCGGCTGGGCAGGTTCTCGAAGGCAACGAGTAGCCAAACCCTAGCGCGGTAGCGCGCCGATCGAGCGCTCGGTGTGGCGCCGATATTCGTCGGTCGAGTAGCGGTGAGTTCCGATGAAATGGAGGAAGCGGCTGTCCGGCCCGATCGGCTCGTTCCAGTAGTTGCTGTAACGGGAGTAGGGCAGCAGCCTTGGATCCTCGCTGTTGGCGATGAGGAAGTTGGAGGCGACCTGCTCACTGCCCCAGCGCCGCCACTTGTCGCGCCCGACAATGTCCTCGGCCCTGCGGCTGAACACCTCGGCGTCGGCACGGTTGGCCTTGCCACCTCGTGCGAATCCAGTGAAGCCCGAACAGCCTCGGACATAGCGGTGGCGCGCGGGCTCAGGGTAGCGGTCCCAGTGCCCCTCGATCGAAGTCTGGACGTGCGCCGAGCCGGCGAGATCGACCTTGCTGCCGCCGGGATGATATGCCGCCATGAAATCCGGTAGCGAAAGGACGCCGCGCTCCTCCGCCAAGGCTTCGCCAAGAAGTGTGAAGCTGCGATTGGCGGCGATGGCCTCGACCACTTCCGGCACGTCACCGATCGTCACGGTGTCGGAATCGAGCTGCACGACATAGTTGTCGGCGGTCATGTCGAGTAGAGTGAGCAGCCTCTCCCAAGTGCCGCCCGCGGGGCAGGCCCCGGTTTCCACCGCGCTGATTGGACGGATCGCGGGATTGGCCAGATGGTGCGCCAGCACCGCCCGATCGGCGGCGGTGAGCGTGCCGTCGTCCAGGATCGCCACTCGGCCGACTCCCAGTCGGGCGTAGAGCGACTTCACTGCCACCAGGTAGGGCAGCAGCACCCGCGTTCCAATCATGGAGAAGATCAGCACCGGATCGCCGGTCGGCGTGATCGGAGGCGTTGCCAGCACATGGCGGGCGGTGCGCCGATGCAGTATCTCGCGGGCCTTTCTCGTAAGACGGTCGATAATCACGACGAGCCCCGTTCCTTCGCTTCCTGACGAAAGCTGCGGGGAAACAAGACTAGCCGGCCGCCATCGCGCGCAGCGGCCAAGGCCGCAGAAAGCGTCGCATACGCTTGCCGAGCCCCGACACTGAGAGTTGCCATGCGAACTAAAGCCCCGAATGGTTCTCGGATCGGCCTTGCGACCCTTCAGGGAAGCTTCATCCCGTGCCGTTGGCGGGACCGACTAACGATCGCATGTAAGACACATCGCAGCCAGTGAAAAACCTGTCGTCATTGCCGTTCAGCGGGTCGTTTCGGTGCCGGACACGATCCGCCCATTGCCGCGTAGAGGGCTGACCGTGGGCGGCAGGCTGTTTCCTCTCAGCAATGCTGGCGTCGCCGTGTGATTCGTCACAAAGACAGGGCGATAGCCGCCCTCGAGGGTGAAAAGATTCGATTCGATGCGGATCTCCGGCGTCGGCCGATCCGCCCCCTCGGCGCCGATGGAAATCGCCGTGCTGCGGTTGGCTGAACGCGGGCCCTTGGACAGCCGGTTGCCGCGCAGGAGCACCGCACCGCCATTCGGCACGTCGATCAGGTAGCTCGCGGTGCCCTCGGGCCCGTCCTCGATGCCGCAGTCAAGCACTTCAGTGCGGTAGGCCCGCGACTTTACGTGATGGCCTTCCCGTGTGGCGCGGAAGTGGGAGCGTTCCACGCGCAGCAGCTCAAGAGGCCCGACGTAGATGCCATGGGCGCAATCCTGCTCGCAGCTGCCATTGCCGATGAACGCGCTGTCGCGCACGATCAGCGCACCGCGCCGCACACCGGCATGCAGGATGCCGTTCTCATTGCGCAGGAAACGTACGCGCTCGACGGTGAGGTTGACGCCTTCGGCCCGAATGCCGGCGCCATTGCCGTTGGCGCTACGGGCGCCGGTGAGGGTCACGCCGCGGACGGTGACATTGTTGCCGGGAATGACGAAAACGCCCTTCCCGTTGCAGGTGCGGTTACCGACAATGACGCGCTCAAAGTCTTCCCCCTCGATGACGAGCCCGTCGGCGCGCCAAACGGCGCAATCCTCGTAGGTTCCGGGAGCGATCTTGACGACATCCCCTGGCTGAGCTGCCGCGGCGGCGGCGGAAGGCAAGCTGAAGGGCCGGCCCGGGCCCACCTCGAGCACCCGCGCCTCGGCACGCGGCATGCCCAGCAGCAGTAGGACGAGCAGGAACGCGGCACGCATGGGATGATCGTCCTCGATGAGATGGCCAACACGCCAAACTAGTGGATAGCGCCCGACATTTGAATCCCGGGAGGGATCCCAGTTGAGCGCGTCGCATGCGAATCTGGCGCATGCGAACGGGAACATCCGGCACGGTGAAGTCGTCGAACCGCATGCGGTTGAAGGCGATCATGAAGGACCGCGATGCGCCGCTGAGGCACACGTGGCGGGCCGAAATCATCCTGTATACGGGCGAGGCTATCGCGATGGCTTCGCCTGGGCGGCACGCTGGCGCCAGCCGCGGGGCAAATCGGGTGTGGCGCCGGAGTCGGCCGGTGCGGGCGCCGGCGCCGGCGCCGCAGCGGCCCGGTGCAACGCCGCCGAAGCGCAGACTGCCAGCGTGAACAGGTAGTAGTGCAGCGCATAGAAGGCGATGCCGACGAAGGCCGCGCCGGCCATGAAGATCAGTATGCTGTGGCTCAGCGCACGAGCGAGCTCGCCGAGCCATTCGAGATCCGGCCTGTCCCGCACTTGGCGCCGGATGCGTCGCATGTCGAGAAAGAAAACGGCGAAAATGGCGGAAAAGATGGCGAAGCCGACCCAGCCGTGCTCGCCCAGCACCTCGAAATAGATGCTGTGGAAGGCGCGGCCTGTCTCGACGATATCTCGCCCGTCCGCCACGCGATACTCGAAGCGGTTGCCGAGATAAGCCATGAAACCGGCGCCGGCCGGATGGCGGTTGGCGAGGTCGATGGTCCAGCCCCAGACCACCAGGCGTGTAGTCGCGCTCTGGTCCTGGCGCGGCTCGAAGGTTGTCGAGATGCGCGCCAGCCAGGAATCGCCCATCAGCGGCACGACGGCGACGGCCGCGGCGGCCACCACGACCGCCGCCATCAGCTTACGACGGGATTGCCACCAGGTCAGCGCCGCCCAAACGACGCAGGCGATCAACGCCGCCCGCGCAAAGGTGCCGAAGGCGCCGATGACTGCGATGCCCGGCGCCGCCAGATAGGCCCAACGCAGCAGGCCCCGAGCCGGCACCAGCAGAGAATGGCGCCGCAGATATGCGACCAGCGGCAGGCAGGCGAAGGCATAGGTGCTCAGGGTGCTACCCTCCGCACCCCAGTGGTCGCCGCTTACCAACCCCAATGCACGGTCGTAGCCGCCGCCGCTGATGGCCGTTTTGATGGCGAAAGGCAGCACGTTCGAGGCGATGCAGAACAGGATGACGAACAGCGCCGCTTCTATCTGGATGCGGGAGCGGAAGACAAACGGCAGCAGCGCGGTGAACACGATGGTCTTGAAGGCCCAGTCCCACTTCCACCAGGCGGAGGTGGGGAAATGTGCCCAGGTCGTTGTCAGGGTGATCCAACCTGCCCAGACGAACAACAGAGCGGTCAGCAGACCAAGCCGCGGCGGGTCCTTACGGTCCAGCGTCAGATACGCGCCGACCGTCAGTGCCGCCGTGGTCAGGGAGAAGGGGAGCAGCTTGCCAATCGTCGGTGCGACGTCCTGTGGCCGGAACAGGTCCACCCAAACATAGGCGAGCGCCATGACGAAGGGCGCCAAGCATCCCAGGGCGATCATCGCCCCCCAGCAGCCGAAAATGAACAGGCCCTGCATTGGCGCGGCTCGCCTAGCGCCGCTCGCGCGGTGGGGGCGCCGCGTCGTGTCGGGCCGCATTCCGGCGCTCCATAAGGACCGCGCGGATCGCGACGGCGACGACACCGCCGCAGGTTAGCAGGATGACAAGACTGTCGATCATGTCTTCGTTTCGACGCGGAACGACGGCAAACAAAAGCGCGACGCCGCGCTGATTCCAGACCTTTTGACTTTATCTCTCAACTGACTACCAGTGATTTCTTAGCTAGCGGCCAACACATTCCGTATTACCTCAACTGAGCGCGGAAGTGGACCGAGTGGCGCCTGGCGAAGCGAGGCGTGACAGAGCAAGTCCTCTCCGTAGCGGGAAAGCCTGATCGGGCAACTTCTCACAGATGTACAGATGACCGCGAAGAGAAGGGATGTCGAGGGCTTCGAGGCAGAATCGCCTGGCTCTGAGCCAGGATGCGGTCACCGATTTGTGGATTCGGTTGGCGCGCTCGAGTTCGCGGGTGGATCGACGGGCGCCAGGAAGAATCCGATTGAAGGCCGAAGTGGGTTGAAGGCCGGCGCCACCGCGGGTGCGTGTCTGGCCGGCGCGGGATTAGCGGAGTTCGGTGCCTGGCGTAGTTGTCCGCCCCGAGGTGGAGTTCCAGGTCGCTCGGCACGCAGATCTCGCTCCGAGGCTGGCGACGGAAAAGCGCAGTTCATGCGCGTCGCGGATGTAGCGGGCATCCCGGGCGACGGCGGCGAGGGGCAAGTGATGCGGCGACCAGTCAACCGTCGTTCGCCGGAGCCGATAACAAGGACCACCGCCTCCGGCCGCTCCCATAAGGCAATCCAAATAGAACGGCCGGTTCGGGATTGGTACCTCGGCAAGGCGACTGTCGAAGCGCCGATAAGCTCGCCTTAGCCCACCAGTGGTGTTATCAGATCCACTGCAACTACTAGTCCTTGTGTGGACTGCCTCACCGGCTTATCGGCCGGTTGGAAAGATGGAGCGAAATTCTGAGTTTTCGGACGCTGATCGGGCGGCCGCAATCGGACTGCGCTGGGCCCTGATCATCTCCAGGTGTGTCTTCCGCGCAACAGAAATATCGCAGGTCGGAATTATGGCGCAACCGCCACGATCTGGATGCGGGGATTAGGAGGACAAACCGCCGATCACACCGTCGTTTCGGTGCAGGCGATGGTCGCTAGGGGGCGGCGGCACGTCAAACCCAACTATTTAATGTTTCTATTCAATTGAATAATTGAATTTTCTCAACTAAGCTCTGAATATTCTCTACGAGTTGATCAAGTTCATTTATTTCAAACGATCTTAACTACATCATTCGATTGTACTACCTCAACCGAGCCTCACTACCCCGACTGAGCTTATTTTTGCCTCAATCGAGCTTAATTACGTCGGCCGAGCAAATTCCCTTAACCCGAGCCAAGGAGTGTGCCGCGAAGCGCCCTTCACCTCCCCCGAGGGGTGCATATGACCCAGGAATTAAGCCACGGCAGAGGCATTAGCAGGGAGATCGAGCGTGGATTTCAGCCTTCAAAACGCAGCAACGGCCAATAGCGCCACACAATACATCCGTTTTAATCAGATTTTCGCCAAGGGGGACCTGCCCCAGGGCCAATCGCTTAGCGCCGTGGTCGGCACGCAGACCGTGCCGCTACAGATGGACGTGCTGACCCGCTACGACGACGGTTCGGTGAAGTCGGCCATCCTGACGATGGCCGCGCCGACTGTCGCCGCAGGCGCCACGATCGACGGCACCCTGGTGGTGGGTGGCCCTGCGGCGGGGGCAGCCATCGCGGCCAATGCGGCGTTGGCGCAAGGCTATGATCTTGCGGTCAACATGAATATATCGGGCTTCGGCGCGACGACGATCAATGCCGCGCAGCAGCTCGCCAATGCCGTCGCCAGTGGCGATTTCGAGGTTCTCCGCCAGGGTCCGTTGGCGACCGAAATTCGCTTCGACGTGGCGATTACCCGCGCGCTGCGCCTCACCTTCGACGGCGTCACCTATGCCGACGG
>CAYTFW010000008.1:28715-33389 GCA_964437145.1 uncultured Rhizobiaceae bacterium
GCGGCGTCACCAGCTTCAGCAAGACCAACCTGACGCAGCACCAATTCCAGGTCTGGGCGCAGGACGTCACCCAGGACAGCAGTGCCCGGCAGACGCTGAATGTCCGGCATGACATCGACTACCTGCAGCAGACCGGCGCCATCTGGAGCTACGACCTCACCGCCTCGGTGGGCGCGGCGCCCTCGGTGCCAGCGGGCTGGACCAACGTGCTCGGCGTCAACGGGTTTAACCAGTACATGCCGACCACCGGCGGGCGGCCCGACATCGGCCCGACCACCGCGACGAATGCGCATTGGCTGATCACGCAAGATGCTTCATCCGCGACCTACGCGCTCGCCCAGGCGCAGGCCGCGGGTAGCATTCCCTGGCATTACTACGACACGGCGAAAGGCCATTACCTCTCGGTCACGGACTATCCCACGCTGTGGATCGACCCGCGTGGCGACGTCAGACCGACCCAGATCGACAGTGGCCAATCGGGCTGGACCACCGATCGCGCGCACACCCCCGACGTTTCCTACGTCGCCTGGCTGCTGACCGGCGACCGCTACCATCTCGACATGCTGAACGCCCAGGCCTCCTGGGTGATCGCCAACACCTGGAGCGCGCCGCGGCAGGACGCGGATGGCATCCTCGTCAATGGGATCGATCAAGAGCGCGAGCAGGCATGGTCGCTACGCACGGTGCAGGAAGCCGCCTACGCCAATCCCGACGGCTCCTACGAGAAGGCGTATTTCACGCAGATCGCGAATAACAACTGGGCCTGGCTGCGCGCCCACACGGTGACGCTCACCGCCGCCCAGGGCGAGGTCCACGGCTATATCGAAGGCGACGGTCGCGACATCACGGTGACGCCACCCTGGCAGCAGGACTTCTTCGCCAGCACCAGCGCCCTCGCCGCGCTGCACGGCAACGCCGATGCGCGTGCCGTGCTGAAGTGGCAGGCGAATTTCCTGAGCGGGCGCTTCCTGTCGCCCGACATCGATCCCGATGCCGGCGCCGGCTACCTCTTGAACGTCTATAACAACAACGGCGTGCCTTTGACCACCTGGGCCGCGGTGAGGGCGGCCACGATCGCCGCCGGAAACTACGCGACCAGTCCGACCGAAGGCTACTATTCGGCGCTCGCCGCCATGAGCAACGCCAACATCATCACCGTGTTCGCCGGCGGAGAGGACCCCACCGACCACCGCGTCGCGGCCGATGCGATGCGCGCCTATGGCTGGATCCTGGGCTCCGGCAGCCAGGATCTGCGCGCTGATCTTCAATACCAGATCGCTCCGCGCATGGCCGACGGCACGCAGATCGGCGTCACGGAAATGCGCGTCGTGGCCCCCACGGCGCAGAACACCACGCTCACCTTCACCGGCAACAACGTCTTCGTCTATGACAAGGGCGTCGGCCGCACCACGCTGATCGGCACGACCGGCGCTGACGTGCTGATCGACAATTCGACCGGTGGCGGCGACCGGCTGGACGGCCGGGCCGGCGACGACTATCTGATCGGCGGCACCGGCACCAATGTCTTCGCGCCGGGCGACGGGCAGGACTACGCCCTGATCCGCGGCGGCGCGGCGCGCGTCGAGGTCAACGCCCAGAGCCCTGGACGGATCGAGATCGAGGGCTTTCGGCCTGGCACGGACATCATCGCGCTGACCGGCTCGGCCTCGCTCACCGCAGTGCTCGCCTCGGCCCGCTCGGACGGGTATGGCGGCACGCTGCTGACCATCTCGCCCACACGAACCATCCGGCTGAACGGCCTTGCGCCGTCCAGCGTCACCGCGGGCATGTTCGACGTCAGCGGCACCAACCAGGCCGACATCATTCAGGGCACCAACGGGGCGGACACGCTGGTCGGCACCACCGCCGCCGAGATGCTGCTCGGCTTGGCCGGTAACGACTCGCTGTTCGGCGGCCTGGGCAACGACATACTGGACGGCGGCGCCGGCAACGATGTCATCGACGGCGGCTCGGGTTCCGACGTGGCCGCGTTCTCCGGCAACTGGAGCGCCTACACGATCACGGAGTCCGGCGGGACGACGACCCTGGTCGGTCCCGATGGCACGGACCGGGTCAGCGGCGTCGAGCAGTTCCAGTTCGCCAACGGCACCTTCGCGGCGGCCGCGATCGTCAACGACGCGCCGAACGCGACCAACGACACCAACGGTAGCGATACAGTGCGCGAGGGCGGCACCGGCGACGTCACCGGCGATCCGTCGGCGTCGGGCAATGTGCTGACCAACGACAGCGATGCCGACACGCCGCTGGGCGATACCTTGACCGTGACCGGCGTGTCGAGCGTGAGCGAAGGCACCACCGGGACGCCGGGATCGGCGTTGATCGGCAAGTACGGCAGCCTGACGCTCAATGCCAACGGCACCTGGACCTACACGCTCAACAACGCCGATGCCGACACCCAGGCGCTGGTGTCGGGCACGTCGGGTCAGGACGTGTTCTCCTACACGGTCAGAGATGTGCGCGGCGCGACCGATACCGCGCAACTCACCGTCACAGTCGCCGGCGCCAACGACGGGGCCGGGGCGTCGACCACCCTCAATGTCGGGGCCGGGCAGACCTATTCGACGCTGGCCGCGGCCGTCGCCGCCTCGCGTGACGGCGACACCATCGCCGTGCAAGCCGGCACCTATGTGAACGACTTCGCGACGATCACCAAGAAGATCACCATCGTCGGTGTCGGTGGCATGGCGAACTTCGTCGCCACCGTGCCGCCACCCAACGGCAAGGGCATCCTCGTCACGCAGACCGACGTGACGATCCAGAATCTGAGCTTCTCCGGCGCGGCCGTGGCCGACATGAACGGCGCGGGCATCCGCTACGAGGGCGGCAACCTGGTCGTCATCGACAGCTATTTCCACAACAATCAGAACGGCATCCTGGGGAACGCCAGCCCCACCGGCACGATCCGCATCACCGGTTCGGAGTTCGCCAACAACGGCGCCGGCGATGGCTTTTCGCACAACTTCTATGTCAATGACCTCGCCTCGCTGGTCATCGACGACAGCTACTTCCACGACGCCGATGTCGGCCACCAGATCAAGAGCCGCGCCCAATCCACCACCATCACCAATACCCGCATCTATGATGGCACCGGCACGGGTAGCTACAGCATCGACATTCCCAATGGCGGCGTGGCCGTCATTCGCGACAACGTGATCCAGCAGGGGCAGAATTCGGACAACCCCGCCATCATTCACTTCGGTGGCGAAGGCACGGCCTATCCCGGCTCCAGCCTCACCATCGCCAACAACGTGGTGGTCAATGACCTGACCGGCAGCCCCAGTGTGCGCCTGCTGTCCAACGCCACGACCGTTACCGGCGCGATTTCCGGCAACAGCGTCTATGGCCTCACTGCGGGCCAGATCGCATCGGGCCCGGCGAACGTCTCGGGCACGATCACCCTGTCCACGCGCCCCACGCTCGATACCAGCTCACCCTGGCTCGGTGGCGGTACCAATACCATCCAGGGTACCAACGGGGCCGACACGCTCGTGGGCACCGCCAGCGCCGAGACGCTGCTCGGTTTGGACGGCGCCGACACGCTCGACGGTGGCGACGGCGCCGACAGACTCGTCGGCGGGGCCGGCAACGACGTCATTGTCGGCGGCGCGGGCAATGACGTGGCCGTGTTCACCGGCAACTGGAGCGCCTACACGATCACGGAGTCCGGCGGGACGACGACCCTGGTCGGTCCCGATGGCACGGACCGGGTCAGCGGCGTCGAGCAGTTCCAGTTCGCCAACGGCACCTTCGCGGCGGCCGCGATCGTCAACGACGCGCCGAACGCGACCAACGACACCAACGGTAGCGATACAGTGCGCGAGGGCGGCACCGGCGACGTCACCGGCGATCCGTCGGCGTCGGGCAATGTGCTGACCAACGACAGCGATGCCGACACGCCGCTGGGCGATACCTTGACCGTGACCGGCGTGTCGAGCGTGAGCGAAGGCACCACCGGGACGCCGGGATCGGCGTTGATCGGCAAGTACGGCAGCCTGACGCTCAATGCCAACGGCACCTGGACCTACACGCTCAACAACGCCGATGCCGACACCCAGGCGCTGGTGTCGGGCACGTCGGGTCAGGACGTGTTCTCCTACACGGTCAGAGATGTGCGCGGCGCGACCGATACCGCGCAGCTCACCATCACCATCGCCGGCGCCAACGATCCGGGCGGGGCGGCGCCGGATACCAACACCGGCGACCCGGTCAGCGAGGCCGGCGTCAACCCCGGCAACACGGCGTTCGCCGGCGATCCCTCGGCGACCGGCAACGTGCTGACCAACGATACCGGCACCTCCAAGACGGTGACCACGACCGGCACGTTCACCGGAACCTATGGCACGCTGAGCCTGGCCGCCGATGGCACCTGGGCGTACGCGCTCAATAACCCCGACGCTGACACGCAGGCGCTGCGGCAGGGCCAGTCCGTCGCCGACGTGTTCACCTACACGATGCGCGACGGCGCCGGTGTGAGCTCGTCGTCGACCCTGTCGGTGACGATCACCGGCACCAACGACGCGCCGGTCGCGGTGGCGAACACCAACGCCGGCGACGCGGTCAGCGAGGCCGGCGTCAACCCGGGCAACACGACGTTCGCCGGCGACGCCTCGGCCACCGGCAACGTGCTGACCAACGACACCGACGTCGACGCGG
>CAYTFW010000008.1:33489-53045 GCA_964437145.1 uncultured Rhizobiaceae bacterium
GCGACACCAAGACGGTGACCACGACCGGCTCGTTCACCGGCACCTACGGCACGCTCAGCCTGTCGGCCAATGGCGCCTGGACCTACACGCTCAACAACGCCGATGCCGATACGCAAGCGCTGACGCAGGGCCAGTCCGTGGCCGACGTGTTCAACTACACGATGCGGGACGCGTCCGGCGCGACCTCGTCGTCGACCCTGAGCATCACCATCACCGGCACCAACGACGCGCCGGTGGCGGTGGCCGACACCAACGCCGGCGACGTGGTCAGCGAGAGCGGCGTCAACCCCGGCAACACCGCGTTCGCTGGCGACGCTACGGCCGCTGGCAACGTGCTGACCAACGATACCGACGTGGAGGCGGGCGACACCAAGACGGTGACCACGACCGGCTCGTTCACCGGCACCTACGGCACGCTGAGCCTGGCGGCCAACGGCGCCTGGACGTACACGCTCAACAACGCCGATGCCGACACGCAGGGGCTGCGGCAGGGCCAGTCCGTGGCCGACGTGTTCAACTACACGATGCGGGACACGTCTGGCGCGACCTCGTCGTCGACTCTGAGCATCACCATCACCGGCACCAACGACGCGCCGGTGGCGGTGGCCGACACCGTGTCCGCGCCGCAAAACGTCGCGACCACCTTCGCGGCGTCGACGCTACTGGGCAACGACACCGACGTCGATATCGGCGCTACGCGCACCATCGCCTCGGTGACGTCGGGCACAAACGGCACCGTCTCGCTCAACGCCGCGGGCAATGTCGTCTTCACGCCGACCGCCGGCTTCGCCGGCACGGCGACCTTCACCTACACGGTCTCCGACGGCAGCGCGACCAGCGCGCCGATCGGCGTCACCGTCGATGTCGCTGGGCGACCCGACACCCTGAGTGGCGGGTCCGGCAGCGACACCCTGAGCGGCGACGCGGGCAAGGATACGTTGCGCGGCATGGGGGGCGGCGACACCCTGTTCGGTGGCGTGGACGACGACCGGCTCGAGGGCGGCGCCGGTAACGACACGCTCAATGGTGGCGCGGGCGTCGACGTGATGTATGGCGGCACCGGCACCGATGTCTACATCGTCGACAACGTGAACGACGTGGTCATCGACTCCAGGACGCTGTACGCGCAGAACCTGGTTACAGGCGCGGTGGCGGGGTGGAATATCGACACCGGCAGCCTCGGCACCCAGACGGCGATGACGCGGCCGGGCACCGGTTGGTTGTGGGCGGGTAACGCCGACTTCAATGGCGACGGCAGGGCCGACAACCTCTTCCGCAACGCCACCACCGGCGAGAACCTCGTCTGGTACATCGGCGCCAACGGCGCGCAAAACGGATCTGCCTATCTGTCGATCGCGACCGTCGACCCCAGCTGGTCGATCGCCGGCGTCGGCGATTTCAACGGCGACGGCAAGACCGACATACTGTGGCGCAATGGCGGGGCCGGGCTGACCAGCCTGTGGACGATGGACGGCGTGACCGCCACGGCCACGACGATGTTGTCAGGTCAGAACGGCGCGCAGTGGCAGGTCGCCGGTGTCGGCGACTTCAACGGTGACGGCAAGGCCGACATCCTGTGGCGCAACCCGACATCGGGCCAGACCAGCGTCTGGCTGATGAACGGCACAACGGCCACGGCCACGCCCACGCTGTCGGCGAACGCGCCGGCCGGCTGGACTGTAGGCGCGGTCGGCGACTTCACGGGCGACGGCAAGGCCGACATCGCGTGGCGCACCAGCAGCGGCGGCACCGAGCTGTGGCAGATGGACGGCGCTACCCGCACCGCGGTCACGACGCCAGCTTCGGCGCTGCCCGCCAGCGACTGGCGCGTGGTGGGGATGGGCACGACCAACTCCGCGTTGCTCGAGGTCGACCGGGTCGAGAGCTCGGTGAGCTACACCATCGGCGAAGGCTTCGACCAATTGCTCCTGACAGGGTCTTCGGCGATCAACGGCACCGGCAACGCCGCCAACAACGTGGTCACCGGCAACAGCGCCGCCAATACCCTGTATGGCATGGCGGGTAACGACTCGCTGTTCGGTGGTCTTGGCCTCGACGTGCTCTATGGCGGCGCCGGCAACGACACGCTCGATGGCGGTGCCGACGTGGACACCATGTTTGGCGGTGTCGGCAACGACGTCTACATCGTCGACAACGCGGGCGACGTCGCGTTCGAGGGCGCGGCGACAGCGACCAATGTGCTCTACGCGCAGAACATGGTCACGGGCGCGGTGGCGGGCTGGAGTATCGACGCGGGCAGCGCCGGCTCGCAGACAGCGATGATGCGGCCGGGCGCGAGCTGGCTGTGGGCGGGCAACGCCGACTTCAATGGCGACGGCAGGGCCGACAACCTCTTCCGCCACGTCACCACCGGCGAGAACCTCGTGTGGTATCTCGACGCCAGCGGCGCGCGCACCGGCTCGGCCAATCTGTCGATCGCGACCGTCGACCCCAGCTGGTCGATCGCCGGCGTCGGCGACTTCAACGGCGACGGCAGGACGGACATCCTGTGGCGCAACGACGGGGCCGGGTTGACCAGCCTGTGGACGATGAACGGCGTGACCGCCACATCCACCACCTTGCTGTCGATCCAGGTCGGCGAGCCGTGGCAGGTCGCCGGGGTCGGCGACTTCAACGGCGACGGCAGGGCCGACATCCTGTGGCGCGACCCGAGTTCCGGTTTGACTAGCGTCTGGCAGATGAACGGCGCGACAGCCACGGCCACGACGCTGCTGTCGGCAAGCGCGCCGGTCGGCTGGGAGGTGGGCGCGGTCGGAGACTTCACCGGCGACGGTAGGGCCGACATCGCCTGGCGCACCAACAGCGGTGCCACCGAGCTGTGGCAGATGAACGGCGCCACGCGGACCGCGGTCACGACACCTTCCTGGACGCTGCCCGGCGGCGACTGGAACGTGGTCGGTAAGGGGCAAGTCACCACCGTCTCGCTGGACCGGGTGGAGAGCTCGGTGAGCTACACCATCGGCGACGGGCTCGAGCAGCTGCTGCTGACCGGTTCCTCGGCGATCAACGGCACCGGCAACGCCGCCAACAACGTGATCATCGGCAACAGCGCGGCCAACACCTTGACCGGCGGCGCCGGCACCGACACCCTGACCGGCGGTGGCGGCGCGGACGTCTTCGCCTACGGCGCGGGTGACGGCAGCGATGTCATCACCGACTTCAGCGCCGCCCAGGGTGACAAGATCGACCTGACCGGCGTGACCTTCCAGAGCGCCAGTGGCAGCATCGCCACGCTCTCGAATGGCCAAACCATCACCGCCAGCAACGGCTACAACTGGGCGGCCGGCGACTTCATCTGAGATCTCGCGCTCCTGCCTCGGCTATCCGCAGGCCGGGGCGCGAGTAACCAGCGCAGTGTGAAGGGCGGCACCGACCTCGGCGCGTCTCGGGCGCGATCTCTGCGCATGCTCAAGCTGCCGAGCAGCGAGTCACTCGACCGTCACGCTCTTGGCGAGATTGCGCGGCTGGTCGACATCGGTGCCTTTGGCCACCGCCGTGTAGTAGGCGAGCAGCTGCACCGAGACGCTGTAGACGATCGGCGCCACCATCGGATCGACGGTCGGCAGATTGACGGCCGCCGCGGCATGGCGGGCCAGCCGGTCGTTGCCCGCCTCGTCGCTCAGCAACACGAGCTTGCCGCCGCGCGCTCTGACCTGCTCGAAGTTGGAGGCGGTCTTGTCGAAGATGGCGTCGGTCGGCGCCATGACCACAACCGGCACCGCTTCGTCGATCAGCGCGATCGGGCCGTGCTTCATCTCGCCGCCGGCGTAGCCCTCGGCGTGGATGTACGAGATCTCCTTCAGCTTCAGCGCGCCTTCAAGCGCGATCGGGAAGGAGAGGCCGCGCCCGAGGTAGAGCACGTCGCGCGCCTTGGCCAGGATCTCCTCCGCGATGCTCTTGTGGACCTGGTCCATGTTCAGCACGTGGTTGACCTGCTCCGGCACCTCGATCATGGCCCGGGTCAGCCGCTCTTCCTCGGCGCTGGAGAGCGTGCGACGCGCGCGACCGGCGGCGACGGCGGCCGCCAAGAGGACCATCAGCTGGGTGGTGAACGCCTTGGTCGAGGCGACGCCGATCTCCGGACCGGCGACCGTCGGCAGCACCACGTGGGATTCGCGGGCGATAGCGCTCTCGGGCACATTGACTACCGACAGAATGGTCTGGCGCTGGGCCTTGGCGTAGCGCAGCGCCGCCAGCGTGTCGACCGTCTCGCCCGATTGGGAGATGGCGATGCACACGCCGCCCTCCGGCAACGGCGGCTCGCGATAGCGCAACTCGGAAGCGACTTCGACTTCGACCGGCAGGCGCGCCAGCTTCTCGAACCAGTATTTCGCCACCATGCCGGCGAAGCAGGCGGTGCCGCAGCCTGTGATGGTGAGGCGCGTGACCTTGGTCCAGTCGAACGGCAACGCCGGCAGCGTGACCGAGCGCGTCGCCGGACTGAGATAGGAGTTCAGGGTATCGCCGATCACGGTCGGCTGCTCGTGGATCTCCTTGAGCATGAAGTGGCGGTGGTTGCCCTTGCCCATCATGGCGCCGGTGATGCCGCTTTCGCGGATCTCGCGCTGCACCTGGTTGTGGCCCTGGAAGATCCTGGCTTCCCGCCCGTTCAGCACCACCCAGTCGTTGTCCTCGAGATAGGTCACGCGCCTGGTGAAAGGCGCCAGCGCCAGCGCGTCCGTGCCGAGGTACATGGCGCCGTCGCTGTAGCCAACCGCGAGCGAGCTGCCGCGTCGCGCGCCCAGCAGAATGTCGTGGCGGCCGCTGAACAGCGCGACCAGCGCGAAGGCGCCGCGCAACCGCCGCATCGCTTCCCGCATGGCCTCCTCGGGCGAGAGCTGGCGCTCCAGATGCGAGGTGAGGAGCTGCGCCACCACCTCGGTGTCGGTGTCGCTGTCGAAAGTGCGGCCTTCGGCCAGCAGCTCGTCCTTGAGCTGCTGGAAATTCTCGATGATGCCGTTGTGCACCACGGCGACGCGACCGGTCGCGATGGGGTGGGCGTTGCGTTCCGAAGGCTTGCCGTGCGTGGCCCAGCGTGTGTGGCCGATGCCAATGGTGCCGGGGAGCGGCTCGGCCGCGAGCTTGGCCTCCAGGTTGACAAGCTTGCCCTCGGCGCGGCGGCGCTCGATGTGGCCGTTGATCAGGGTCGCCACACCCGCCGAATCATAGCCGCGATACTCGAGTCGTTTCAGCGCCTCGACCAGCAGAGGTGTGACCGGCGCCTCGCCGATTATCCCGATAATACCGCACATTCAGGGTTGCCGTCTTTCAAGTCGGTCAGGAAGCCTAGGGTTCCATGTCTTGGCGGAATTGTAACCGGCGCTTGCGGGTAGTTGACGCGCTCATAGGATGCGAAGGTCACGACGACGCTGACGGTGCGCCGTCGGCTCAATGCCGTATCGCCGCTCGCAACGCGCCGACCACCTGGTCCTGCTCCGCCTCGGTCATCTGCGGATAGAGCGGCAGCAGGATCGTGCGGTCCTGCGCGTCTTCCGAGATCGGCAAGGGGAAGCGCGCCGTCTCGGCGTATGGCTTCTCGCGATGGATGCACATGATACCGCGGCGCGTCGCGATACCGCGGTCGAGCATGGCTTGCATCGCGGTACGCTGATCGACACCGTCGGGAAGGCGCACGGCGAAGGACTGCCAGTTGGTATGGGCGCGGTTGGGTTCGCTGGGCGCCGCGACATCCGGCGTCTCGGCCGCGAGGCGCTCGCGGTAGCGTTCGGCCAGGGTGCGCCGGCGTGACACGATCTCCGGCAGACGCTTGAGCTGCTCGATGCCAACCGCCGCTTGGATGTCGGTCAGGCGATAGTTGAAGGCCTCCGCCTCGTAGGACTCGAAGATCACCTGGGAGCTGCCGTGGCGCACCGCGTCCGAGACCGTCATGCCATGCTGGCGCAGGAGGCGAAAACGCGCATCAAGCGCGGCATCGCGCGTGGTCAGCATGCCGCCATCACCAACGGTGATAACCTTGCGCGGATGCAGGGAGAAACAGGCGACATCGCCCGCCGGATCGCCAACGCGCCGCCAGGCTCCGCCGAACTGCATCTCCGATCCCAGGGCGCAGGCCGCGTCCTCGATAACACGCAGCCCGTGGGCGCGGGCGACCGCCATGACCGCGTCCATGTCGCACGGCATGCCGATCTGGTGCACGCAAAGGATGGCGCGCGTTTTCGGGGTGACGGCGGCGGCGATCAGCGCGGCGTCCATGCCGTAGCCGACCGGCTCGATGTCGATGAAGACCGGCGTCGCGCCGCACTGGCGGATGGCGTTGGCGCAGGCGATGAAGGTATGGCTGACGGTGATCACCTCGTCGCCAGGACCAACGCCGACGCCGAGCAGCGCGAGATGCAGGGCCGTGGTGCAGTTGGACACGGCGCAAGCATGGGACGCGCCGGTGATAGCGGCGAAGGCTTCCTCGAAGCGCGCGACGCGCGGGCCTTGCGTGAGCCAGCCGGAGCGCACCACTTCGGCGGCGGCGAGGGCTTCCTCCTCGCCGACCAGGGGCTTGGTGATGGGAATCATGCGGCGGCCTCGCTCGTCCGACTACCCAGCGCGGTGGAGATCCAGGACTCCGGCGCAACCTCCTGCCAGCCGGTTGGAGAGATGGCGGCGAGCGTCGCGGCATCCAGCGGGACATTGTCACGGTACCACGCCACGGTGCGCGCCAAACCCTCCTCGATGCTGAACTCCGGCGCGCGGCCGAGCAGCTGGCGCAGGCGGGTCGCATCCCCGAACAGGCGCAGCACGTCGTTGCGGCGCGGCGGGAGATGCTCGATCCGTGAGCGCGAGCCAGTCAGAGAGAGGATCAGCTCGGCGATGCGGCGGACCGTGACCTCCTCGCCACGGCAGACGTTGAAGACCTGGCCCAGCGCGTTGTCGGTCTCGATCAGCGCGGCGAGGTGCTCGACGGTTTCAGCGACATAGGTGAAGTCGCGCGTCTGCTCGCCATCGCCGAACACGGGTAGCGGCTTGCCCATCAGGGCGAGCAGCACCATGCGCGGGATCAGCTCGCCCGAGGCCCCCTTGAAATGCGCGCGCGGGCCGTAGTTGTTGTGCGGGCGGGCGACGACGCAGGGCAGCCAGTTGGAGCGGTGGAAGACCAGGGCGTAGTACTCACCCGCCAGTTTCGAGGCGCCGTAGATTGTCTCGGGGCGGAAGGCGTAGTCCTCGGCCATGGGCACGACGTCCGCCGTGCCGTTCACCTCGGAGCTGGAGCAGTAGAGAAAGCGCCGCACCCCGGCGGCCGCGGCGGCCTTCAACACGTTCAGCGTGCCGGTGACATTCACGTCATGCACGATGGTCGGCTGAAACAGGCTGAGGCGCACATTCCGCGTGGCCAGATGAAAGACGGCGTCGCATCCCGGCAGGGCGCGATGCATCGCCGCCTCGTCAACGACGGTGGCCTCGACGAACTCCAGGCGCGGCTCGTTGGCGGCGAAGGCCAGGTTCGCGTGCGAGCCGGTGGATAGGTCGTCGATCACCCGCACCCGGCAGCCGCGCGCCAGAAGATGCTCGACGAGATGGCTGCCGATGAACCCGGCGCCGCCGGTCACCGCGACGGTGCGGCCATCCAGCTTCCTGCGCGAGGCGTCACGCGGCACGAGTGGCCACCGAGGCGGGAGCGAGCAAGTCGCGCAGCGCGCCGGCGATATGGCGCTGCTGCTCGGGGGTGAGCTCGGGGAAGATGGGCAGGGAGAGGAACTCGGCGGCGAGGGCCTCGGCCACCGGGAAACTGCCGGGACCGTTGCCGAGATCGGCATAGGCCGGCTGCAGGTGTACGGGACGCGGATAGTGCAGGCCCGTCGCGACGCCCGCTTCCGCGAGGCCGCGCGCGAGCCGGTCGCGATCCGGATGGCGCAGCGCATAGACGTGGTAGACGTGTTCCAACGCCTTGGGCTTCGCCGGCAGCTGCACCGGAAGCTCGGCGAGCAGCGTGTCGTATAGGGCCGCGACCTCGCGCCGGCGCTCCGTCCAGCGCGGCAGATGAGCCAGCTTCACCGACAGGATAGCACCCTGGATGCCATCCATGCGGTAGTTGAAGGCGTGCTCGACATGGTTGTAGCGGCCTTCCTGGCCCCAGTCGCGCAGCTTGCGCATCCGGGCGGCGAGGGCGGGATCGTTGGTGACGGCGCCGCCACCTTCGCCACACGCGCCGAGGTTCTTGCCCGGGTAGAAGCTGAAGCAACCGATCGCGCCGATGGTGCCCGCGCCCTTGCCCTGCCAGGCTGCGCCATGCGCTTGGGCGGCATCCTCGATGACCTGCAGGCCATGCCGCGCGGCGATCGCCATGATGGCGTCCATGTCAGCCATGCGGCCATGCAGGTGGACGGGGATGATCGCTTTGGTGCGCGGCGTGATAGCGCGCGCGATGCCCGCCGGGTCGATGTTCCAGGTGAGCGGATCGGCATCGACCAGCACCGGCGTCGCGCCGGCGTAGCGGATGGCCGCGACGGTCGCGACGAAGGTCATGGCCGGCGCGATCACCTCGTCGCCCGGGCCGATGCCCAACGCGAGCAGCGCGAGATGCAGCGCGGAGGTGCCGGAGTTCAGCGCCACGGCTTCCTTGGCGCCGGTGTAGGCGGCAAAGGATTTCTCGAAGGCGTCGACCTTCGGACCGGAGACATAGGCGCCGCTGGCAAGCGTCTCGAGCACCGCGGCGTCGAGTTCCGTCTTGATGCCCGCGTATTGCGCGCGAAGGTCGAGCAGGGGAATCACGAAGCCATCCTCGCAGGGGAGATGTCGATGGGTTGGCCGCGCTGGCGCAGCGAGAGCATGGCGGCTTCGAGCGTCTCGACGACCGCCAGGCCACAGCGCCCGGAGGTGATCGGCTCGCGCCCGTGGGTCACGCAGTCGACGAAATGCTCCATCTCGGTGAGCAGGGCTTCCCGCCCCGAGAGATGCGGCGCCCACATGTCGCCTGTGCGGTAGCCGATGCGCGCGGCGAACGGCTCGGGGCCGTCGCCGTTGGTCACGCCGCGGTCATAGACCTTGATCTTCTCGCTGGGCTCGAGGTCGTTCCAGACGATCATCTTCCGGCTGCCGCCGATCAGCGTCTGGCGCACCTTCACCGGCGCGAGCCAGTTGACGTTGAGATAGGCGACGGTGCCCGAGGGATAGAACAGGCTGAGATGGGCCATGTTCTCCTGGCGCCCGCGGATGTGCCCCGCGCCGCTGGCCGAGACCGCGACGGGCTTTTCCTGCATCAAGTAGTCGAGCACCGACAAGTCGTGCACGGCGAGGTCCCAGATCACGTTCACATCGTGCTGGAACAGGCCGAGGTTCACTCGCGTGCTGTCATAGTAGTAAACATCGCCGAGGTCGCCGGAGCGGATGAGCTCGCCGATTTTCTGCACCGCACTGGTGTAAACGAAGGTGTGGTCCACCATCAGGGTGAGGTTGCGCCGTGCCGCCTCCTCGATCAGCCGGCGCGCGTCGTCGGCGCAGGCGGCCATCGGCTTCTCGACGATGACGTGCTTGCCGGCGCGCAGCGCGGCAATGGCCATGTCGTGATGCGTCGCGACCGGGGTGGCGACTATCACGGCATCGACGGCAGGGTCGTCGATCATCGCGCGCGGGTCCTGATGCAGCGCGAGGCCCGGATAGCGCTTGCCGGCGCGCGCCAGCGCCGCGGCCGAGAAATCGGCGATGCCGGCAAGGCGGCAGCCTTCCGTCTCGGCGACGCAGCGCGCGAGGTTCGGCCCCCAGTAGCCGTAGCCGATAACACCGATACCGATCATGGCGCCGCGATCCCTACTGCCGGGTTTGAAAGTCCTTCACGATCGCGCACGTCGCCAACCACCTTGGCCGGCACGCCGGCGACGATCGCGTAGTCGGGTACGTCGCGTGTCACCACCGCCCCCGCGCCGACCAGCGCGAAACGCCCGACCGTGGTGCCGCAGATGATGGTGGCGTTCGAACCGATCGAGGCGCCGCGGCGGATGCGCGTCGGCACGACCGACCAGTCGGCCTCGGTCTTGAGCTCTCCTTCCGGCGTGCAGGCGCGCGGGAAGAGCTCGTTGGTGAACATCACGCCATGGCCGATGAAGACCTCGTCCTCGATCGTCACGCCTTCGCAGATGAAGCTGTGTGATGAGATCTTGCAGCGGTCGCCGATGTGGCTGTTCTTCTGGATCTCGACGAAGGGGCCGATCTTCGTTTTGCTACCGATCGAACACCCGTACATATTTACGAGGTCAGGATGGGTAAGGACCGTATCGGTACCAAGTTGAACATTCCGGAGCGGCATTGGCTGGAGCATCCGTGTTTGTGAGGTCTATCGCAACTCGGTTGCCGAGGTACTCCCAAGGAGCCGGGCGGTCCTCTCATGACAGTGTTGAGCGCGACACAACGTTGGAATATTAGTACGGACCAGGTTATGGCATTGATTAATCTACTGATATTTCCCAATCTGATTGCTGATATGCACGCCGGGGTCACCGCCGCCGTAATCGAATTGCGGACAGCGGAAGGGCGCGGCTGACGCCTATCGGCGCCTCGAACAGCCTCGCCGCCGGCGGATTCGAGACCTTGGCGGCTGGGCGTGGAGACATCGCGGAGCGGCAATGACAAGCACCTTTACGACCGAGACGGCGGCCGCCCCGCCCCAACGCAGCAGGGAGCGGGTGACGCACATCCGTCCCAGCCGCGGCTGGTTCGACCTCCAGCTTGGCGAGACCTGGCGCTACCGCGGCCTGCTGGCGACGCTGGTTCAGCGCGACATCCAGGTGCTCTACAAGCAAGCCGCCCTGGGCGCCGCCTGGGCGATCATTCAGCCGGTGTTCGCCGTCCTCATCTTCACGGTCGTGTTTGGCATGTTGATGAAGGTGCCGACGCCGGCCGGCATTCCCTATCCGATCTTCGTGCTTGCGGCGGTGCTGCCGTGGAATTACTTCGCGGAGGGGTTGCGCCGCGGCGCCAACGGCCTGGTCAACGAAGGCGATATCGTCCGTAAAGTCTATTTCCCACGGACGCTGATTCCGCTGTCTGGTGCCATCGCGCCCCTGCTCGATCTCGCCATTGGGTTTGGCGTTCTCCTGGTTCTGATGGTCGCCTACGGCTTGATGCCGAGCTGGCACATCTTTGCCGTCATCCCGCTGGCGCTGGTCACCGGCTTGCTGGCGCTGGCCGTGTCGTTGTGGCTTGCGCCGATCAACGTCCGCTATCGCGATGTGAAGCACACCGTGCCCTTTCTCATCCTGATCTGGATGTACGCCTCGCCGGTGGTCTATCCGCTCGAGATCGTGCCCGAGGCATGGCGATGGCTCTACGCGCTCAATCCCATGGTCGGCATCATCGAGGGCTTCCGCTGGGCCGTCGTCGGCCATGGCGTGCCCGACCTCACGGCGATGGGCGTCAGCTTGGCCCTGATCATCGTGCTGCTGTTGGGCGGCCTGGTCTTCTTCAGAAAAAATGAACACACCTTCGCGGACCTGATCTGATGAGCGACGACGTCGTGATCCGCGCCGAAGGCCTCGGCAAGCGATACAAGCTCGGCGCCCAGGGCACGCAGCACAACTCGCTGCGCGACGCGCTGGGTGCGGCGGTGCGCGGGCTGACACGGCGCGCGGCGAAACCCCAGGGCGAGTTCTGGGCGCTGCGCAACGCCGGCTTCGAGATCAAGCGCGGCGAGAACGTCGGCATCATCGGCCTCAACGGCGCCGGCAAGTCGACCCTGCTGAAGATACTGTCGCGGATCGTGACGCCGACCGAGGGCGAAGCGACGATCAAGGGCCGTCTCGGCGCGCTTCTGGAAGTCGGCACCGGCTTTCACCGCGAGCTGACCGGTCGGGAGAACATCTTCCTGTACGGCTCGATCCTGGGGATGGAGCGCGAGGAGGTGGCGGCCAAGTTCGAGCGCATCGCCGAGGTCTCCGAGATCGAGAAGTTCCTCGACACGCCGGTGAAGCACTATTCCTCGGGCATGTATGTGCGCTTAGCCTTCGCGGTCGCGGCCCATCTCGACCCCGACATCCTGTTGCTCGACGAGGTGCTGGCGGTCGGTGACTTCTTGTTCCAGAAGAAGTGCCTGAGCTTCGCCAGGTCGTTGGAGCAGCGTGGATCGACGATCCTGTTCGTCTCGCACAACATGCTGTCGATCAAGACGATGTGCCCGCGCGTAATCTATCTGCGCAAGGGCGAAGTGGTGTTCGACGGGCCAACCGAAGAAGGCCTCGGCCTCTATGAGCGCGACAGCAAGCTCTCGACATTGCGCTGGTTCCGCCCGCTCGAGGGGGGAGCCACCGCCGAGATCACGAACGTGGAACTCCTCTCCGAGGACGGCCAGCCCAAGACCGTATTCGACTTCGGCGAGCGGCTGCGCATACGCATCTCGTACCGTGCCCCCAAAGCCGTGGCGGCGCCCAACTTCCTATGCACGATCCGGCGTATGGACGACGTTTTCTGCTGCAATTTCAGTTCGTCGGCCGACGGTGCCCCGATCGACAGCATCGAAGGCGAAGGTGCGGTCGAGATTCTGACCCAAGGTCTAAGCCTGGTGTCGGACCGATACAGAGTGGAGATCGTGGTCAGACAACGGGGGTTCGATTCCATCGTCGCCGCGCAGTCAGGCCCGACCTTCCACGTGCGTCACGACTTGTTCGACGCCGACGTCTTTGGCGTCTTCCATGAGCGTGCGCAGTGGACTCAGATCGGCGCTGTATCCGAGCGTCCCGCGCGCGCAGACGCGGCAAGGCGTGAAGAACCTGACGCCGCGTGAGAAGAATCAGCGACGATTTAAAGCCTGTTCTCAATTAAGCCCAGATGAAGCAGGCGGCGAGGAAGTTTCGAGCGAGCTTTTCGTAGCGCGTGGCGATGGTACGGAAGTGCTTGAGCCCGCGGAGAAGTTCTCGATTGGATGCCGGTCCTTGTGGGGTTCGCGATCGAGCTGCCTCGATGTTTGCTGTGGCTCTGCTGGGGATCACTGCTGTCGCTCTTTGGGGACACCGATGCTGCGCTGGTGCGCCCGCACAACGGTAATGTGGGTCATCGCGTGCTCGCTGCTCTAGCCGGCGCGGCTGCCGGTCGCGCGGGCTGAATGCTCTGAGCGAAGGTCTCAAAGAGGTCACGGGAAACGCGATGCATATCGGGCGTCAGCAAGTTGACAGAACTATGATATGCGGAATTCTGCTTCTAGGATTGCGAGAATAGAGAAGAAATTACACAAGACTGACATGACTTCTCACAAGGCATGAGATAATATTGATGTCTGATACTACAGAAAAGAAATGGTTAATTGATCGTGTCCGTCGCCACAGAACGCGACGTCGATGCATGAGGATGCATGACCAGTATCATCGACATCCTGCGCTGCCCTGTTACCCAGGGGAGCCTCCATCTCGATGGCGCGTCGCTCGTCAGCGGCGAAAACTCATATCGGCTTGTTGACGGGATACCCGTGCTGCTTCCTGAAAAGGTCAGCACCAGCTCGAGCACCACCGAGTACTATGACCAGTTCGGGTGGAAGACTGCGGCGGATGGCAAGTCGAAGGAGTCAGTTCACGATCTCGACATGCGCGGTGCGTCGTACCACTACACCCGGAGATGCATCTCGAGACTCGCAAAGTACTACCGCAACGGCGGCGATTTCCTGCTGGATCTAGGAAGCGGGTCCATTCCGCATGAGGAGTTGCTTTCGTATCATGCCAATTTCAGGAAGCGCGTCTGTGTCGACCTTTCCATTACGGCGCTGAGGCAGGCCCGGGAAAAGCTCGGTGATCGTGGAGAGTATGTTGTTGGGGATGCCGCGGCCCTGCCTTTCAAGGATGGTGTTTTCGATGCCGTGACTTGCAATCACCTCATTTACGTAATCCCGGCGGCGTTCCAGAGGGCCGCTATGCTGGAAATGTGGCGTGTGCTCAAGCCGGGCGGGATTGCAGTTGTGGTTTATCAATGGCCCTGGTCCGGGATACAGGTCCGGCTCGCTCGATTGGCGCAGAAACTTCGGATGAAAGGGCCCGAAGAGGCGACGCCGTTGGCGTCTGCGGGCGTACCGGATCGCGCTGCTGACGAGCCGCAGCCGAGAGAGTGGTTTGAGAGGCAGGAATGGCCCTTCAAGCACACATACGATTGTTTTCGTCTGGTTGATAATGGCTTCATGAAGAGATATGTGCCGGACGGTTGGATCGGTCAGTCGTTTCTGACGCTTCTGTTCGCGGTTCAGTGTGTCATGCCCGACGCAAGCGGTCGGTGGGGTGCCTGCCCGGTGCTTGTTCTCCGCAAGCCCTGAAGCTGCCCTGGCTTCCCCGCGTAGCCGTCGTTGGTCACGTCATGTTAGAGGGTCAAGAACTGACCCAATGCCCACATGCGCCGGGTTCACGCGGTAATGAGTGCTGCGCCGGTTGATAGGGAGGGGGCAGTTCCGACACGATCCCTGGTTGAGCAGCTGTCTTTGGCACAAAGGTTCGTGTGAATGCGTCCCGCGGCGATTACGCCCTCGCGGACCGCGTAGTTGGTGCCGCGGTCTTCGGGATAGACTTGCGCCATTGTTGCGAGATGCACGCCTTCGAGAGGCGTATCGAAGGCCGGGATGATCTCGGAATAGCGCTGCACCACCAGGGGCTGCGCATAAGGCTCGCGCCAGGCGTAGGCGTGCTTTACCCAGGCGCGATCGAATTCCGGAAACATGCGCTTGATATGCGGCTCAGAGAACGCCAGCAGTTCCTCGGCGTTCATGTTGTAGAGCGGCTCTTCCGTCGGCAGATACTTCGACAAATAGACGATGTGCCGCCCGCCGTAGGATGTCGGCGGTTCGAAATTGGTGTGCTCGATGATGCCCACAAATGGAAACGCCGCATCGTTCACGTTGGTCCAGTAGAGGCCGGACAACGAACGATCCAATTCGAGAACAAGGCAGATGTTGCCCAGATATCGGATGTGACGCAGGCTGGCCGCGTAGTCAGGGCCCGCGGCGCTCTCAAGGAGGTCCGCAGCGATCGGCATCGGTGTTGTAACCAAGACGGAACGACCAGAAATCGCTCCCTGGGTCGTGTCGACCCGCAGGATCGCTTCGCTTTGACGAACGATCGCGTTCGCCTTGACGCCGGTGCGGACTTTGCCGCCGAGCGATTCGATATAGCGGCCAACGCCGCGTGCGAGCTCGGCAAAGCCGCCGAGGAAATAGGCGAGCTCTTCCTGGCCTTTGCTGCCGCGGCTGGCCCCGCGGAGCGCAAGCTTGTTCCAGAACCAGACGGCTGAAACCTCGTCGGCGTGGCGTCCAAACTTGCCGCTGAGGAGCGGCCCCCAGACCACACGATAGACCGTCTCGCCGAACCAGGAGATGAGCCAGTCCTTCGCGCTGATGGACTCGAGCTTGCGCCAGTCTTTGATGCGGCGCACCGCGAGCGCCGCAATTCCCATGCGGATCCGGTCATGGAAAGGAATGGCGTTGAACCGCAGGAGGTCCAACGGCGTGCTCATGCGGAAGAAGTTGCCCGAATAGTACATGCCCGTGCGTGTCGGCCGCGTTACGATGCGGTCGCTCGCGCCGATTCGTTTGGCAAGGTCGGTGATGTGGCGATCGCTCGTGAACCAGTGATGGTAGAACTTCTCGAGTTCATGGCCGCCAATGTCAAAGCCGCCGGCGAGACCACCAAGCTGGTCCGCCGCTTCCACGATCGTCACCGATCGGCCAAGCCGAACGAGCTCGGCGGCTGCGGCAAGGCCGGTAAATCCGCCTCCGATGACAACGCAATCAACGGTTTCGCTCACGCAGTGCCTGCTTTCGATTTGCGGAAAGTGACGGTGGAGTTGATGCCGAACTGGATGATGACGACGAGCACCAACACAGCTGCCTTGGCGAGAAGCTGATTGAGCGCCATGCGTTCTATCAAAAACCAGAGTGCGGCCGACGAGACGGCATAACCGATCGCCGCGACTGCGAAGAAACCTGCCAGGCGCCGAATCGGCGCATCCATGACACGAAAGGTGAAGGCGCGGTTGAGCACAAAGCTCAAGAGCGTCCCGGCAGCGTAGCCAACAATGTTTGCGGCCTGATACCAAAGGCCGAGAGAAACCAGCGCGGCATATACGCAAAAATCAAGCGCAACCCCGCTACCGCCGCACAAGGCGTAAAGCACAAAGCGCTGCAGCGGCGCAGGCAGCCGATTGAGCAAGGTCGTGATCACGTGCGCTCGACCTTCTGGGTTTGGTGTTCGGGCGTTGCGCCGAAGGTTGGCGGACCTAGAACGTCGAGCACCAGGAATAGGGGACGTTCCTTCACCTCGCCATAGATGCGCCCGACATACTCGCCGATGATTCCCAGAAAGATGAACTGCATCCCGCCAATCAGGAGCGAGGAGATGAAGAGAAGCGTCCAGCCCGGCACCCAGATGTCGGTGATCAAGCGCAAGATCACCGCGTAGGCGATGCCGACAACCGACAGAATCGACAGGGCCAAGCCGATCAGCGTGACCAATCTGAGAGGCACGATCGAGAACGACACTATACCATCCAAAGCCAATGCGATCATCTTGCGCATTGGGTATTTGGACTCACCAGCGAAGCGTTTGGCCCTGTCATAGGGCAGCGCATATTGGCGAAAGCCAATCCAGGTGGTCATGGCCCGCAGTAGGCGATGGTGCTCGCGCATGCGCCGAAGGGCCAAGACCGCCTTGCGGTCGATGAGGCGAAAGTCGCCGGTGTCGAGCGGCAACGGCACCTCCGACAGGGCATTGATGAGGCGATAGAACGCGCGCGCCGTCCAGAGCTTGAAGGCAGTCTCGCCGTCTCGGGTGGCGCGGACTCCGTAGACAACCTCGTAGCCTTCACGCCACTTCGCGATCATCTCGGGGATCACTTCCGGCGGATCCTGGAGGTCGGCGTCGATCAACACGACCGCGTCGCCATTGGCGTAGTCGAGGCCCGCGGTAACGGCGATCTGGTGGCCGAAGTTGCGCGCCAGGAAGATGACCCGCACATGGTCGTCGCACGCCTGTATTTCGCGAAGCAGCAGCGCGGTGCGATCCTTGCTGCCGTCGTCAATGTATACGATCTCGTAGTCGTGTCCGCAATTCTGCATGACGCGAGATAGCCGCTCGTGCGTGTGCGTCAGTACCTCTTGCTCGTTGTAGCAAGGCACAACAACAGAGACGAGCTTTCGCTCAAGCGGCGGCGTCCGCAGAAGGATTGGCGGGTCGGCGATCAATGTATCAGTCATTTTGCGAGTCTCGAACGAGCACTGCGTTCACTGTGGAGCGCCCAGGCGGCAAGCAGGCAGGCGGCCAACACGATGTAGCCGTTCAGCCCGCTGATCAGAATTTTGACACCCGTGAGTTCGGGCCAGGAGTACACGGCGAGCAACGTTGCGCGGTATGGGATGATGAAAAGCATGAACAGCGCTGCCCAGAATCCCGTCGCTGCTACCCAGAGCTTGCGCAGGTGCGGGGTATTCCACTTGAGGCGCAGCATGATCCCGCTGGCGAATACTGCAGGGAGCAGGAGGTAGAGGTGGGGCGCTTCGGCAAGCGGACCCATGGCCATCACGAGCCCTAGTGGCAGCGATGCCTCAATGATGTCGCGGGCGCCACTCTCTGCATTGCTGGCGCCTTCGGAACTAGCGGTAGTGCGGCCTGAGATGCCGAAATAGATGCCGGCTACGACAATCAGCAGAACCGGAATCATGAGGATCGGCACAAGCGCCGGCGCGTCGATCCAGGGGTCGCTGTACTGCGTGTCGACAAAGAGACGCGTGAAGAGACCATATGCCGTTTGGTTGGCTGGTTTGGCCACATTGGGAATGGTTGTGAACCATCGGGAGGCTTCGAGCCAACCTCGGATGGCGTCCGGCAAGCGAGTGGCAAAGGGCAGAAAACTGAGAAAGAAGAGAGTGCCGGAGATGGCGACGGTTGCGATCGCCGCGCGCCACTGGCCACGCCGTAGCAAATAGAACACGACCGCGCCGAGGAACGGCTTGACCACGATCATGACGCCCCATGCCAATGCGCCTGAGGGAATTGCGCCTTGGCGTAGGCACAACAGCCCTGACATGAACAGCAGCAGAAGGACAAAGTCCGGTTGTCCGTGGAAGAGGTCGCTGCGTCCGATATGCCCGAGCATCAGCAAGCCGCCGGCTACGCCAATCCAAGACACGGGAGAACGCGTGCCAAACTTGCGCATGAGCAGATTGAGCGCGCCGAAGAGGCAAACTGCGCAAACCAGCGGCCAGATCAGCCAGCTATGGCCCCGTCCGAGCACCAGCCGCAGAAGCGCCATGAATTCGGCAAAGAGCGGCGGGTAGCCGTAAGGGTCGGCGGCATAGAGGCTTGGATTGTAGGGTGAGCTTCCGGCCAAAATCGCGTCGGCGGCGTTGAGATAGACGGAGAGATCGGTATCGGCGGGCCACGACGGTGTTGTCAGGATTTTGCGGACGAGCAAGAAGCCTGCAAGCGCGACGAGTAGGGCGGCCGCCGACGCCACCAGTCCAGTTGCCTTTTGCCACTGAACTCGCTGGACCCATGAAACTGGTGCAGCCTTGTTGTCCATGATCGCCCCCCGTGGATCGATCGCCAGTGTCCTAGCCCGGTCTTGTCCTCGAAGATGTTGTCTTGAGCAGCTTGTTGACGCCGGCCAGCGGTGTGCCGCTGTGGCGGTGAGACTCATCGAGAACAGTCGCGGCCGGTCTCTTCTTGGATCCATGGTCCAGTAGGTCTGGCCACGATGCACGCACCTCCGCTGCTTGCATTTGCGATACCTCGGAAGCGGCAGCCTGCCGTTGATAGCATTCAGACATGGATCGGCCGCTTCATCGGTCGCTTCGCCGACGGGCGGCTGACGAGGCCGCATCACCCTTGAGCCAGCGGCGGCCGGCGGCGAGCAACGCCGTGCGAAGCGGCGACCGCCGGAAGATCTCAGGGGCAAGGAGCAGCGGCGTGTAGAGCGCCGGAACCTTGAGCGCCCTGAAGACGTCGCCGGCCGATCCATTCTCCGCGCACCAGATCGCCTTGTCCGTGAAGTACCGATAAAAGTGCAGAAGCGTGTTGTGATAGGCGCGGATCATGCCGATCGGAGTTCTCCAGAGCCGCAAAGCGTTGGGCATGCCGTGCCTCAGGAAGACTTTGCGGTCGAAGTGGGCGCGCTTGCTTTGAAGGGCGTCATAGGTCCCTGGCGCCCGGAGGCGGAACAGGAGGCAGGGCGCAGGCACAAAGCCGAGCTTGTTTTTCGCGGCGAGGCGCAACTGCCAATCCAGGTCCTGGCCGCCGATGAGCTTGGTATCGAAATAGCCGATGCTGTCGATCACGGACCGGCGCGCGACGACGGTGCCGATCTGCGGGAAAAGGCCGCTCAGCATGCGCCGCAACAGGTCGTCCCCGCTGCCCGGGTTCTTTGGCCAAGGGTCGCTGATCGGCTTGAGCTCGTGATCGGTGTAGATGGCCTGGCCAATGACGGCGTCGTGCTCCGGATGCGCGTCCAGATAAGCGAGATGCGGCTCGATATGCCCGCGCAGCCAGACGTCGTCGTCGTCCAGGAAGGCGATGAAGTCACCGCTCGCCGCGCCCATCGCGGCGTTGCGCGCATAGGACGCGCCGCGGCCGTGA
>CAYTFW010000008.1:53055-72806 GCA_964437145.1 uncultured Rhizobiaceae bacterium
AGCGGGGACATAGGTCGCCCCGAATTCCAGGCAGAGGCGCCGCGTCTCTTCCTTCAGGCCGTTGTCGCCGACCAGAATTTCGAACTCGGCCTGGACGCCCGAGCCCTCGACGTCCCGGATGCTGGCGAGAGCCTCGCGCAACGTCGCCGGGCGATCGAAGGTCGGAACGACAACGGAGATTTTACGCTTCAGTACCATTCTTCCCAGCGGTCATAGTGGCCAGCGAGGGCCGCCTTGAAGATCCGGTCGGTGTCGTGCTTGGTCACGAAGGTGCGGGCGACCGTGCCCTCGGGGCGGGTTTCCTCGGCTTGCGCATAGATGATCTGGTAGCCCGCCTCGTGGGCGCTTCGTGTGCACGCCGCCGACCAGTTCATCGATTGCCCGAACGGGATCGCGAATGTGTCTGGCGCGAAGCCGAGCCGCTGCCTGATGACCTCGCGGGAGGTGCAGAGCTCGTCGACTGCGCGCTGGTGGTCGATCTTGCCGAAGTCTGGATGGCTTACCGAATGGCTGCCAACCTCCACGCCATCCTTGAGCAGAAGCTCTAGTTCGCGCCAGTTGAGGGCGCGATCGATCCAATACGGATTCTTCATGTCGCTCCAGCTGGAGACGGCGAAGAGCGCATAGGGGATGGCGTATTCCCGCAGGATCGGGGCCGCGGCGGTCAACACGCTCTTCAGGCCGTCATCGAAGCTGATCGCCAGATCCTTCGGCCCGCCGCCGGTTTGTGCGATCTGCGATGGGGGGACGAAGCGATAGCCGGCTTTCAGCGACAGTTCGATGTGACGCCGGAAGCGGGTGGGATGGACGTCGTTCAGCCCGAACTCGGGTTGTCCGATAGAGTGGTAGCAGAGGATGCGGCCGCGGGCTCGGGGGCGGCGCGTGCCGGCCAATGCCAAGCTCTGCCGTTCCCATACCATCCGCGCCACGATGAGGTGTTCGCGGCGAGGTATACTCTTGCGGATGGCGCGCCTGAGCGGCGCGGGAATAGTTCCGCGCAAGATCTGCTTGATGGCCCGCCTAATCAGTACATCCCCCGGTCAACGAACGGCGCCAAGATCGACCCTTGGCCCGCAACTTCAGCGGAGGCGAACACCACCGCGCCGCCAATACATAGAACCTTTTGCAGCCGAAACGGGGTGCTCAGACGGATAATACTCTCAATAATCGCCCCGAACACCCAAGGGTTCGGGCTTCGGCAGCGGGGATGCCTGGCGTCAATGCACCGCGGTCCAGGTTCCGCAGGTTCCTGACGGGGCGGGAGGGAACGCTCCTTCGGCTTCAGGCCGCCTTGATCCTCGGAGCAGCAAGGATGCCATCCAGCCGCGCCAGCGTGGCCTTCCAGTCATGCCCGGCCAGCACGGCGGCACGCGCCGTCGCGCCCAAATTGGGCATCCCGCCGGCCAGCACCTGCGTCACCGACGCCGCCATCGCTTCCGCGCCGTCCGCAACCAGCAGGTCGCGCCCGGCAACGGCGCGCACGCCCTCGTGCGCTTCCGGCGAGGCGACGACGGGCCGTGCCATGGCCATCGCCTCCAGCACCTTGTTCTGGATACCGCGCGCGATCCGAAGCGGTGCCACCGCCACCGCCGCATGGGCGAGGTAGGGGCGCACATCAGGCACACTGCCCGTGACATGCACGCGCGGTAGCTCGGCCAGGGCCCGCACGCCCGGCGTCGGATTGGCGCCGACGATGTGGAAATGCGGCGCCGGCGAGAGCGACGCCAAGCGCGGCATCACGTCAGTGGCGAAGAAGCTCACCGCCTCGATATTCGGGCGGTAGTCCATGGTGCCGGTGAAGACAATGGCGGGTGCGCCGGTCGCGAAGGGGTCGGGCCAGTCGGCTGCCGGATCGAAGCGCGCGACATCGACGCCGTTCTCTACCCAGTCTATGCGCGACGCGACCTCGGGGGCGAGCGCGGCGAAGGTCTGCGCTTCCTGCGACGAGACCAGCAAGGTGCGATCGAATTGCGCCGCGGCGCGGCGCTCGAAGGCCAGCAGGGTGCGCGCCTCCCGCGCCCAGACCAGCCGCTTCGGCCCACTGCCCGAAGCGGCGTAAGCGCGCCACTTCTCGGAATCCACATCCACCATGTCGAGGATGCATAGTGGCCCGCTGGGCTGCGGCGGTACGTAGGCCGCCATCGCCGAGGAATAGACCAGCACGGCCTCGTAGCGCCGCGCGTCGAGGCCGGCGCGTACCCAGCGCGCGAGGCCAGGTTCATGGAACCAGGCGAGGCTCAGCGGTTGTCCGGGTCGCGTGCCGAGCAGGGTGCGTGCGATGCGCCCGCCGCGCGTCACCGGCGCGGCATGGACCTCCGCGCAGCAGTCGCGCAGCACGGGCAAGTGCTGGAGGTCCGCGGGATCGTCGGCCAGGCAACCGAGATCCACCGCCCAGTGCCGTGCCAGGTGCTCCAGCATGTGCCAGGCGCGGATCTTCTCCCCCTTGTCGGGCGGGTAGGGGATGCGATGCGCGAGGAATAGAAGCCGCGGCTTGGACATGTGCTCAGCCCAGGCCACGCACCAAATGCGGGCCGATCACGTTGGCAACCGGCAAAGGCAGACGCTTCCAGGCCGAGATGAAGTAGCGGTATTTCGGGTTGTTCGGGTTGTTGTCCGGAACCTTCGCGCCCGGCGCCAGGCGATAGCAGTAGTGAAGCTGCTCTGGCTCGAAGCCCCAATTCTTCTTGAAGGCGAACGCGCCGGTATCGGCCTTGCTGCGGCCGAAATCGAACATCGTCGCGCCGCGCTCCTGCGCGGCGCGGCGCATCACTTCCCAGTACATCACATCGGCGGCGGCGAGGCCGCGCGCTTCATGTGTGCCGCCGCCGTAGTAGGGCAACACTTCCTGCTTGAAGTGGAAGGAGAGCACTGAGGAAACCGGCCGGCCCTCATGCAGCACCGTGGTGACGTCGGATTCTTCGGGAAAGGCCTCGAGCAGCGCGCGGAAATACCGCTTGGGGAAGACCGGGCTGCCGAGGTTGCGCACGCTTTCCGCGTAGACGCGGAAGAGCGCGTCGACATCGCGGTCGGTGCGGATCTCGAGGCCGCGCTTCAGCCCCTTGCGCACCTCGGCACGCTGCTTGCGCGGTATGTTGGCGGCCATATCCTTGGCCTCGTCGCCGGTGATGGCGGCGATCGGCTTGCGGAAGGTGTAGTAAAGCGCGGGTCGTTCCACCCAGCCCGGATCGGCCGCGCCGAGGCGGCGATATTCCAGGCAGGGCGTACGAAGCTTCGCCTGCAGCTCGAAGGCATGCGCGTCGAGCGCGGCGCTGGCCTCCGGCGTGGCGGCGATCGCACCGCCATAGACGCAGTAGGGCGTCGAGGCGAGCGATTCGCCGAACAGCAGCGTCTTCATGCGCGCCAGCGGCAGCACACCGACCACCGCGCCATCCTGCTCGGCCAGCACATAGTGCGTGGCATGGCCGAAGCTCTGCGCGATCACCCCTGCCCAGGCGGAGCGGTGGAAGAAGCTGCCGTCCGGCCGGGCGCGCACGAAAGCGTCCCAGGCCGCCGCGTTGGTCTCGTCGAGGGGGCGGATGCGGACCGACATCTCAGGCCGCTTCGCGCAGCGGCGCGGCGATCGCGGCGCCGAATACTTCGTCCATGCGACCCCAGCTAAAGTCGCGCAGCAGCCGCACCAGCCGCGCTTCCATCGCGCGCAGTCCGGTGTAGTGGCGGAAGCGCGACAGCCGCCCGGCTCCTTCGGCGCGCGGTTGACCGGGGTCGAGCTCCCAGGGATGGAAGTAGAAGACGCCGGGCTGGCCTTCGGTGGCGTTGACGCGGCGCAGCCCGCTGCGCGTCAACTCATACGGCAGCAGGCGGAACCAGCCGCCTCCGGCGCAGGGCAGGCTGCGCCCGAAGGCGCGCACCGTCGTCATGGGGATCTCGGCGACACCGTCCGGGCGCGGCTGGTGCGGCCGGCGCGGCGCATCGGGGTCGCCATAGAGGTCGTGGCGTACCGGGAAGACCGAGGAGGAATAGCGATAGCCCTCCTCGGCCAGCACCACGTGGGCCCAGGGGGTGTGCCGCGCGCTGATCGAAAAGGTGGGTGCGCGATAGCCGATCACCGGCACGCCGCCGGTATCCTGCAGGATGGCGCGGGCGCGCCTGACGTCGGTGCGGAAAGCGGCCTCGCCGATCGCGTGCACCTGTTCGTGGCCATGGCCATGGCTTGCCAGCTCATGGCCCTCGGCGACGATGCGCCGGATCAGCGCCGGATGCCGTTCGGCTACCCAGCCCAAGGTGAAGAACGTGGCGCGCACGTCGGCGGCGGCGAAAAGGTCGAGCACGCGATTCGTGTTCGCCTCGACGCGTCGCTCGCGCGCGTCCCAGCTGTCGCGCGCAATGATGTCGGCGAAGGCCTGGACCTGGAACCAGTCCTCCACATCGACGGACATGGCATTGCGAAGTGGGCTCATGCACCGCCGCTCGCGGAGGCGGCCTGCTTCGCCACCTCCCTTAGGCGCAGCAGCATGCGTTCGCGGTGCAACGCCGCGCGCTCCAGCTGGTCGACGCGCTCGGCGAGGGCGCGTACCGTGGCGCGGTCCTCCTCGCTGAATGACAGCGGGGCTTTGTCGCGAAGCACGCCGAGATCTTGCGTCAGCGCCCCGGTAGCGATCTGTGGCGGTGGAGCCATGTCGCGAAGCACGCCGAGATCTTGCGTCGGCGTTTCGGTAGCGATCTGTGGCGGAGGAGCCATATTGCGGAGCACGCCAAGATCCTGCGTCAGCGCCTCGGTAGTGATCTGTGGCGGCGGAGCGTTGGTGTGGATCACACCGAGATCCCGGGTCGGTGTCGCGGCGGCGATCTGCGGCGG
Organism: uncultured Rhizobiaceae bacterium; assembly: GCA_964437145.1. Taxonomy (GTDB): domain Bacteria; phylum Pseudomonadota; class Alphaproteobacteria; order Reyranellales; family Reyranellaceae; genus JAFAZJ01. The sequence goes on from CAYTFW010000008.1 coordinate 57,872, forward strand.
CGGGGCCGCGGCCGTGACCACGCCAAGATCCTGCGCGGGCTCCTCGGCGGTAATCACGCCGAGATCATGTGTCAGTTCCTCGGCGGTGATGCTGACCAGTTCGGCGGTCAGCACGGTGGCACGTTCCAATGCGGCGGCCAGCAGCACTCGACTGCAGAGCCGGTTGATCCGCCGCGGGATGCCGCCTGAATGCACATGCACCAGGTCGAGCGCCGCCGGCTCCCAGGCAGGATGGCCGCTCCACCCCACGGAGGTCATACGGTGCCGGACGTAGAGATGCGTCTCCTCCCGTGTGAGGGCGGCGAGGTGATACGCGGCGAGGACGCGCTGGCGGAGCTGGTCGAGATCCGGCCGCGCCAGGGTTTGTCGCAGCTGCGGTTGGCCCATCAGCACAACCTGCAGCAGCGCATGCTCGCCTTCGGCGATGTTGGAGAGCATGCGCAATTCTTCGAGCGAGGAGACCGGTAGCGCCTGCGCCTCGTCCACGATGAGGATGTGGCGCCGGCCCCTTTCAGCGATGCCGCGGCGCAGTGTGGCGACGATGCCTTGCAGCAGCTGCGACTTGGCGCCCTTGGACGGAACGTCGAAAGCGACGGCGACGAGGCGGAGCAGATCCCCGGCCGTGACCTGGGTTGTCATCACCCGTGCGATGGCATGACCCTGGGGCGAGAATTCCGCGCATAGCCGTTCGATCAGCGTGGTCTTGCCGGCACCCACCTCGCCGGTCACGACGACGAAGCCCTCGCGCTGCGACAGGCCATAGAGCAGATGCGCATAGGCACGGCTGTGCACCGTGCTGGGAAAGAACAGCCGCGCATCCGGCGTCATCTGGAAAGGCGGATGGCGGAATCCGTACGTGTCGAGAACCATAACGCTGCCTCAGAAGGTTCGGCGCAGACCGGCACGGATGAGAAACTGCGTGTCGCTCTGGTTGGTCTCCGAAGCGGCGTCGCGGGCCCAGGCGAACTGCAGGCTGCCGGTGAGCTGTTCGCTCAGCTCGTGAAACAGCGTCGTGCCGGCGGTATAGACATTTCCGTAGCCTTGGCCCGCTAGCCCGGAAGTGACCCGGCCATACTGTGCCGTCGCTTGCCCGGTGGTGACTCTCGAAAACTCATGCGTCCAACTAAAGGTCGCAAAGGCCCCGCGGCTGGAGGTGACGGGCGTGGTGGCGCGCCCTGAGGTGACGGGATCCTGGCTCTGCCAGCTGCCGGAAAGGGTGAAGACGTCGCGCGGCCACTGATACCGCAGCGACACCGCGGCGAGGCGTGTTCGGAAGAGCGTGTCGGACAGGCCGAGGAAGGGGTTGATCAGCACGACCGGTGCGCCGGATTGGCTGTCCACCAAATCGCCGCGGGCATCGGTCGTGGTGGTGCCGAGCAGGTCCTGGGCCTGGGTGAGCGGCGTGGCGAGAGCCTCTCTGTAGGTGGCGAAGACGCTGGTGCGACCGCCGAGGGCCACGCCCGCGTTCAGGCTGAAGGAGTTGAAGCCGCTCTGCCGACCATAGCGGGCGATGATGATGGATTCGGGCGTCGGCGTCAGTCGCAGTCCGACTCCCCAGATCACGCCCTTGATCTCGAACGGACTGGTGCCGGCAAACCTCAGGTTCTCGTAGCCGACCTCGCCGAACACGGCGGCGCTTCGCAGCACGGCGTAGCGCGCCTCAACGGCGGTGATGAAGGTGCGAGCGCCGTTGTAGATGCCGTCACCGACATACCAAGTGTTGTCGACGCGCCCCTGCAGCGCCAGGCGGCCGAAATCCTCGCCGCTACGCAGCACCGCGAAACCGCGATGCCCGGTGTAGTTTGCACCCGAGCCGTCCAGGCCGGCTTGGCTGAAATCAGCTCCGTCCTGCCGGGAATACTGGAAGGAATAGCCGCCCTGCACCGAGGCCATGCTGCCGAAGTTGTGCACCACGTAAGGCGTGACTTGCGCGGCGTAGGTCTGTGTGGTGTTGCCCCTGTCGATGACCTGCCCGCTACCGGGAATCTGCCCGGCTGTGACTGGCAGAATGCTCGCCGACCCGCGGACGTCGAGATAGAACAAGCCCGGAAGCAGCGCTGCGACGAGCCGCCCTTCGCCGACGTGGTCAACGCCGTTCCAAGTGGTGCCGTAGAAGCGCAACGCCGGCGAGTAGCGCAGAAAACCGGACAGCCGCAGCGTGTCGACCGCCGCATCCAGGCCCGGCGCGACGGTGGTGACGACTTCGGTGCGTGAGCTCTGCCTTGTCCGGAACAGATTGCTCGTGGCGAGAACATCGACGCCGATGGACGGCCGGATGCCGAAGGACCGGGGGCCGAGATCGAAGGGCGTGTTGATGCCGGCGACGCCGAAGCTCGGCGCGGTGGTCGAGAATCCCGGCAACGCGCCGCCCGCCGGCTGGCGGACCGCAATCGGGCCGTCGCGGCCGCTCAGCGGGCCAAGCCTGGGCGCTTCCAGAACCGGAGTGGCAGCAGCGGGCGTGGCGGTGCCTTCGCCGCCGACGGCCGGCTTCGGCGCCGCGCTGTCCGCCGGTGCGGCTGGGGCGGCCGGTGCGGCTGGGGCGGTCTGCGCGGCAGCGGGCGAGGCGAGCAGCAACGCCGCCGCCAGGCCGACCGGCAGGGTGACGCTAAGCTTGACGGGCACCGACGGTCACATCGCCCGCGCGCGAGGCAGGCCCTCCGAAGCGGTCGCTGACGCGCAGCGCCGAGCGGTTCAGCAGGAGTTGCAACGTCGGGCAGGCATCGAGGATGTCCAAGGCCGTTTCCACCTCCGCTCGTTTGGTGCGTTCCGCCTCCACCACCAGCGCCACCTGACCCGCCACCGCGGCGAGCAGGCCAGCGACGCTGGATTCAAGACAAGCCGGCGTATCGAGCACGATCAGATGGTCCGGCAGCCGCTCGGCGAGGTGACGCAGCGCTTCCACGACGTTGTCCTGCGCGTTGGACGACTTCGACGTACCGCGAGGCAGGACAAGGAGGCCGGGGATCTCGGTGTGCAGCAGTAGCCCGGCTGGGTCATTGCGGCCCGTGTCGCGCAGCTGGCCGAGCCCCGGTGAGTCGCGCAGGCCGAGCAAAGCCGTGAGTGAGTTCGCGCGCCCCGCGGCGTCCACCAGGATGACACGGCGATCCGTTCCCTCGGCGATGCTCGCGGCGAGGTTCAGCGCGGCGAAGGACGTGCCCGCGCCGGTGCGCGCGCTGGTGACCACCACGAGCCTTGCCAGTCGATCCTTGGCTGAAGGCGTGGTCTCGACGCTGCGCACAATCTGCTCGCGAACCAGCGCGATCTCCTCCCACGCGGGACCCGCATTGCTGACCAGGCCGGCGCGTCGGAGCAGGGCGCTGGTGATCGGCGCCGGCGCGTCGTGGGTGGGCCGGGCGGTGGCCGGGCTTTGGGGAGCCGGTGGTGCCACCTTCTCCACCGCCGCGGGGATCGTCTCCACCGGGACCAGGGTCTGCCGCGGGGCGCGGGCAAGGACCGCATCGGCCGCCATGGCGGCGCGCGCCGTGTCGGCGGCACGCTCGATCAGAGGCTGCCGCGGCGTGCGGGCGAGGAGCGCATCGGCCGCGATGGCGGCGCGCGCCGCAACGGCGGCGCGCTCGGCCAGATGGGGACGCTCGGGAGGGGTGGGGCTCATGCTGAGAACATCTGAATAAGGTTGAGCGGCCCGATCGTGGCGACGACGACTCCAAGAGGCAGCGGCAGCAGGCAGATGAGGAGAAGCGTAACGTCTGCCCAGCGCAACCGGCCGCGGGAGGGGGCGGAGAGGGCGCCGAGCACCGGCACGCCGATGCCGCGTAGCTCGCGCAGCGTATAGAAAGTGGTGTCGAGTTGCACCAGCAAGATGAGCAGCACGCCACCAGCACCGAGTGCCGCCACAAGCACCACCGCCGCCAGCAGCAGGCGCTTGGGACTGGCCGGGCTCGTCGGCATGGTCGGCGGATCGACGACCTGGAGCGTCACGCGGTCGCTGCCGGTGCGCGCGGCGTCGGCGATGTTCACTGCCTCGCGTCGGCCCAGAAGCTCCTCGTACTTCTGGCGGATCATGTTGTAGTCGCGATCGAGATTGGCGAATTGCGCCTGCACCTCGGGCGCGTCGCGCGCTATCTTCTCAAGTTGTGCGCTCTGCGCCTCCAAGTCGCGCAACTGGCGCTCCAGCGAGGCTATCTGGGTGTCGGTATCGACGAGGCGTACCACCAGCTGCTCGCGCATCGGGTCGCCGCGCTGCGTGCCGACAGCGCGATCGGTACCGCCTACCGCACGGGCGGCGACAACCGCGGCGCGCGCCGCGGCCACTTCCGGGTGCTGCTCGGTATAGCGCTGGCGCAGAATAATCAGGCGCCGCTCCGCCTCGGCCACCGCCGGGGAGGTGCCGGCGGGCGCGGCTTGCGTCACCGCGGGTATGGCGTCGATCTGTTGCTTGAGAAGGTCGCGGCGGCTGTTCGCATCCGACAATTCGCCGCGCAACGTCTGGATCCTCGTACGCACGGCATCGAGCCGCGATACGCTGCCGTTGACCGAGAGCAAGTCCTGATAGCGGGTGGTGAATTCCGCGCGGCGTTGCTCCGCCTCGCGCAGCTGGCGCTCATACGCGGAAAGCTGCTGCACCAGGAAGGAGCGGGCATTGTCCATCTGGCGGCGATCGGAGCCGCTGGCCAACTCAAGGAACAGGTTCACCACATGCTGCACGACTTCCTGCGCGATGCGCGGATCGGTGTCGACATACTCCACGGCGAACAGGTTGCGAGACGGGCTGCCGAAGCGTAGGTCGCGGCTCAGCGTCTGGATGATCTTCTCGCGGTCGACGCCCTCGGTGAGGCGTTGGGATAGCGCGGTTCGGTCGACCAGCCTTTCGAGGTTGGGGCGACTGACCAGGGTGCGTTGCAGCACGTCCACCTGCGCGGCGGGGGAATTGTCGATGGCGATACCGCGCAGCAGCATGCCGAGCACGGCATCGGCGTCGGCATAGATGCGCGCGGTGGAGATGTAGCGGTCCGGCAGCAAACGCAACCCAGTCCAGCCGAGCAGCGCCACCAGCCAGATCAATGCCACGGCCTTCCAGCGGTGCCGCCAGGCCGAGGCGGAATAGCGACGAACAAGGTCGATGGTGGCCATCGCTTAGAACCAGCCCTGCGGAATGACGATGGTATCACCGGGGCGTAGCGGCACGTCCTGGCTGAGGTCGCCGCCGCGCATCAGGTCGTCGAGGCGGACGCGCAGAACGCGCGGTGGCTCGCCGGAGGCGCCGCGGCGGATGATCTCAGCCCGGTTGCCGGCGGCGAAGCGGGTCAGGCCTCGCGCTTCGAGGACGGCGTCGACCACGGTCATGCCCTCGCGATAGGGCAGGGTACGAGGCTGGGTCGCCTCGCCCAGGATACGCACCTGGTGCGACGGAGCGCCGACGAAGCTGCGCACCATCACCGTGACATTGGGGTCCACCACATAGCGCTTTAGCCGCGCGGTGATGTCGGTGGCGAGCTGGGTGGGCGAGCGGCCGGCGGCGACCAGGTCAGGCACCAACGGCAGGGATATACGCCCATCCGGACGCACCGGTAGGTTGGTCGTGCTCAGCTCAGGGGCGAGATAGACGAAGACGTCGAGCGCATCGCCCGGGCCGATCTGGTACTGAGGCGCCGCCTCCCCGGTGGGCACAGTGTCGGCCGGCAATCCAGTGGGACCTGTGCAGCCGGTTGCGGCAAGGGCGAGAACCGTGACGACACAGCTCAAGAACTTCGGTGACCGCATTACCTTTCCCCCAAAGGTAGATTGTTGACTTGGTTGCCCTCTACCCTGAGGGTCAATCTACGTGAGACTACGCGTAACGCAACACTGAGATGCCCATTGGGAACCAGAAACGATTGATTTCTGGGACCAATCGGGAAATCTGACGGGATGCGGAACAAGACGAGGCTCCTTTGACCTGATCCCGGAATCTTGGACCGTTGTGAGCCGGACAGTTCTAGTTCAACCGCCCTGGCCGGGCGGATGATTTTCCATAAATGAAGCCACGATCAGCGGCGACGCAGCCCGGGTCGTCTCAGTTCACGCTGTCCGCGACGATCAGGCCGTTTTCCTGGGTAATGATGTTCTGATGGACCGGCGCCTCGTGCGGCGTCTTGTACGTTGTCCGCAGGATCGATCCTCGGCTTGCGTCCGGCCTGAAATCGGCCCGCCCAACCTGGGGCAGGCGCGGCGGACGAGCAACGTAGTTGTTATGCGCCCACACCGCGGCCTGGGTACGATTGCTCACGCGAATCTTGCGAAGGATCGCCTTGAGATGCACCTTCACGGTGGCTTCGGTGATCTCGAACTTGCGGGCGATCTGCTTGTTCGACTCCCCCTTCGTGAGGCACAGCAGGACCTCGGTTTCCCGATCGGAAAGTTTCTTGTACTCCACCTCGGCGTCCAGCTTCGGGCTCTCCGCTTCGGCGGCGTGCTGATCGTGGCACATGCAGTCCATGCTCTCGCTTGTGAAAGCATTTTTCGGCGCCGGCAGCACGACGGTCGCCCCCAGCATCACGGCGTCAAGCGACGCGCGCAGCGCTCCAGGCGAAATCTTTCTCAAGAGGTAGCCATCTGCGCCCGCGGCCATCAGGGGCCATACGACGTCGGACGTGTCGGCATCACCCATGACCACGACTCGCGCGCTCGCATTTTTTTCCTTCGCGCGTCGCAGCTGGGCATGCAGAACCGCTTGATCCGCATCCGCAATCAGAATAATCAGATCCAGCGCGGCGATTTGCTGCACGGAATCAATGGTTTCCGCGACGGTATCAGCCTGATAAGGTGGATTCAGAACCCCCTTCAGACCTTCGCGAAACAACGAATCCGGTCCAACCAAGGCGGTGGGTATCACCTCTGAAAACAAGTACATTGTACTCTCCATCCCCAATCGGGCATTGCCCTTTACCCCGGTGAGCATCGCTCCCTATCCCGGTAGGCAGTAACCCTATCCCCAGTGGGCATCGCCCAAAGATATTCACGTAATTTTAGCGTAAAGTTATCTAAATACTCATTAAACTGCTCATTAATATCCACGAGCAGGTACTCAAGATAACTGAGTAGCCGCACAGTTCAAAGCAGAATTTTGCACCGGGATAGCAAGACTCTCCGGAACTTCTTTCCTAGCTTCTGCCGACATCCCATTGATTCGAAGGGCGATAGCTTCGAGCGAGAAGGAAGTACTCCATTGGTGGTAGTACGTTAGGAGTAGTTCGAATAGTGGAGTACCGGTACCAGCCCATTTCCGAGCGGCGCGAAACCGCAGGGACAACGTCACCCTCAACGGCCTGCACCAAGCCAGTGGTAGAGAATCACGGTATCTGGCAACTAGGGGTAGGATAATCCGGCGGCTCGCCCGGCGCGTTTAGACCTCGGTCTGAGCGTGTTCGTCTAACCGGGAAGATCCCCACCACCCCATCGCGGTTGCGTTTTCGCTCGAGGGCATGCTCGGGGTGGCGCCGGTTGGTAGCGCTCTTGGTCGGGCTTTGGCAGGTCGCCTGGAGTGCTGCGGACGAACTCCTCTCCGCGAACGCTGAGGGCAAGCGTACTACTCTCGTGCAGCATTCGGTCAGGGCTACCGATAGGCGCGCGACACATCAAATCGAGTCCAGTCGAATGACAGGACTCTCGCCGCGTTGCCGTACGTCGTGGGTAAGACCGCAGCGTACGCCAAGACGTCGGCTGGCTTCGATGACCCTCATGGTTTCTGGACCAACGCGACACTGTTGACGCTTGCTCGCCACCGCCTGAGTCTTTTGCGTAGTGGCCGGAAGCCCATGCGCTCCGGCACAATGACAGCAGCATATCTCTTGCGAAAGACTGCCACGCGCGGAGATAGAAAGCCGCCGCGGCTGGTTAGACAAAGAGTGCGCAGAGGCTTGAACTGGTGGAAAATGGCGCGTCTTGGATCAGCGCTTCTGTGCGGGCGTGTTGACGGGGGTATGTGATGGCGAAGGCGCTGTTGGCGCTGCTCTTGGCCGCCGTGGTCCTGGCAATTTCAGCGTGGCATTTTGGCGTGTTGAGTGAGCCGGTCGAAGTATGTGAAATCGATAAGAATACACGCGAGAGGGTTTGCGCTGTGCACAGTGCGGCGATCGGTACATTGATCCAAGTTGGCGCATTCCTGGAGCGTTACGGCGATGCCATCATCGCGGTTGTCGCGGTTGTTCTCGCCATCTCCACCATCCTTCTTTGGCGCGCCACGCACAGACTCGCGGCCGCCCTCCACGCGGCGGGGGAACGCCAGATCGCTATCGCTCAACAATCGGCGGATGCCGCGACCAAGGCGGCGGCGGCGGCTGAAGCGTCCGTCAAGACGATGACGGAGACCGCCCAGCGGCAGCTACGAGCCTATGTTTCGGTTCAGACTACTCTCATGGAACTGCTGGAGCCCCAGGAGGGCTCCCTGCATTCGGATCACGATCAAGAACACAGGTCAGACCCGGGCGCATGATTTGGCCTTCATGGGTCAATTTAGAGATAGGCAGGTGTCGACCATATCGTCGATGGCCCAAGTTAAAGATAATAATTTCAATATGTTATGGAGATTGGCTGGGGGACCAGGATTCGAACCTAGACTAACCGGGTCAGAGCCGGTTGTTCTACCGTTAAACTATCCCCCAGCAGGGGCCGTCGGCCGGGCAGGGATGTAGCGGCCAGCACGCGGCTTTGCAAGCGTTCGGCTGGAGTGGAATTGTGGGGCCGTGTCATACCTTGGCCGCGCCGCTGTCCAACGCGTGGACGTGGCATGGTGAGACGCGGCAGGTTTGGCGGGCCCGTGCCGGCTGATAGGCGAGCAACCGCTGACGGCAATGACTTGTGGAGAAAGTCATCAGGCCTGAAGCCGTCCCGCCCCAATTCTTGGAATACATCGAGCCGTCGCCAAGGCCTTCCAGCCCGACGCGCTCGAGGAGGTCGACCTCGCAGCGCGCCGACCGACGACCCGCGCCACTCCGTGCCGTTCACCGACACGACCTCGTCGCGCCCGCTGTGGAACTTTAACCGGCGCTATTGCGAGAAGAACGGCATCGGCTCGGCCTACATTGATCGCTTGTCCGGCTGACACCCGCCTCACGCAGAGGACCGCGGACCGACTCTCGGGGTGAGGCTACGCTCGATTTAACTCGCCGCCTGAATGCCTTGTCGTTACCATGATCGATTGACGTGGGGACGCGGAAGACGGGGCGACGGTGACGGCAGCGGAGCACATAGGCGGGTGGCGGCGTGGCCGGTTCGCCCATACCTATGCCGCGATCGATCTCGGCACCAACAATTGCCGCCTGCTGATCGCGCGCGCCTCGGCCACCGGTTTCGATGTCGTCGACGCCTTCTCGCGCCCGGTGCGGCTGGGCGAGGGCATCGGCGATCGCGAGCGTTTGTGCGAGCAGGCGATCGATCGCACGCTCGACGCGCTGGAGGTCTGCGCCGCGAAAATCCAGCGCGCCGGCGTCACCCGCTCGCGCCACATCGCCACCGAAGCCTGCCGCCGCGCCGCCAATGGCGCGGATTTTCTGTCGGCGGTGCGCGCGCGTGTCGGGCTGAAGCTGGAGATCATCAGCGCCGCCGAGGAGGCGCGACTGGCGCTGGCGAGCTGCCAGTCGCTGATCGACCCGGCGCGGCCCTACGCGCTGCTGGTCGATATCGGCGGCGGCTCGACCGAGGTCGTGTGGGTCATGGTGCGGGCGCGGCCCGACCTGCCCGGCGGCGTGGAGCTGGGCATCATCGACATGGTATCGATCCCGTGGGGCGTGGTGACGCTCACCGAGTCGATGCTCTACGGCCAGCCGCGGGAGCGGCCGCTCGAGAACGGCGTCTATGACGGCATGGTCGGCCTGATCCAGGACGCGCTCAAGCCGTTCTGCGCCGCCAACGACGTGCACAAGCGCGCCGGCGCCGGCGAGGTGCAGATGATCGGCGCCTCGGGCACGGTGACCACCATGGCCGCGCACCATCTCGGCCTGCGCCGCTACAGCCGCGCCGCCGTCGACGGCGCGTCGCTTGCGCGCGACACGGTGCTGCGCATCGGCGCGGAGCTCTCGCGCATGTCGGTGCGCGAGCTCACTCAAGTTCCGTGTATCGGCAACGACCGTGCCGACCTGGCGCTGGCCGGCGGCGCGATCTTCGAGGCGGTCTGCCGGATGTGGCCGGTGGGCTCCATCCGCGTCGCCGATCGCGGCCTGCGCGAGGGCGTGCTGGTTGACTTGATGCGTGAGGCCGATCGCGAAGCCGATCCGCTGCACGCGCGCGACGACTGCTGACCATGGCGGCGAAGAAACCGGGCGGCAAGGGAGGCACCCGCTTCACCGGCCGCGGCCAGACCGTGCGCGTGAAGACCGCGCGCGGCCGCAAGATCGGCTCGACCCTGTGGCTCGAGCGCCAGCTCAATGATCCCTATGTGCAGGAGGCCAAGCGCCAGGGCTATCGCTCGCGCGCCGCCTTCAAGCTGCGCGAGATCGACGACGAGGTGCGATTCCTGAAGCCCGGCGCGCGCGTGGTCGATCTCGGCTGCGCGCCCGGCGGCTGGACCCAGGTCGCGGTCGAGCGCGTGAAGCCGGAGAAGGGCGGGCAGGTGGTCGGCATCGACATCACCGCCATCGACGCGATCCCCGGCGCCGAGATCCTGCACCACGATTTCATGGCCGACGACGCGCCGGATCTGTTGCGCAAGAAGCTCGGCGGGCCCACCGACGTGGTGCTGTCCGACATGGCCGCCGCCGCGACGGGCCATCCGCAGACCGACCACGCCCGCATCATGGCGCTGGCCGAGGCGGCGCACGACTTCGCGCGCGAGGTGCTGCGGCCGGGCGGCGTCTATGTCGCCAAGGTGCTGCGCGGCGGCACCGAGCGCGGGCTGCTGGAGCGGCTCAAGCGCGACTTCGAGAAGGTCAAGCACATCAAGCCGCCGGCCAGCCGCGCCGATTCGGCGGAGATGTACGTCGTCGCCACGGGCTTTCGTGGCCGTGTCGGGAGGGAGTAGTCATGACCATCAGCATGTATTCGGCCTCTGTGCCGGTCTTCCAGCGCCAGCTGCGCGCACTCGGTAATGTGCTCGACAAGGGCACGGCCTTCGCGGCCTCGAAGAAGATGCAGGACGCCGTCGTGCTGCAGCTCAGGCTCTATCCCGACATGCTGCCCTTCGTGCGCCAGATCCAGATCGCCGCCGACTTCGCCAAGAGCACGCCGGCGCTGCTATCAGGCGTCGAGCCGCCGAAGTACGACGACAACGAGGCCACGCTCGCCGACTGCAAGGCGCGCATCGACAAGACGCTGGCGTACATAGCGGGTTTCAAGCGTGAGCAGATCGACGGCAGCGAGGGCCGCGACATCACGCGGACCATCGGTGGCAACCCGATGACCTTCAAGGGCGAGGTCTATCTGCTGCACTTCGCCATGCCGAACTTCTATTTCCACGTCACCACGGCCTACGCGATCCTGCGCAGCATCGGCGTGGAGGTCGGCAAGCGCGACTTCATCGGCGGGATGTAGGACGTCCCTCCGCCGCGATCATGCGGTTCGTTGCGTCGGAACCGGACCGGGCGCAACGAATCGCCGACCCTTGCAAAACAATCGAGCCACAATATCTAGCTACCTCCTTGGCTTTGTAGCCGCGATGTGTATGATGGCGCGCCATCCCAAGGGAAACGCGGGTGGCGATGGCGCCACCCATTGCTGGACGAGGTGGCCATGGATATTCAGGAAGCCCTGACGTTCGACGACGTCCTCCTGAAGCCGGCCGCCTCGGCGGTGCTTCCCCACCAGACCCAGACCAAGACCAGGCTCACGCGCACGGTCGAGCTCGGCATCCCGCTGATCTCGGCGGCGATGGACACCGTCACCGAGGCCAACATGGCGATCGCCATGGCGCAGGCCGGCGGGTTGGGCGTGGTGCACAAGAACCTCGATATCGCCGCGCAGGCCGACGAGGTGCGCAAGGTCAAGAAGTTCGAAAGCGGCATGGTGGTGAACCCGCTGACCATCGAACCCGACGCGACCTTGGCCGACGCGCTGAAGCTGATGTCGGCGCACAACATCTCCGGCGTGCCCGTCGTCGAGAAGAGCGGCAAGCTCGCCGGCATCCTCACCAACCGCGACGTGCGCTTCGCCACCGACGAGCGCGCGCAGGTGAGCTCGCTGATGACCAAGGATCGGCTGGTCACGGTGCGCGAGGGTGTGAGCCGCGACGAGGCCAAGCGCCTGCTGCATCAGCGCCGCATCGAGAAGCTGCTGGTGGTCGACAATGACTATCACTGCGTCGGCCTGATCACGGTCAAGGACATCGAGAAGGCCAACAAGCATCCGCACGCCTGCAAGGACGAGAAGGGCCGCCTGCGCGTCGCCGCCGCCACCGGCGTGGGCGACGATGGCTACCGCCGGGCCGAGGCGCTGCTCGACGCCGATGTCGACATCATCATCGTCGACACCGCGCATGGTCATTCACGCGGCGTGCTCGACTCGGTCACGCGCATCAAGAAGCTCAGCAACTATGCCCAGGTGATCGCCGGCAACGTCGCCACCGCCGAGGGCACGCGCGCGCTGATCGACGCCGGCGCCGACGCGGTGAAGATCGGCATCGGCCCGGGCTCGATCTGCACCACCCGCATCGTCGCCGGCGTCGGCGTGCCGCAGCTCACCGCGATCATGGAATCGGCCGAGGTCTGCCACGCCGCGGGCGTGCCGGCGATCGCCGATGGCGGCATCAAGTATTCCGGCGATCTCGCCAAGGCGATCGCCGCCGGCGCCGACGTCGCCATGATCGGCTCGCTGCTCGCCGGCACCGACGAGAGCCCGGGCGAGGTCTTCCTCTACCAGGGCCGCTCGTACAAATCGTATCGCGGCATGGGCTCGCTCGGCGCCATGGCGCGCGGCTCGGCCGACCGCTACTTCCAGCAGGAGGTCGCCGACTCGCTGAAGCTGGTGCCCGAAGGCATCGAGGGCCGCGTCGGCTACAAGGGCCCGGTCGGCAACGTGATCCACCAGCTCGTCGGCGGCCTGAAGGCGGCGATGGGCTATACCGGCAACGGCTCGATCGCCGAGATGCAGAGCAATTGCCGGTTCCTCAAGATCACCGGCTCGGGCCTGCGCGAGAGCCACGTGCACGACGTCGACATCATGCGCGAGGCGCCGAACTACCGGCAGAACATGTGAGCCCGTGTCATCCCGAGCGCGGCGAGGGATGACAGATGCGCCTCTATGGATTGGCCTTGAGCCAGTCCAGGATCAGCGCGGCGGTCAGGCGGTTGCCGGCCGGGTTCATGTGCGTGCCGGTGTACGAGCCCGCGATGCCGCGCGCGCGGACCGCCTCGGCGACGGCGGCGTAGGTGTCGATGGTGTCGATGCCGCGCGCCCGCGCGCAGTCGGCGACGGCGCGCACCACGGCGACCTCGTTGCGGCGATAGTGCTCGGCCTCCCAGGTTTGTCGCGAATACTGGGCGACCAGCACGATCTTGGTCTTGTGCCGCTCGCTGAGCGCGGCGAGGCGATCCATCAGCAGGCAGGCGACCTTGTCGCCGTAGTCGTGCGCTGGCTCGACGTGGCTCGGCTGGCCGCGCCGCCACCACGCCATGTGGCCCAGCCGGCGCATGGCGACGTCCATCAGGTAGGAATAGCCCAGCACGCGGCGCAGCGGGTCGAGCCGGGGATCGCGATCAGGCTCGGCCAGCGGCACGTTGCGCAGCACGAGCCCGCCGTTCTCGATCTCGAAGTACGGCTTTTGCAGGCCCCACAGGATACGCATGCGCGCGCGCTCGACGTCGTCGGCGATCAGGCCGACGATCATGACGTCGGGCCTGTACTTGCCGATCAGCGTCTCGGCGCGCAGCACCGCCTGGTCGATGCCGTAGCCCGGCACGCCGCCGGTCAGCACGCGCCGGTCGAGCGCTTCCTCCATGTAGGCGGCCCAGCTCTCGTCGTCGCCGACCTCCGCGCCCATGGCGTAGGAATCGCCGACGACGAGGATCGGCGGCGCCATCCTGGCCGGTGGCTTGTCGCGGCGGTGCAGCCGCAAGCCGTCGGCGCCATAGGTGATGTGCACGCGGTAGCCATTGTCGCTGCCGCTGTAGCCATCGCGCGGGATGTAGCCGAGCAGCGGGTCGGGCCGCATGGTGCGCCAGCGGCCCTCCCATTGCTCCGGGTCGGCGACGTAGTTGCGGAACTCCCACGCCCCGTCGCCGCGGCTCAGCAGGCGCACGGCGATCTCGCAGCCGACGAAGCCCAGCAGCAGGCTGCAGAGAACCAGCGCCGCGCCGATCGTCGCCTCGCGGCCCCTGCTGCCTGTCCTGCGCATCGATTGACTTCCGCGCCCGCGGGTGGAACTAGAGCGCCCAACTTACCATGACCATGCACCCCACACATCTTCGGGCCGCGCCGCTCCAGCGGCGCTCTGAGATCGGCCGGACGAAGAGCGCCGCTGGAGCGGCGCGGCCCGAACGGCGATGACCCCCGGTGCCCGCATCGGCACGGCGATCGAGGCGTTGGCCGAGATCCTGGCCAACCCGCGCAAGCCGGCCGACGCGGTTGTCGGCGAGTTCCTGCGCGGCCGACGCTATATCGGCGGCGGCGATCGGCGTTCGATCACCGAGCGGATCTACGGCGTGCTCAGGAAGCGCGCCCAGATCGAGTGGTGGCTCGAGCGCGCGAAGTCCGAGCTGCCGGTCTCGCCGCGTTTGCGTGTCTTCGTCGACGTGCTGTTGCACGACGGTTGGCGGGTGAGCCAGATCGAGCACGCCATCGACACCGGCCGCTACCGCCCGGCCTCGCTGGCGCCGGCCGAGCGCGACGTGCTGACGCGCCTGGAGGGCCACACCTACGACCACCCGGCGCAACCGCGCGCCGTGCGCCTGAACATCCCGGCCTGGATCGAGCCGTTCTTCGACGAGGCCTTCGGCGCGCGCTTCGAGCCGGAGGTCGCGGCGCTGGCGGAGTCAGCGCCAGTCGACCTGCGCGTCAATCCGCTGAAGGC
>CAYTFW010000009.1:0-71822 GCA_964437145.1 uncultured Rhizobiaceae bacterium
GGAAGAGGTGGTAGTTGCGCCGGTCGACCACGGTGATATCGGCGTCGGCGCCGCCCAGCGCCTTGGCAGTGGCCAGGCCGCCGAAGCCGGCGCCGACGATGACGATACGCGGGCGCCGCGGCGCGGCGGTTTGACTTGCCGCCGCCGCGGTTTGGGGAGGCTGGTCGAACATGGCCCCCTCCGGTCGCTCAGGCGCGGCCGAAGAGTTGGCGGGCGATGGGCGCATCGAGCGACAGTGTGCCCGGACCGCGCGTGATGATGAAGCCCAGCAGCGACGCCCACATCAGATGCTCGGCCCAGTTCTCGGGATAGACCAGGAACTGGATCACCATGGTCATGGCGAACAGGGCGGCGGCGCCCAGGCGGGCGAACAGGCCCAGCACGATCAGCACCGGGCAGATCAGCTCGGCCGCCGTGCCAAGATAGGCGGCGATGTGCGGCGGCAGGATCGGCAGCGCGTATTCGTCGCGGAACAGGCCGACCGTCGTCTCCCAGCTCTGGATCTTCACCAGGCCGGACTTGAAGAACACCGCGCCGACGGAGACGCGGAACAGCAGGCTGAAAACCGACTGCGGCACGCGGCCCAGCACCGCGCGGGCGGCGGCGAGGCGCGAGACGATCGGGGTACGCGACGGCTGTGACATAGCGAGCGTGCTCATGATCGGACTCCCTGGATGGCGTGGTGGGTCGGACGCGGCGACGACGTCGATGGGGTTGGGTGCATCGACCCGGCGGCGGCGGGGGATGGTCCCGCCGGGTGGGGCGTCGCGCCGCGTCCGATCTCGGTGGTTCAGCTCTTCTTGGCGGTCGTCGAGCCGCCGACGATCTTGGCGCAGAGGCCGGCCGGCACGCTGATCCAGGCGTCGGCCTGGGCGTCCTTCTTGGACGTGCCCGAGCACGACGAGGTCGCGGTCTGGCAGTCGTTCTTGCCGGCCTTGGCGACGCCGTAGCACTTCTCGGTCTTGTCCTGGGCGCTGGCGTTGCCGGCGATGGCGATCGCGGCGATGAGCGCGCTGGCGATGATGGCGGTGGTCTTCATGGATAGTCTCCTCGGGTTTGGTTCGCGGCCGCTGATTGCGGCGTGAGGCGAACCTGCCCGAGGCGAGGCGGAAGCTGAAATATCGGCTCCCTATGGCGTCGATGCGCCGACGCTATGGGCCCGGTTTGTCATTCCGAGCGGAGCGAGGAATCCAGTGAAGCCGCCTGGATTCCTCGCTTCGCTCGGAATGACAGCGCGGAGGCGTGAGCCAACGCCACGTCAGGGCAATCGCCGCAGCAGCCTGACCAGCCAGCGCGTGCGCGGCGAGAACAAGGCATCCGTGAAGAATGAGCCGGCGGCGCGCTTGCTCGCCTCGCCGAGGGTCGGATAGGGCACGACCATCTGCGCCACGGTGCCGAGCTTCAGGCCCTTCGCCATCGCCAGGCACCAGACATGGATCAGTTCGCCGGCGCGCGGCGCCACGATGCCGGCGCCTAGCACGCGGCCGCTCTTGTCGGCGACGGCCTTCACCAGCCCCGATGTCTCGCGCTCGGTCTGCGCGCGATCGTTCTCATGCAGCGGCCACCGCACGACACGGATGCCATCGCCATGACTCGCACGCGCCTGCGCCTCGGTCAGGCCGACCTGCGCCATCTCGGGGTCGGTGTAGGTCGCCCACGGCAACGCGGTTGCGTGCACATTCACCGGCAGGCGGAACAGCGCGTTGCGGATCACCAGCGAACCGTGGAAGCCCGCCATGTGGGTGAAGGGATGCAGGCCGTTGACGTCGCCGATGGCGTAGACGCGGCGATTGCTCGTGCGCAGGCCCTTGTCGACGGTGATGCCGCGCTTGGTGAACGCGACGCCGGCCTTGTCGAGATCGAGGTCCTCGACGTTGGGCGCGCGGCCGGCGGCGACCAGCAGGTGCGTCGCCTCGATCCGTTCGCCGCCGTCGAGTTCAACGGTGATGGCGCCGGCGGCGCCGGAGACGCGCGCGATCGCGACCTTGTCGCGCAGGACCACGCCCACTGCTCGCAGCCGCGCGACGACGATCGCGGCGAGCTCGGGGTCGTCCTTGCCGAGCAAAGTGGCGGCTTCCAGCACGGTGACGCGCGCGCCGAGGCGGCGATGCGCCTGCGCCATCTCCATGCCGATCGGGCCGCCGCCGATGATCACCAGGTGTCCGGGCAGCTGGCGATTGCCGAACACGGTCTCGTTGGTGAGATAGGGCACGGTGTCGAGGCCGGCGATCGGCGGCGCGGTCGGCCGCGAACCCGACGCGATGACGAAGCGACGCGCGCGGATGCGCTCGCCACCGGCCTCGACCGCGTCCGGCACGATGAAGCGCGCGCTTGTGCGCAGGACACGCACACCGAGCTTCTCGAAGCGCTCGACCGAATCGTTGGGTGCGATGGCGGCGACTACACCGCGCACGTGATCCATGGTCGCCGCGAAATCGACGACGGGCTCGACCGGCGCGATGCCGAATCGTGCAGCGTCGCGCATGGCCTGCGCGGTGTGGCCGGCGGCGATCAGCGCCTTGGACGGCACGCAGCCGTAGTTCAGGCAGTCGCCGCCCATCTCGCCGCGCTCGATCAGGACCACGCGCGCGCCGAGTTGCGCCGCGCCGGCCGCCACGGTCAGCCCCGCCGAGCCGCCGCCGATGATGCAGAGGTCACAATCGGTGGTCATCACGCCTTCTCGCGCCGGGCGCGCAGCCAGCTCCACGCCACCGGCACCAGCGAGAGCAGGGCCAAGGCGGCGAGAGGCAGGAGGAGATTCGGGTCGCTGAGCGTGTCGAGGTCCGGCGTGCGGCCCTTGTCGAAGACCTTGTCGAGGCCGGCGCCGACGCTGGCGTAGACCGCCGTGCCCGGGATGATCCCGAGAAGGGTCGTCAGCGCGAAGGTGCGGGTGGGCACGCGGAAGAACGCCGGCGCGATGTTGATCAGCCAGAACGGGAAGACCGGCACGAAGCGCAGGAACAGCAGGTAGGAGAAGGCATGGCGGTTGAGTCCGTCCTCCATGCGCGCGAACCAGCCACCGGCGCGCCGGCGCAGCACGTCGGCGAAGGCGCCGCGCGCCGCCAGGAACACGATCGTGGCGCCGACCGTGGCGGCGATCACCGACAGGGCGGTGCCCATCAGGATGCCGAACAGGAAGCCGCCGAGCAGCGTGCCCAGGGCGCCGATCGGCAACGAGAAGGCGATGATCAGCACGTAGCCGACGAAGAAGATGCCCATCGCTAGCATCCGATGATCGGCCACCCAGGTGACCAGCTCGGCGCGGTGCGCGCGCACGGTCTCGAACGAAACATAGCGGTGCAGGCCCAGCGCGAAATAGGCGACGATGCCGGCGACGATCACCGCGACCGGCAGGAAACGTCGCCAGCGCGGGACGTCAGAAGACCCGCCTGGTCGTGCCGCCTCGTCCATATCGACAGGCTCGCACGGCCACGGGGCGCCCGGCGACTCAAATCGCCGCACGCCGGGGTGAACGATGGTGTCCGCTCAGTTGAACAGGCTGGAGACCGAACGCTCGTCGGCGATGCGCTGGATCGCCTCGGCCATCAGGGGCGCGATCGCCAGCTGGCGGATGTTCTTGGAGTCCTTCACCGCCTCGGTCGCCTGGATGGTGTCGGTGATCACCATCTCGGTGATCGGCGAGGCCGCCACGCGCGCCACCGCGCCGCCCGACAGCACGCCATGCGTGACATAGGCGTAGACCGCCTCGGCGCCGGCGTCCTTCAGCGCCACCGCGGCGTTGCACAGCGTGCCGGCCGAATCGACGATGTCGTCGACCAGGATGCAGATACGACCCTCGACCTCGCCGATGATGTTCATCACCTCCGACACGCCGGCGCGCTCGCGGCGCTTGTCGATGATCGCCAGGTCGGCGTCGCAGCGGCTGGCCAGCGCGCGGGCGCGCACCACGCCGCCGACATCGGGTGACACCATCATCAGCCGTTCGCCCTTGCCATTGAAGCGGCGCTGGATGTCGTCGGAGAAGATCGGGCCGGCGAAGAGGTTGTCGAGCGGGATGTCGAAGAAGCCCTGGATCTGCCCGGCATGCAGCTCCATGGTCAGCACGCGATTGGCGCCGGCCTCGGTGATCAGGTTGGCCACCAGCTTGGCCGAGATCGGCGTGCGCGGCCCCGACTTACGATCCTGCCGCGCGTAGCCGTAATAGGGCACGACCGCCGTGATGCGCCGCGCCGAGGACCGCCTGAGCGCGTCGATGGAGATCAGCAGCTCCATCAGGTGATC
The DNA here is from genome assembly GCA_964437145.1 of uncultured Rhizobiaceae bacterium. Classification (GTDB taxonomy): domain Bacteria; phylum Pseudomonadota; class Alphaproteobacteria; order Reyranellales; family Reyranellaceae; genus JAFAZJ01. The sequence goes on from CAYTFW010000009.1 coordinate 4,243, forward strand.
GTTGGTCGGATACGACGTCGACTGGATGACGAACATGTCCTCGCCGCGTACGTTCTCGAGGATCTCGACGAAGACCTCCATGTCGGCGAAGCGGCGGATATTGGCCTTGACCAGCGGAAGGTCGAGACGCGCGGCGATCGCCTCGGCCAGCGGCCGATTGCTGTTGCCGGTCAAAATCTTCATCGACGCGATCCCCGCCCGGGCGCTTAGCCAGCGCGCAAAGCCTTACAAATAAAGGATAAATCCCCGATTGCGGGCGGCACCATAAACAGCTTTGCGCGGCCTGTAAACCGCGCGGGCTGGGGCTAATTCAGCGGCGCGGCGCACCGCCTGCCCGGGCCATCAAGTCGAGGACGCCCTCGCTGGCGGCCAGCGCGATGACATGCGCGACGCCGCCCCAGTCGCCGTTGAGCGCGCCGGCCTTGATGTCGTTGGCCTGCTCGAGATCGCCGAGCTGCTCGCCGCCCGGCCCTTTCACGATCCAGCGGATTACGATGCGCTGCTTGCCCTCGGCCGGCTGGCTGATCTCGACGGAGCCGATCACCGTCATGGTGGTGGCGTCGGGCGCGTCGACCAGCACGACCTGGCTTTCGCCCAGCGCGCGGCGCATGCCCGCGGTCAGCGCGCGGTTGCCGTTGCCCGGCGCGCCGGTGACGGCGACCACGCGCACGCGCGGGAATTTTGCCGCCGCTGCGGCCGGCGGTGGCGTGGCGACCGGCGGCGCGCCGCCCGGTGTCGGTGGCGGTGGCGCGGCCGAAGTCGGTGTCGCGGCGCCCGGCGGCGGCACCTCGGTCGGCGGCAGCGCGGTGGTCTGCGCGCCGGCCGGCGCGTTGGCGGGATCGGCCCGGCCGATCATGTCGGCGACGTGGTAGGCGCCGCGCGCGGCGACACGCGAGATCAGCCGGTCGCCACCATCGAGCCATTCATCCGGCTTGGCGCTGACCACCTGCTCGTGTCGACCGATGAGGCCGCCTTTGGCGTCGCGCACGGTCCAGACCCAGGAGATGCGCAGCTCCTCGTTCACCATGCGCGGCTCTCCGGACACCTCGATGGTGCGGGGCGCGCCATTACCGTTGGTCGTGGCGACGATGCCTTGCTGGCGCAACGCCAGCACGATGGCGACGGGCAGGCGCTCGGCCATGGCCTCGGTGACGCCTTTGGGCGGCAGGATGACGAACTCCGCTGTCTCGATCGCCGGGCTTTGGCGCGCGTCGCCATCCTTGGCGTCGGGCTGGAACGGCCGGGGTGTGTCGCCACAGGCCGCGAGCGCCAGCAGGCACAGCGCGAGGATGGCCCGCGGCGCGCGCTCAAGCCACGATCGCGACACAGGTCACCAGCAGGCCCAGCATGCAGAGCACGGCGAACATCACCAGGTAGGGCATCGCGTCAGTCGACCAGCATGATCGCGGACAGGCCGCGACCGTAGTCCTTCACGCCCTGCAGCGTATTGCGGCGGTAGCTGAAGAACTGCCGCTCGTTGCCCAAGGTGTCGTGGCCGCTGTCCTCGACAGCGGCGACGCCCAGCAGGCGCAGCCGGCGCAGCAGGTAGCCGGGCAGATCGAACATGTAGTGGCCGGCGCGGCGCGAGGCGGAGAAAAACGCGGCGTTGGTCGCGTCCTGGTCGATGAACGGTGCCGGGAACTCGGGGCCGACCTCGTAGGATTCGCGCGCGATGCAGGGGCCGATCGCGGCGTGCACGCGCGCGCGCTGCGCGCCCAGCCTCTCCATCGCGGACAGCGTCGTTTCGATGACGCCGGCCAGCGCGCCTTTCCAGCCTGCGTGCGCCGCGCCGATCACGTTCGCCGCGGCGTCGGCCATCAGCACCGGCGCGCAATCCGCCGACAGCACGCCCAGCGCCACGCCCGGTCGGTCCGTCACCATCGCGTCCGCCTTGGGCGCGCCGGGCGAGGTCCACAGCTTCGTGTCGTCAACCCTGAGCACCGTCGTCGAATGGATCTGATGGACGGTCAGCAATCGTTCCGGCGCCAGGCCCAGCCGGCCGGCGGCGCGGGCGCGGTTCTCCGCGACATTGGCGGGATCGTCGGTCGAACCGTAGCCGCAGTTGAGCGAGGCGTAGATGCCCTGGCTGACGCCGCCTTCGCGCGTGAAGAAGGCGTGTCGTACGTGTGGCAGGCGGGCAAGACTGGGAAGCGTGAGCACGGGCGGTCGCCGTTCGTCGCGGATGGGGTGGCGAGCCGAGTCAGGCGAAGCCCGCCGCCGGGGGCAGCGACGGATCACGTAACGCGATCGCGCGAAACAGGGTGCCCATTTGATCGGGGTCGATCAAGCGCCGCATCGCCGCGTCGATCGCGTCGGCCTGGGCCGGCGACGCTATCTGGCGCAGCAGCGCGGCGCGGGTCTCGATGCCCAGATCGCGCAGAAAATCGCCCTGGGACGTGGGGCCGTCGATCGCGGCGCCGGCCTGCCGGGCGGCGCGGGCGACGGCGGCGAAATCCACGTGGGCCGTCAGATCCACCTCGCCGATGGCCTCGAACACGCCGGTGGGCTTGTGCGCGCGCAGCGCCTGCAACGTGTCGCCGTTGGTGCCGGAGTCGTAACCGTAGTCGATGAACAGGGCGGCGCCGCGGTCGGCCGTGATGCGGCGCGCGATCTCGGATGTCAGGGAGGTGACGGCCGGCGACAGCTCGACGACCGAGCCGAACCGTTCGATCGCGCGCACCGGGTCGGGCAGCAGCGCGGCCAGCGGCGACTTGCCGGGTGCCGACGCGAAGGCGAACTTCGCGCTCTCGCGTACCAGCCCGACCATGCGTTCCGCCCAGCCCCAGGGTTGGCGCACGAGCTGGCGGATCGGCAGCGCGTCGAGGAATTCGTTGGCGACCAGCAGCAGCGGCACGCCCGACGGCACCTCGGCGAAGCGCTCGTGCCACCGCGGCGCGACGTAGTCGGCCAGCGCCGCGCGTTGCGCGTCGCGTAGACCGGCGTGGATCTCGACCAGGTGCAGCTCGAGCGCGTCGTGGAAGCCGGGCACCGCGCGGGTGGCGCGCAAGACATCGAGAAGCAGTGTCCCGCGACCCGGGCCAAGCTCGACCAGCTGCGCGCGTTGGGGTGAGCCCAGGGCCATCCAGCGTTCGGCCAGCCAGGCGCCGATCAGCTCGCCGAACATCTGGCTGATCTCGGGCGCGGTGACGAAGTCGCCGCCGGCGCCCAACGGCCTGCCGCGGCGGTAGTAGCCGAGCGCCGGGTGGTTCAGCGCCTCGGTCATGAACTCGGATACGGTGATCGGGCCGGCCAGCGCGATGCGCTGGCGCAGGATGGCGGCGAGCTCGGTCATGCCTCAGGTGGTCAGCGGTGGTCGGTTCATCGCGCGCATGATCAGCCAGGCGCCGAACGCCACCAGCGGCAGCGACAGGATCATGCCCATGGTCAGCCAGTTGCCGGCGAGGTAGCCGAGATGCGCGTCGGGCTCACGCCATAACTCGCCGATGATTCGCGCCAGGCCATAGCCGGCCCAGAACACACCGCAGATGAAGCCCGGCCGGCGGCGCAGGCCGTAGACCCGCCACAGCACCAGCGTGATCGCGAACAGGATCAGGCCTTCTAGGCAGGCCTGGTAGAGCTGGCTGGGATGGCGCGGCGTCAGCAGCGGATCGCGCGGGAAGATCATCGCCCACGACACGTCGGTCGGCCGGCCCCACAGCTCGCCGTTGATGAAATTGGCCATGCGGCCGAAGAACAGGCCCTGCGGCGCGACGATGCCGATCACGTCGGCGAAGGCGAACAAATCGGCCTTCTGCTTGCGGGCATAGAAGATGATCGCCAAGGTCACGCCGAGCAGGCCGCCATGGAAGGACATGCCGCCTTCCCACACGGTGAAGATCTTCAGCGGATTGGCGAGGTAGAAACCCGGCTTGTAGAACAGCACATAGCCTAGCCGGCCGCCGAGGATCACGCCCAGCGCCGCCCAGAACAGGAAATCGTCGAGCGCCTTGGCGCTCATCACCCGGGGCGCCTGCTCGACAATGCGCCGGGCCATCAGCCAGGCGACGACGAGGCCGGCGATATAGGCCAGCGCGTACCAGCGGATGGCGAGCGGACCGATGGCGATCACGACGGGATCGATATCGGGATAGGGGATGACCGCGGGCAGCATGGGCGCGGGTGTAGCGGCCCATTCGGCGGCTGTCACGCGAGGCGTTGCCGCCGCCCATTCAGCGATGGGGGTCGGCCGCCGACAGATGGTCCTCGATATAGCGGCGCACGCCCTGCTCGAGCGTCGTGAACGGCGCCGTGAAGCCCGCCGCGCGCAGTCGTTCGACGCGCGCCTCGGTGAAGTACTGGTAGCGGTCGCGGATCGCCTCGGGCGTGTCGATCCAGTCGATGGCGACGGGGCGGCCCATCGCAGCGAAGACGGCATGCGCGAGGTCGAGGAAGCTGCGCGCCTGGCCGGTGCCGATGTTGAACAGGCCCGAGAGCCGCGGCTGGCGCCACAAGGTCAGCATGGCCTCGACGCAGTCGTCGACCCAGACGAAGTCGCGTAGCTGACCGCCATCGGCGTAGTCGGGATTGTGGGACCGGAACAACCGGGCGCGGCCGCCGTCGCGCACCTGCTCGAACAACGCCAGCGCGACGCTGCGCTGGCCGCCCTTGTGGTACTCGTTGGGGCCATAGACGTTGAAGAACTTCAGCCCCGCCCAGGATGGCGGCGCGGGCTCACCCGCCGAGACCATGCGCAGCACCTCGAGATCGAAGCGGTGCTTGCTGGCGCCATAGGGATTGAGCGGCTCCAGCCGGCGCAAGGCCTGGCCGTCGAAGGCGTCGTCGAAGCCCTGAGCGCCATCGCCATAGGTCGCCGCCGACGAGGCATACAGAAAAGGGATTCCACGCCGGGCGCAGAAGCGCCAGAGCCCGAGCGGCAGGACGACGTTGACGCGCTCCAGCAGGGCGAGATCGGTCTCGGTGGTCGAGCTGATGGCGCCGAGATGGAACATCGCCTCGACGCGATGGCCTTCGCGCGCGAGAAAGTCCTCGAAAGCCTCAGGCGGCACGAAGGCCGCGAGGTTGCGCCGTTTGACGAGGTTGTGCCGCTTGGCCTCGTGGTCGACGCGGTCGATGACGACGATGTCGCGCACGCCGGCTCGCTCCAGGTCCGCGACCAGACAGGAGCCGATGAAGCCGGCGCCGCCGGTGACCACGATCATGCCGGCGTTATAGCGCGGCCGCGGCGCTGGCGCGTATCGGCCTTGGCGCCTATATCGCAGGGACCCTCAGGAGGACGTCATGCAGACGCGCAATCCCCTTCTCGATGACCTGGCCAAGGTAGCGGCCGGCGCCGCCGGCGCGCTGAGCGGCGTGCGCGAGGAGGTCGAGGCGCGGATCCGCGACCAGTTGGCCAAAATCCTCGACGGCATGAACCTGCCCAACCGCGAGGAATTCGATGTCGTGCGCGCCATGGCGGTGGCGGCACGCGAGGAGAACGAGGCGCTGAAGGCGCGTATCGTCGAGCTCGAGGCGCGGCTGGCCAGGCTCGACCCGCCGGCCGGCTGAGGCGGCCCGGACAGGCTCCGGATTAAAATCACGGAATCCACACGCTGGATTCTTGCGCGGGGAGTCCTGACGTGGCAGGCTATCGGTAGTGGGCGCCCAGAATACGCCCACAAGATTTGGAAACGCACTGGATGTCGTAGTGGTCCGCGCCTGCCGTCCAGCCCCTCGGGGGCGTGGCGGGCGCGTATGGGATTCGCGGGGTGGGCGATGGCGCTGATGCAACGGGAGCATAGCGAGCGACGGGCGCCCAATCCGCTTGAGCTGGTCGAGCGGGTCGTGACGGAAAACGAATGGCCCTTCGATCGAACCAGCGAGCAGGAGATCGCCGTCGAGGTCGCCGGCCGCTGGTGCGATTACCGGATGTTCTTCTCCTGGCGCGAGGACGTGAGCGCGCTGCATTTTACCTGCGCCTTCGACGCGCGCATCCCCAGCGAGAAGCACCGCGACGTGCACGCCCTGCTGGCCCAGATCAACGAGAAGCTTTGGCTCGGCCACTTCGACCTGTGGTCGGAGGAGGGCCTACCGATGTTCCGCCACTCGATCCTGCTGCGCGGCACGCGCGGGCTGTCGGTCGAGCAGCTCGAGGACCTCATGGAGGTCGCGATCGGCGAGAGCGAGCGTTTCTATCCCGCGTTTCAGTATGTCGTCTGGGCCGGCAAGACGCCCAGTGAAGCCCTGGCCGCCTCGATCCTCGAGACGGTCGGGCAAGCGTGAGTTCAGTTCCGACGCCCCCTCAGGACAACTAAGAGAACCAAAGAGGCGTCGCGCCGCGCCGGTCCCAGCCCTCTCCCCGGGGCCGGCGCGGTTGAACTCCCTATCGGGCGCCTCGGCGTCCGGCCTCCCTGAACGACACCATCCGCCCACGCGCCTCGTCCCATAGCCAGCAGCGCGGGGCACGCAGCCCGTCGCGCAGGCTGAGCGTGGCGACCGATCGCAGCGTGGCGTTGCCGGCATGGCATTTGGCCAGCCGATAATTGGGGATCTTCGGGTTGAGATGGTGGACGTGGTGATAGCCGATGTCGCCCGTGAACCAGCGCAGCGGCTGCGGCAGTCGAAGATAGGAGGTGCCGCGCAACGAGGCGGCGGTCGCCGTCCAGTCGACGCGGCGCAGCCAGGCGGCGGCCTCGAAGCGATGCTGCACCGAGAACAACCAGACGCCGGCGATCGCCGCCAGGGTGATGGTCGGCAGCTGGACACGCGCCATGGTGCCGAAGCCGACGCACAGGCCGAGAAGGACGAACAGCGTCACCAGCGACAGATTGGTCGCGTGCACCGAGCGGCGTTCGCGTCGCCAGGCGCCGGGCGTGTCGAAGGGCAGGCGATAGAGCAGCACGAAGACCAATGGCGGCAGCAGCAGATGCGCGATCAGCGGATGGCGGACGATCCGGTACGCCGCGCGCTTGCGGCGCGCCAGGCGAAGATACTCCGCCGTCGTCAGGCACGAGGAGTAGATGTCGGCGCCGCTTTCCCGGCGGTCGAGATTGTTCCAGTTGGCGTGGTGCCCGGCGTGCTGGCGGCGCCAATGCTGGTACGGCGTCAGCGTGACGAGACTGCAGAACCGGCCGACCCAATCGTTGACGCACTTGGAGCGGAACAGCGCGCCATGGCCGCAATCGTGCTGCAGGATGAAGATGCGCACGACGAAGGCGGCGGCGGGCACCGCCAGAGCCAGGGTCAGCCAGAACGAGATATGCGCGGTGAGGTACATCGCGGCGAGCAGCGCGAGGAAAGGCGCGAACGTCGAGACGAGCTGGAGAACCGCGCGCGACGGCTGCGCCGACTGGTGCGCGCCAAGCGTCCGGCGCAGCGCGGCGCTATCGCTCAACGCGGGGACAGGGTGCATCGATGCCTCGACGGACAGTGTCGGCTTCGATCAGGAAAGGTCTTCCTCCTTGACCATCCTCTCGACGCCGTTCTCGGCCGAACGCACGCGGTACTGATTCTGGTTGCCGGCCGGCGGCATGAGGCGCAACACCTCGTAACGGCCCTGTGGCGTGCCGGCGAACTTCGGCGCCGCGACGCGGACGAACTGGCCGACCTTGAACTTGTGCTCCTTCATGTCGGTTCTCCCCTAGGCGCACGCAAAGGGGCCGCGCGCGCCGGCGCGTCGGCAGAAACCGCCTTGATCATCGAGCGCATAGGCCCCCTTCCATCGCAGGCGGGAGCACACAGTCTCTCAGCCACCGGCGCCGCGAAATCGTCCTGCCGGTGATGTCGGCATAGGCTCACGTTTCGCCCGCCGTGGCGAGGGTTGAATCCCGGAACCGGCGGTCACGCGCGCGTAAGGCGGTTCCCGGCGCTGGTCGGCGCCTGTCCGGGCCGGTCCAGGGGGAAAGGGACTTGTCTAATGGCCGTGAACATGCGTATTGGCCGGACGTTCGACCTCTTGGCCGCATTCGGCTCGCGGCGCGTCTTTGGCGTGCCTTGCGTTGGGACTCCCAGGCGATCGAGCCTGCGCGTTGCGACCGATGTCCAACGCGCCCCGTGCCGACCGCAAAGGATACAGTCCATGGCCAAGGGTACCGTCAAATTTTTCAACCAGACCAAGGGCTACGGCTTCATCCAGCCGAGCGATGGGTCGAAGGACGTCTTCGTCCACATCTCGGCCGTGCAGCGCGCCGGCCTCGACGGCCTCAGCGAGGGCCAGACGGTGTCGTTTGAGGTCTCCATGGAGCGCGGCAAGCCGGCCGCGACCAATCTGAAGGCCGAGTAGGCGCCACCGCATCAACCGCCGCACCCGCGAGGACAAATGGCGAAAGAAGATCTGATCGAGTTCCAGGGCACGATCGCCGAGGCGCTGCCCGACGGTCGTTTCCGCGTCACCCTGGAATCGGGGTCGGAAATCATCGCCTACACCGCCGGCCGCATGAAGAAGAACCGCATCCGCGCCTTGGCCGGCGACCGCGTGACCGTGGAGATGACGCCCTACGACCTGACCAAGGGTCGCGTCATCTACCGGCACAAGGACGAGCGTCCCGGCTCCATCGGCGCCGCCGCCCCGCGCCGGCGCAATTTCGTGCGTCGCTAGGCGCGCGCCGCCTTCGTATCGACCGGCGCCGCGAGCGATACCCGGCAGGGGAAGCGCTCGCAGGCGATCTCGACTTCCCACTTGCCCGCGCTGAGCCAGGCGGCGTCGACGCCGCCGTCGTGGCCGACATAGCCCAGCCCGACGCTGCGGCCCACCGTGTGCCCGAACATCCCCGAGGCGACGATGCCGGCGCGCTCGCCATCGCGCCAGATCGGCTCGTCGTGCAGCAAGAGCGGCTGGGGATCGTCGAGCACCAGCGACACCAGCCGGCGCTTCAGCCGCTGGCCGCGCGCCGGCAACAGCGCCTCTCGGCCGATGAAGCCACCGGGTTTGTTCCACGCCACCGCGAAGCCCAGCCCCGCTTCGAGCGGCGAGGTCTCGTCGGTGATGTCGTGGCCGAAATGGCGATAGCCGCATTCGAGCCTGAGCGAATTCATCGCGTGATAACCCGCCAGCCTCAGGCCGAAGCGATCACCCGCTTCCAGCACGGCGTCGAACACGCCGGCGGCGAACTCCGCCGGGATGTAGAGCTCCCAGCCGAGCGCGCCGACATAGGTCAGGCGCGAGGCGCGCACGCGGGCGAAGGCGATGTCGATATCGCGCGAGGTCATGAAGCCGAAGCCCTTGGCGCTGAAATCCTCGTCCGGCGACAGCGCCGCCATCAGCTCGCGCGAGCGTGGCCCCATCACGCCCAGCACGACCTGGCCCGAGGTGATGTCGGTGACCGTGCAGCGCGATCCGCTGGGGATATGTCGGCGCAGCCACACCAGGTCGCGCGTCTGGCACGCCGCCGACGTGACGACCAGGAACTCGGTCGCCGACAGGCGCGTGACGGTGACGTCGGCTTCGATGCCGCCGCGCTCGTTGAGCCATTGCGTATAGACGACGCGGCCCGGCTCGACGGCGATCTCGTTGGCGCAGATGCGGTTGAGAGCCGCCTCGGCGTCGACGCCTTGCACCAGGAACTTGCCGAACGAGGTCTGGTCGAACAGCGCCACGCTTTCGCGCGCCGCGCGGTGCTCCTCGCCCGAGGGGCCGAACCAGTTCTGCCGGCCATAGCTGTAGGCATACTCCGGCGCCATGTCGGGCGGCGCGAACCAGTTGGCGCGCTCCCAACCCGCGGTCTCGCCGAAGCAGGCGCCCATGACGGCGAGACGATCATGCAGCGGCGAGCGCCGCGCGCCGCGCGCGGTCTCGACCTGGCGATAGGGCCAGTGCATGGCGTAGAGCAGCCCCAAGGTCTCGACCGTGCGTTCCCGCAGATAGGCGCGATTGCGCTGGAACGGCATGACGCGGCGGATGTCGACGTCCCACAAATCCATCGGCGGATGGCCGTGCACGATCCAGTCAGCCAGCACCTTGCCGGCGCCGCCGGAGGACTGGATGCCGATGGAGTTGAAACCCGAGGCGACGAAGAAGCCCGGCAGCTCCGGCGCCTCGCCCAGCAGATAGCGATCGTCGGGCGTGAAGCTCTCCGGCCCGTTGAAGAAGGTGCGGATGCCGGCCTCGCCGAAGCGCGGCACGCGATGCGCCGCCTTCTCGAGCTGCGGCGCGATGTGGTCCATGTCGACCGGCAGGGTGCCGAAGGCGAAGTCGCCGGGCGCGGCGCGGTGATCCCAGGGCCGCGACACCGGCTCGAACCAACCGACCAGCAGCTTGCCGGCGTCCTCCTTGAAGTAATTGGCGCCATCGGGATCGCGCAGCACCGGCGTGTCCGGCGACAGTCCGGCGATCGGCTCGGTGACGACATAGAAATGCTCGGCGGCGTGCAGCGGCACGGCGACGCCGGCCATCTCGCCGACTTGGTGGCCCCACAGCCCGGCGCAGTTCACGACGATCTCGGTCGCGATGTCGCCCTGGGCCGTGCGTACGCCCGCGGCGCGGCCGTTGTTCTTGAGAATCCCGGTGACGGCGACGCCCTCGTGGATGCGCACGCCGCCGCTGCGCGCGCCGCGCGCCAGTGCCATGGCGGTGTCCACAGGATTGGTCTGGCCGTCCTTGGGGATGAACAGCCCGCCGACCACGTCGTCGACATTGAGCAGCGGCCAGCGCTCGCGCGCTTCGCTAGAGGTGAGTAGATGCGCGTCGAGGCCGAAATGGCGGGCCATCGAGGCGCCGCGTCTAAGCTCCTCCCAGCGCCCCTCGGTGGCGGCGATGGCGAGCGAGCCGCGCTGCTTGAAGCCGGTGGCGACGCCGGTCTCCAGCTCCAGGATCGAAAACAGCTCGGCGGTGTACTTGGCGAGCCGCGTGAGGTTGTGCGTCGCACGCAGCTGGCCGACGAGGCCCGCGGCGTGCCACGTCGTGCCGCTGGTGAGCTTCTGGCGCTCCAGCAGCACGACGTCGTGCCAGCCATGCTTGGTCAGATGGTACGCGACGCTCAGGCCGACGATGCCGCCGCCGATGATGACGACATGCGCGCTCACCGGCAGCGCGGCACCGGTACTCATGAAGACCTCATAGCGAACGATACACCGCGGCCTCGTAGTCGCGGAACAGGCCGATCACCTTGGGATCGAAGAACGGCAAGGTCTGCGTGGCGAAGACGCCGCCGATCTTCTTCGCCGGATCGGCCCAGAAATAGGTGTTGGCGAGGCCGGCCCAGGCGAGACTGCCGGGCGAGCGGCCCTGCGGCGTGGTGGCGGTGTTGATCAGGAAGCTCAGGCCCCATTTGCACGCCATGCCCGGGAAGAAATCGGCGTCGGCGGAGAAAGGTGGCGCGGCGGTCTTCAGCGCCACCACGTTGATGTCGCCGATGTTGTTGCGCGCCATCTCGGCGAAGGTCTTGCGGCTCACCAATGGCGCGCCGTCGTTGAGCAGGCAGCGCACGTACTTCAGATAGTCCTGCACCGTGCCGTAGAGCCCGCCGCCGCCCATATGGAACTCCGGCTCCTGCGGGATCTCGAACGGCATCGCGGCGAGCCTGCCGTCCTCGCCACGGGCGTGCATGCCGGAGAGCCGCTCGCGCTGCCCGGTGCCGAGCTTGAACGAGGTCGAGCTCATGCCCAGCGGCTCGAAGATATTCTTGCGCAGGAAGACGTCGAGCGTCTCGCCGCTGGCCGCCTCGACCGCCTTGCCGACCCAGTCGATGTTGATGCCGTAATCCCAGCGCGTGCCGGGATCGAAGGTCAGCGGCGTGCCGAGCGCGGCGTTCTGGCAGGAGATGATGCCGGGGATGCCGTTGGCCTCCATGTACTTGCCCAAATCCGCGTTCCAGATGTCGTAGGAGAAGCCGGCGGTGTGGGTGAGCAGCTGGCGCAGCGTGATGGCGCCTTTGGCCGGCCGCAGCTTCGGCTTGCCGCCGGCATCGAAGCCTTCGAAGACCTTCGGATTGGCGAGCTGCGGCAAGGTCTTGCCGATCGGCTCGTCGAGCGAGAGCTTGCCGCGCTCGACCAGCTGCATCGCCGCCGTGCCGGTGATCGCCTTGGTCATCGAGGCGATCCACACCACGGTGTCCGGCGTCATCGAGGCGGGCTTGCCGGCCTCGCGCACGCCGAAGGCGCCTTCGTAGATGGTTCCCGAATCGGTGGTGGCGGCGGCCGCGACTCCGGCGGCGGTGCCGCGGTCGATGCCCTGTCTCAGAACGTCGTCGATGTCAGGCATGGCGTTGTCCTCCGCCGGGGCCTCGCCCGGCGAGGCGAGCCTACGACGGACTGCGTCTCAGAGGGAGTCGTAGACCGCCTTCTCGAAGGCCTTGAACGCCTTGACCGACCTTGTGTCGCAAAACGGCAATATCTGCGTGCCCCAGACGCCGGCGACGCGCGTCGTCGGATCGACCCAGAAATAGAGGTTGCCCAGCCCGGCCCAGGCGAGGCTGCCGGCGGCGCGGCCCTCTTGTGTGGCGCGCGTGTTGATCGAGAAGCTCAGCCCCCATTTCTGCGGGATGTCGGGGAAGAGATTGGCGTCGACCGACATCGCGGGCACGAAGGTCTTGAGCGTCTCGACGAAGAGGTCGCCCATGTTGTTGCGCGCCATCTCGGCGAAAGTCTCGGGCTTCACCAGCCCGCCACCCTGGGCCAAGAGCGCGCGCACGAAGGCGAGGTAGTCGGGCACCGTGCCGAACAGCCCGCCGCCGCCGCCGAGGAACTCCGGTTCCTCCGCGCGCACCAGCGTCATGGTCTTCAGCGTGCCGTCGGGCTGGCGCGCATGCGGCGTGGCACGGCGCGCCTGCTGGTCAGGGCGCAGGCGGAAGCTGGTGTCCTTCATGCCCAGCGGCGTGAAGATGTGCTGCCGAAAGTATGCCTCGAGGTCTTGGCCGGTCACGGCCTCGACGGCGCGGCCGGCCCAGTCGATCGAGATGCTGTACTGCCAGCGCGCGCCGGGATCGAAGGTCAGCGGCGCGTTCAGCGACTCCAGCTTGCCGGTGGGCAGACCGGGCAGGCCGGTGACCTGCATGTATTTCTGGATGTCGCCGTTCCAGTTCTCGTAGCCGAAGCCCGCTGTATGGGTGAGCAGTTGCCGCAAGGTGATCGGCGTCCGGGCCGGCCGCAGCATCGGCTTGCCCGCCGAGTCGAAACCCTCGAGCACCTGTGGCTTGGCGAGTTGCGGCAGCACGTCGGCGATCGGGCCATCGAGCGAGAGCTTGCCGCGTTCGACCTGCTGCATCGCCGCCGTCGCGGTGATCGCCTTGGTCATCGAGAACAGCCGCAGAACCGTGTCGAGCGTCATCGGCTGCCGATCGCCCATCGCCCGCACGCCGTGCGCGCCCTGATAGACCACGCCCTTGTCGGTCACCGCCGCCGCGACAACGCCATGCACGTCGCCACCGGCCACCGCGTCGGCCAGCGCCTTGTCGATCCTGTCGGCCATCAACCCGCTCCCTCGTGACGTGCGCGAGCCTACGTCACGGCATGGCGGGGGGCATAGGGGCTACATAGCGCTCTGCAGGTAGTTCTGCAGGCCGATCTTCTCGATCAGCTCGAGCTGAGTCTCGAGGTAATCGATGTGCTCCTCGGTCTCGTCGAGGATCTCGCGCAGGATGTGGCGCGAGACATAGTCGGATGTACCCTCGCATTCGGCGATGGCGGCGACCAGGTCCTGGCGACCCTGGCGTTCCATCGCGAGGTCGGCCTTCAGACCTTCGGGTACATTCTCACCAATGCTGAGCCGGCCGAGATCCTGCAGGTTCGGCAAGCCTTCGAGCAGGAGGATGCGTTCGATGAGCTTGTCGGCGTGCTTCATCTCGCCGATCGACTCCTCGTACTCTTTCTTGCCCAGCGATTCGAAGCCCCAGTTCCTCCACATGCGCGCGTGCAGGAAGTACTGGTTGATCGCGGTCAGCTCGTTGCGCAGCACCTTATTGAGGTGCTGGATGACCTTGGCGTCGCCCTTCATGGCCGCCTCCGACTGGTGAGGTTCACGAGTCGTTATAGCGTGAGAGCGGCGCGAGGCATTGATTTGTTGTTGCGACTGCGAACGCGGATCAATCCGCGGCGAGCGCTGATGGTTCGCTGTCGCCGCGACGCGAGCGGATCATGTCGGCGATGGCGCAGATGCACTTGCCGCATTGTGGGCGTGTGCCGCAGGCTCGATAGACCTCGCTGACGGTCTCGCAACCGTTGGCCACCACTTCCCGGACGCGGCCCTCGTTCAGGGCGTTACAGATGCACACGTACACGCTGGGCGATCTCTCTCGACAGGCCCCCTAACCTTGCCGAACATGAGAGTAAGTCGCAACAGCAAAATGGTCGCGTTGAGCGAGGGCAAAAACGGATTATCTTTCTAGGTGTTAGGCGAAAGGTGGGTTCATGCGGGTAGGCGTCGAGGTCGGCGGCACGTTCACGGACCTGGTGGCGGTGGCCGGCGGCAAGGTCGTGGTCACCAAGGTGCCCAGCACGCCGCGCAGTCCCGATATCGGCGCGCTCGACGCGCTGCGCGCCTCGGGCCTCGCCATTGCCGGCATCGAGGATCTCGGCCACGGCTCGACCGTCGCCACCAACGCGGTGCTGGAGCGCAAGGGCGCCAAGGTGGCGTTCGTCGCCACCGCGGGCTTCCGCGACATGCTGTTCCTGCAGCGCCACGACCGGCGCAACATCTACGACCTCGCCTACCGCAAGCCCAGGCCGCCGGTGCATCGCGCCGATTGCTTCGAGGTGATCGAGCGCATGGCGGCGGACGGCTCCGTGATGACGCCGCTCGACGAGAAGGCGGTGCGCGAGACGCTGGTGCCGGCGCTGAAGGCTGGCGGCCACGGCGCCGTGGCGATCTGCTTGCTCAACGCCTACGCCAATCCCGCACACGAGCTGGAGCTCGCCGAGCTGTTGCGATCGGCGCTGCCCGGCGTGCTGGTGCAGTGCTCGCACGAGGTCGTGCGCGAGTTTCGCGAATTCGAGCGCGCCTCGACCACGGTGCTCTCGGCCTATGTCCAGCCGGTGATCGACGGCTATCTCCGGCGCTTCGAGGACACGCTGCAGGGCGACGGCTTCAAGGGCCGCTTCACCGTGATGCAATCCAATGGCGGGCGGTTGCCGGCCGATGCGATGCGTCGCAGCGCCATCACCGCGCTGTACTCCGGTCCCGCCGCCGGCGTGGTCGGCGCGCTGCGCCAGGTGGCGCGCTCGGGCTTCGGCGATCTCGTGACTTTCGACATGGGCGGCACCAGCACGGATGTCTGCCTGGTCGAGAACGGGAGGCCGGCGCTCGCCTCGGAGACCGAGATCGACGGCCTGCCGATCCGCACGCCGGTCCTGGACATCGTCTCGGTCGGCGCCGGCGGCGGCAGCATCGCCTGGGTCGACGATGGCGGCATGCTGCGCGTGGGCCCGCAGAGCGCCGGCGCCGATCCCGGCCCGGCCTGCTACGGCAAAGGCGGCGCGCAGCCCACGACTACCGACGCGCATGTCGTGATCGGCACGATCCGGCCGGGCTCGTTCCTCGGCGGGCGCATGACCTTGGAGGCGGTGGCGGCGCGCAAGGCCTTTGAGCCGCTGGCGCAACGCTTCGACATGTCGGTCGAGGAGGCCGCGGCCAGCGCGTTGCGTCTGGCCAACGCCAACATCATGCGCGCCATCCAGCTGGTCTCGACCGAGCGCGGCCGCGATCCGCGCGACTACGTGCTGGTGCCCTTCGGCGGCGCCGGACCGCTGCACGCGGCGAAGGTGGCCGAGGATCTCGGCATCAACACCATCGTCGTCCCGCCGAATCCTGGCGTGATCTCGGCCTATGGGTTGCTGGCGTCGGACTACACCAAGTTCGACAGCATCACCCGCAAGATGCGGCTCGACGACGCCGCCGCTAAGGACGCCACGGCGCGCTTCGCCGAGATGCGCGCGCGCCTCTCGAGCCAGTTCGATGGCATGGGCTTGAAGGGCGCACTGACCTTCACCCACACGCTCGAGATGCGTTTCGTCGGCCAGGCCTTCGAAGTGCCGGTCGAGGTGCCGCAGGATCGCGTCGCCGCGCTCGATGCCGCCTATCTGGCGGAGCGATTCGGCGAGGCGCATCACCGCATGTTCCTGCACGGCGCCAATCTCGATCGCGCGGTGGAGATCGTCTCGCTGCGGGTGGGCGCCACCTTGCCGATCGATTCGCTGCCCAAGCTGGAGCGCGAACGCGCGGCGCCCCGCGCCGCCGAGCAGGCCCGCATCCACGAGGGCGGCGCCTGGATCGACTGCGCCCGCCACGCCGCCGAGGCGCTGCAGGAGGGGCAGGCGATCCCCGGGCCGGCCGTGATCGAGGGATACACCGCCACCACCTACGTGCCGCCGGGCTGGACGGCGAGCATCGATGCGGCGGACAATATGGTCCTACGACGCGTCTAAACCTTCTCCCCGCAAGCGGGGAGAAGGTGGCCCGAAGGGCCGGATGAGGGGCTGCCGCAAGTTGACCGCGAAAGCCCCTCACCCCAACCCTCTCCCCGCAGGCGGGGAGAGGGGGCAAGAGCTGAAGGAGTCGATGTCGATGAGCGTGAATCCGATCGACTATGCGGTGATCAGCCAGGCGCTGATCGCGGCGGCGCGCGAGATGGGCGCCAAGCTGATCCGCTCGGCCTATTCGACCATCCTGCGCGAGGCGCGCGATGGTTCGGCCGGGCTGATGGACCGCCACGGCAATACGGTGGCCCAGGCCGAGCTGATCCCGATGCAGCTCGGGCCGATCGGTATGACCTTGCGCGCCTGTCTGAAGCGCCATCCCATCGAGACGCTCAAGGAAGGCGACTTCCTGATCAACAACGACCCGTTCGAGGGCGGCCAGCACATCCCCGACGTCTTCATCTTCACTCCGATCTTTGTCGACGGAAAGGTGGTGGGCTTCGGCGCCTCGGTGGCGCATCACCTCGATCTCGGCGGCGGCGCGCCGGGTCTCAACATCCACGCCTCCGACGTCTACCAGGAAGGCCTGCGCATTCCGCCCTCGCGTTACAGCTACACCACCGACTGGAACGGCGGCAGCTTCGAGCGCCTCGTGACCGCCAATGTCCGCGTGCCCGACCTCACCATCGGCGACTTCAACGCGCAGTTCGCCGCCAACGCCATCGGTGCCGGCCGCGTGCGCGAGCTCAGCGCGCGCTATGGCGCCGACACCGTCATGGCGGTGATGGCCGAGATGCAGGACTACTCGGAGCGCCGCGTGCGCGCCGCGATCGCGCAGGCGCCCAAGGGCGTCTACTACGGCGAGGACGCGGTCGACGACGATGGGCTCAGCGACACGCCGCTCACCATCAAGACCAAAGTCACGATCTCCGACGACGGCGTCGAGGTCGATTTCGAGGGCACCTGCGCCCAGGTGAAGCGCAACCTCAATTGCCCGTACTCCTCGACGCTGTCGGCGGTGCTGTCCTGTGTGAAGTCGGTGCTGACCAGCCCCGACATTCCCTACAACGAGGGCATGGCGCGGCCGATCACGGTGAAGGTGCCCTATGGCAGCCTGATGAACCCGCGCCCGCCCGCGCCGGTGCGCGCGCGCATGGTGCCCGCCTTCCGCGCCTACAACGCTGTCATGAAGGCGCTGGCGCAAGCGCTGCCCGATCGCGTCATCGCCTGCGGCTACGACACGACCACCGCCTTCTGCCTCTCGCGCCTGGGCGAGAAGGGCTACAGCGTCTACCTTGAGATCTTCGGCGGCGGCTATGGCGGCTCGAAGGAGGCCGATGGCTGCGACGCGGTCGATGGCCCGCTCAGCAATTGCAGCAACGCGCCGGTCGAGTCGCTCGACCTCGACTACGACTTCTTCCGCGTCGCGGCCTATGCGCTCGACCCCGACTCCTTCGGCATGGGCGCGCGCCGGGGCGGCGCCGGCTTCGGCCGCCGCTACGCGATCACGCAGGACGACGTGCAGCTCGCCATCTACTCCGACCGCTTCCGCCGCGCGCCCGAGGGTCTGTTCGGCGGCGAGCCCGGCAAGATGGGCTACTGCCGTATCCACCACGTCGACGGTAAGGTCGAGGATCTGCGCTCCAAAGCCGCCGTCGACCTGAAGAAGGGCGACGTCGTCGAGATCTTCGTCGGCGGAGGTGGCGGCTACGGCGATCCACGTGACCGCCCCGCCCACATGCTCGACCGCGACCTCGCCGACGGCATGCTGAGGAGCGATCCTAGGGCGCGGAAGTTGGCGGCGGAGTGAATTAGACGCGTGCGGCGGCCTCAGGGTCGATGGAGCGGAGGTGCTGCTCTGCCGACAGGCGATGTATCTCGCCCTCTCTGTGGGTCCGTACGATGTTTCTTATCAGACGAGCTGAGACTGCAATCTCGAAGTAGATTTCACTGTGCATGTCCGATAGCTGATAGGTTCTCTCCGCCCCGGGCTGAAGCAGCGTAAGTGCCTCGCGGCGAACATAGTGAGCCACTTCTATCGAAGTCTCCGACCGATAGTAGATTGACCCGCGCCCAGCGCCATTCACTCCAACTTCGCCTTCGGTCATTCGGATCTCGACTAAACTCCCCAGAAGCTGTTCGTCGTGGAAGAGAGACGTCAACGCCTCCCCAAACGTTGATGCTCCACCGAAAGACGCCGACGTACCCCCAACTGGTTGCAGTGAGCGAATGACCTTTGTCATTACACCTGCGAATCCCGGCTTCTCCGAAACGATCGAGCAAAGACCGGCGACAATGCCGGCCGGGTCCAGATGCTCAGCGTTTCGACCACGACTCTTAGGTAGGCAGCTGAAATTTCGAAGACATTGAAAACGCTGGACCATTTCCGCGTGACGCCGGCCCATGGCATTTGCCAGCAACGACTCTAGATGTTTGGCAATCATGAGCCTACCCATCGCCTCCCTTTGGCAACTGACGTCAATATCTAGTAGGTCGGATCCAATGTCAATTCCGAATTGGGTTTATGAATTAAGAGAATCGCAGACACTCGGAAGTGACGCGGCGGCTGCCTTGCGGTAGCCGTGTCAGGCTTGCGTTATTGGGTTATTCGAACCCCCGGCTACGCGGATTTCTTGTGAGTGCGGTTTTCGCCCGGCGCCCGCTTCTTTGGCTTGGGTTTGGCGCGCCTTGGGCTTCGCGCTGCAATCGCAATGCCGGTTCGGCGGATCGCTGCGCGCTCCGTCGGCGTGAACAGTTCTTTGAGCAGATCGTCAAACGATACAGCCATATCGATGGCCTTCCGTCTCATCTAAAGCGCGCGCCGCGCGTCGGTGAGCGTGATCATCAGCGTCAGCGGGTGGACGGGCGAGACGACGAAGCCGAAGCGTTCATAGAACGGCCTGGCCCTCTCGGTCAGCGCGTGCACCAGAATTGCGCGCACGCCCACAATATCGGCGGCGGCGAGGACGCGTTGCACGGAATCGCGCAGCAGCGCCTGGCCGAGTGCGCGACCTTGCCAACCGGAGTCGATCGCCAGACGAGCAAGGACGATGACCGGCACCGGCTCCGGCATGTTGCGACGGACGCGGCCCGGCGCATCGGCATGGGTGACGGCGCCGGCGGCCAGCGCGTAGTAACCGACCACGGTGTTGTCAGCGCACACGACGAAGCAACGAGTCGCGCCGTCCGCCTCGTTGCGCCGCGCGCGCTCTCGCAACCAGCGATCCAGCGTCGGCTCGCCACAGGAAAAAGCGTCCAGCGCATCGCCGACGGCCAGTGGTCGCGGCGGACTGACCTCCGGCACGCCTAGCGCTCCCAAGGCGGCTTTGTCGCCATCAGATCGCGCAATCCCTTGCTGGATTTCGGCGGGGCGTCGAGCATCGCCATGAATTTCCGCCAGGCCGGCGCTTCGAGAGAGAACAGTGTCTGGTCGAGGAGCACAGCCTCTGCCTCGCGGCAGGCGGTCTCCAGCATGAAGTCGGACCGGCTCTTGCCCAGCCGCGCGGACGCGCGGTCGATGAGGTCGCGCTGGCCGGTGCGGGCGCGAATGTTGATCGTGACATCTCGATTGGCGGTTCTTGTGGCTGGCATAAGAGAACTCCTGGATTCCCAAATGGGACCCTGTCCGCACATTGTCAATACACCATACGACTTTCGCAACCGCCCCGAAAGGCGGAACATGTCGCTTGGTAAGCGAGGGAGTAGACCATGCCCGTCCGCATCATCGGCATGATCGGTGTGACGCCGCCGGGCGGTGGCGCGTCGTTGCATGTGATCAAGGGCGGGATCTCGCCGGCCTATCTGCGCGATTTCGCCCGCGCGCACGACGATGCGGATTTCGACCTGGCGCTGGTCGGCTATACGGCGTCGTCGGCCGAGGGTTTCCTCGTCGCCCAGCATGCGGCCGCGCACACCAAGCGGCTGGGTTTCCTGATCGCGCATCGGCCGGGTTTCGTCGCGCCGACCCTGGCCGCGCGCAAGATCGCGACCTTCGATCATCTCTGCGACGGGCGGTTGGCGATCCACATCATCGCTGGCGCCAGCGACGCCGAGCAACACGGCGATGGCGACTTCGCCCCCAAGGAGGAGCGCTATCGACGCGCGGCCGAGTACATCGATGTGATGAAGCGGTCGTGGAGCGAAGACAGGCGCTTCGACTTTGCCGGCGAGTTCTATCGCGTGCGCGGTGCGCGATCCGATGTGAAGCCCTTGCAGAAGCCGCATCCGCCGTTGTTCTTCGGTGGCTCGTCGGAGGGCGCGCTGGCGATGGGCGCGCGGCATTGCGATGTGTTCGCCATGTTCGGCGAGCCTTTGGCGCCGACCAAGCAGCGCATCGCCGAGTTTCGCGCGCGCGCCGCGCAGCATGGCCGCTCGCCAAGCTTCAACATGTCGTTCCGGCCGATCATCGCCGCGAGCGAGGGCGCGGCCTGGGACAAGGCGCGCAAGTATCTCGCGGCGATCCGGGGGCAGAGCGATCCGTCGGGGCTGGGCGGCTCAAAGAAGGCGCCGCTCGATCACTCCGCGAAGCGTATTCTCGAGTTCGCCGAGCAGGGCGAGATCCACGACGAGCGGCTGTGGATGCCGATCGCCGAGGCCAGCGGCGCGGTGGGCAATACGACGTGTCTGGTCGGCACGCCCGAGCAGGTGAGTAACGCACTGCTGCAATACTATCGGCTGGGCGTGCATTCTTTCCTGATCCGTGGCTTCGATCCCTACAACGACGCGATCGAGTTCGGTCACGAGCTGATCCCAAGACTGCGAGCGGGCGCGGCGGAACTCGACAAGGCGGCGGCGGCCTGAGACAGTCGCGCCCGCAAGACAACCTTTGGAGGGACTTCCCGATGAAGCTCTATTTCGCCCCCGGCGCGTGCTCGATCGGCATCCATGTGCTGATGAACGAGATCGGCAAGCCGTTCGAAGCGCACAAGATGAACTTCATGGAGCGCGAGCAGTACGGCGACGCCTTCGTGAAGAAGAATCCGAAGTCGAAGGTGCCGACGCTCGAGAAGGACGACGGTTCGGTGATCACCGAGTTCCCGGCGATCGCCACCTACTTGGCGATGAGCAATCCGGACAAGAAGCTTTTGCCGGCGAATGCCGACGACATGGCCAAGGCGCTGGAGGTGATGGACTACTGCGTCGCCACCATCCACATGCAGGGCTTCTCGCGCATGTTCCGTCCCGAGAACTACGCGCCGTCGAAGACCGACCACGACGCCGTCAAGGCGCGCGGCAAGGAGATCTTCGAGAAGGGCCTCGCGCTGCTCAACGAGAAGATGGCCGGCAAGGACTACGTGCTGGGCGGCCAGTTCTCGATCGCCGACGCCGCGTTGTTCTACATCGAGTTCTGGGCCGGCCGGGTGAAGATCGATCTGCCAGCCAACCTGCAGGCGCATTTCAATCGCATGAAGGCGCGCCCCGCCGTGCAGCGCACCTTCGCGGCCGAAGGCCTGCCGGCCTGATCTGACCGACGTGGAGGCGACGCGCGCTACTTGAAGCGCGCGTCGCGCCAGGCCAGGGCGGCCTTGACGCCCTGTTCCTTGCGGATACGCGCGAACTCGCGCTTCTCCGGGCTCGAGCCGGCGTTGAGCAGCACGTCCATGTCGAGCGCCGTGCTTAGCGCCCCCGACAATCCCATCGCTTCGTATTGCGCGTTGATCGCGCGCTTGGTCATGCGCACCGAGCGTTCGGCCGCCTTGGCCATGGTGCGCGCGATGGCCATGCCCTTTTCGAAGGCCTGATCGGCGGGCACGACGTGGTTGACGATGCCCATGCGCAGCGCGTCGGCGGCGTCGATGCGATCGTCGCCGGTCAGCAGCAGCTCCTTGGCCTGTTTCGGGCCGGTGATCCAGGGCAGCAGCATGGCGACGATGCCGGTGCCGAAGCGCACCTCGGGTTCGCCAAACCGCGTGCCCTCGGCGGCGACGGTGACGTCGCAGGCCAGCATCAGCTCGAAGGCGCCGGCGAGGCAGAAGCCATGAGCAACAGCAATAGTCGGCTTCGGGCTGTGCCAGAACTGCATGATGAAGTCGAACTGGAGCTTCATCTGCCGCTCCCAGTCCGAGACGTCCTCCATCACGCGGTCGCCACCAGCCTTCAGATCGAAGCCGGCGGAAAAGGCGCGGCCGGCACCACGCACGACGATGGCGCGCGTGGTGTCGCGGGCGTTGAGCGCGGCGACGGCGTCGAGTGTCTCGCGCATCAGCTCGTTGTTGAAGGCGTTGAGCACGGCGGGGCGGTTGAACGTCAGAACCGCCACCGATCCGTCGTGCTCGACGGTGATGGGCGCGGGGTTCACGCCTGGGCGCGCTGCGCGCCGCGCACCAGCCGGCCGGGCCGCGCGCCGGTGTCGACGCCCTCGCGCCGCACGACGGCGCCGGAGACGATGGTCGCGACATAGCCCTCGGCGCGCTGCATCAGGCGACGGCCGCCGGTCGGCAGGTCATAGGCGACCTCGGGTGCGCGCAGGGTCAGGCGGTCGAAGTCGATGACGTTGATGTCGGCCTTGTAGCCAGCGGCGATCACGCCGCGGTCATTGAGCCCGACGGCGGCGGCGGTCTCGCGTGCCTGGCGCGAGATCACCGTCTCGATCGGCAGCTTGGCGCCGCGCTTGCGGTCGCGCGCCCAATGCGTGAGCAGGAAGGTGGGCGTGCTGGCGTCGCAGATGATGCCGACATGGGCGCCGCCATCGCCGAGGCCCGGCAGCGTGTCGCGATGCGTCAGCATCTCGCGTGTGGTGTCGAGGTTGCCGGTGACGTAGTTCAGGATCGGCACGTAGAGCATGCCACTGCCCTCGCGCTCCAGCAGCACGTCGTAGGCGATCTCCTCGGCGCGCTTGCCGGTGCGCCGCGCGATGCCGCCCAGGCTCTGCTCCGGTGCCTGCTCGTAGTCCGGCGGATCGCCCAGCACGAAGATCTTGTCGAAGTTGGCGATGCGCTCCAGCACATCGCGGTGGTTCAGCGGCTGTTCCGAGAGGATCGCCGCGCGCACCTCGGGCTTGCGCATCTCCGCGACGCGCTGCTTCAGCGGCAGGTGGGCGATCTTCTTGTAGGTCGGATGCGTGAAGAACGGATTGCGCGTCAGCTCTAGGCCCAGCATCAGGCCGATGGCGCGGCCGCAGACCTGCGCCTTCATCTCAAGCCCGTCATCGACGGCCTGCGAGATCAGGCCCAGGGTCTGGCGCCAGCGGTCGGGCGCGCGGTCGTTCTGGGCCAGCGAGATCGACAGCGGCCGGCCCGACTTCTCCATGATGCGCCGGAGCATGGCGATCTCGGCGTCGATGTCGCGCAGGTCCGACACGATCTGCATCACGCCCGTGCCGGCATCCTTCATGCCCATGGCGATGGCGGTGAGCTCCGACTCCTCGGCGGTCAAGGTCGGGATGTGCCGGCCGTCACTGGCCTTGTGGTTGATGGTGCGCGAGGTGCCGAAGCCCAGCGCGCCCTGGCGCATCGCCTCGGCGCTCAGCCGGCGCATTTCGGCGCAGTCGGCGTCCGTCGCCGGCTCGCGATCGACACCGCGCTCGCCCATGACATAGACGCGCAAGGCGGCGTGCGGCAGCTGGGTGGCGATATCGGCGTCGTAGTGGCGCGCGCCCAATGCGTCGAGATAGTCGCCGAAGCTCTCCCAGTTCCACTTCAGGCCGGCGCTCAGCACCGGCTCGGGGATGTCCTCGACGCCCTCCATCAGCTTGATCAGCAGGCCGTGGTCGTCCTTGCGCACCGGCGCGAAGCCGACGCCGCAGTTGCCCATCAGCACCGTGGTGACGCCGAGCTGCGACGACGGCGTGACCTCGCCGCTCCAGGTCACCTGGCCGTCATAGTGGGTGTGGATGTCGACCAGGCCGGGCGCCACCATCTGGCCCTTGGCGTCGATCTCCTCGGCGCCGCGCGCGGCGATCTTGCGCTCGACGGCGACGATCTTGCCGCCCTCGATGGCGACGTCGGCCTCGAAGGGCTTGGCGCCGGTGCCGTCGACGACGGTGCCGTTGCGGATGATCAGGCTGGGATCGCGCGCCATGGGTTCCTCCGGTTCGTTGGCTGAAGTTTACCCACGGCGCAGGGCGTTGCCGACCCGTCGTTTTCGGGAAGCGGCTCTGATCTTTGGGAGCGCCGGCGCTCCCATCAAGGCGTGTTGATGCGGTCGAGCGGGTAGACCGGCCGGCGCACGTTGCGGAAATCGAGCATCGAGTAGTCCGAGGTGCAGACGCCGACCCCGGCGCATTCGACCTCGCCGCCGATGATCGGCCGGAAGGCGGCGCGCCAGTGCACGCGACTCTTCAGCACCAGGTACTTCTTCGCCGTCGGATCGATACCCACCGAGCGGAAGCACTCCAGGTCGTTGGGCTCCTGGTGGCGCGAGATCACTACGATCTCGACCTTGCCGGTGTCGAGCACGACGGTCGGGCCCATGTCCATCAGCACGCCCTTCGACATCGGTCCCTTGTTGCGGTACTGGCCGTTGCTGATCAGCTTGACCACGCCGGTCACGGTGTGCGACTCGCCCCGGCGCTTGATCGAGGGCAGGTCGTACTTGCCGCCGAGCTTGATGGTCACGGTGGCGCCGATTCCCGCCTTGATCATCTCCTGGACGGCCTCAGGATCGTGGATGGCGAAGACCGCGACGTTGTCGAGGCCGGCGTCGAGCACGCCACCCAGCACCGCCATGGTGTCCATGGTGCCGCCCGAGGCCGAGTTGTCGTAGTGGTCGAGCAGCACGATGGGCTTGCCGTGGCCGCTCATCGACTTGCCGCGCGCCAGCGACTCCTGCAACGGCTCGATCTTGTAGACGAAGGCCTCGCGGTTCTTCCAGGCGTGGTCGAGCAGCTCGTCGCGCCAGCCCTCGGCCTTCATCTTGTCGGCGTCGGCGACGACCACCGAGGACAGGCCAGCTTCGCGGATATCGGCGTGCGGGAAGCCGACGAACAGGCTGGCGGCCAGCGCGCCTTCGCTCTCCATCGCCCGACAGCGCTGCTGCAGCCACTTGTTGGGCTCATCGTCGCTGCCCTGGCGCATGACATGCGGCAGCATCGGCTTGTTGCCCCAGGCCATCACCGGCCGCGCCTTGCCCTCGAGCATCTTGAGGATCGGCTTACCCGCGCGCAGGCCGGTCTCGTAGAGATCGATATGCGGGTAGGTCTGATAGCCGGCGATCACGTCGCAATTCTCGACCATCGCGGGATAGAGATTGGTGTGCATGTCGAGGGACACGCCGATCGGCGTCTTGGGCGCCAGCTTGCGCACGCGCTTCAGAAGCTCGCCTTCACCGTCTTCCAGACTCTGCGTCACCATCGCGCCGTGCAGGTCGAGCAGGATGGCGTCGCAGCCTTTGGCGACCGCGTCGCAGATGCGCTCGCTGATGTACTCGAAGGCCTCGTCCTCGACCGCGCCGCTGGGCGGCGCGCCGGCGGCGATCGGCGTGACGATCTCGGCGCCGATGCCCTCGGCCAGCTCGATGAAGGCGCCCATGCCGGTGCCGGTGTTCTTGAACGCCGCGTAGGCGTCCTGGCCCTCCGGCGGCAGCGGTCGCCCCCGCGCGAAGCGGCCGATCGGCGTCGGCACCGGCGAGAAGGTGTTGGTCTCGTGCTTCATCTGGGCGATGACGATACGCATGGGTACTCCTCAAGCCTCGCTGTCATCCTGAGCGCAGCGAGGGACCTCGCGGTCGTTGTGTGGCCGCGATACCGCGAGATCCTTCGCTGCGCTCAGGATGACATCTGAACTACTTCTTCTCGACGTTCCAGAACAGCGGCACCGGCGAGTCGAGCAGCTCGGAGATGTTCTTCCGCCGCGCCATGGGCAGGTTGTACTGGCCGAGATGCACGTGCGTCGGATATTCCGAGACGCGCAGCTGGATGGCCTCGGCCAGCGCCTTCTGACGCGCCGGATCGGCGGTGCGGGCGAATTCGTCCCGTAGCTTCTCCAGCGTCTCGTCGCAGGGCCAGCCGAAGATCGCCTTGTCGCAATTGGCGGCGACGAAGGCGGACATGATCGGATCGAGCAGGTCGGCCGAGACCCAGGACGTCATGAAGGCGTGCCAGCCGCCCGAGTTCGGCGGATCGCGCTTGGTGCGGCGCGAGATCACCGTCTGCCAGTCCATCGACTGCATGTCGACGGTGAAGCCGCCCTTCTCCAGCAGCGACTTCACGATCGGCGTCAGGCGGCCGGTATTCGTGTCGGTGGCGAACAGCAGCACGATCGGCGTGCCGTCATAACCGGCTTCCTTCAGGATCGCCTTGGACCTGGCGAAGTCCGATTCGAGCTTGTCCTTGAAGCCGGCGTCGGTGGCCAGTGGCGTGCCGCAGATGAACATCGCCTTGCACGGATGGATGTAGCGCTCGTCGCCGATGCCGGCGACCAGGAAGTCTTTCTGGTTCAGCGCGTAGAGCACAGCCTGGCGGATCTTCGGATTGTCGAACGGCTTGTGCAGGACGTTGAAGCGCAGGTTGTACTGGCTGCCGAGCTTGTTGAAGTCGGAGATGACGATGCCCGGGTCCCGCTCGAGCAGCGGCAACAGCTCCATCGAGGGCTGCTCGACGATGTCGATCTCGCCAGCCAGCCGCGCGTTCGCCGTGGTCTGCGAATCGGGCATGGCGATCCACTCCAGGCGGTCGACCTTGACCACCTTGCCGCCGGCGACCGACGAGGCGGGCTCGGCGCGCGGCTTGTAGTCCTTGAATTTCTCGTAGACGGCGATGGCGCCGGGCCGCCACAGATCGCGACGGAAGACGAAGGGACCCGAGCCGATGAACTCCGAGATTTGCGTCGTGGCCGGCGTCGCGGCGATGCGCGCCGGCATGATGAAGGGCACCATCGAGCTCGGCTTGCCCAGCGACTGGATCACCAGGCCATAGGGCTCCTTCAGGGTCAGCGTGAAGCTCTTGGCGTCGATCGCGTCGAAGCTCTTGGTGAAGCTCATCAGCTTCTGGCCCATCGAGTCGCGCGAGCCCCAGCGCTTGAGCGAGGCGATCACGTCCTCGCTGGTCACCGCCGCGCCGTCGTGGAACTTCAGGCCCTCGCGCAGGGTGAAGCTGTAGATCAGCTTGTCGTCAGAGACCTTCCAGCTCTCGAGCATCTGCGGCTGGATCTTGAACTGGGCGTCCATGCCGAAGAGCGTGTCGTAGACCATGTAGCCGTGATTGCGCACGGTGTAGGCCGTGGTCCAGTGCGGATCGAGGATCTTGAGATCCGAGTGCTTGACCACCTTCAGGACCTTGTCCTGGGCGGCGGCCGGCTGGCCGAGAAGCGTGGCCGCCGACAGGGCGGCGATCGCGGCCGCCGTCATGGCGTGAAAGAAACGCATGGTCCGTCTCCTGCGTGTTCCCGATGGTTCTGTTGCCGCAAGAACCATGCCGATCACGTCGGCTCACCAGACAGTGAGGACGTCATCCGGCGACGATACCGTGCGCGTTTATCCGGAGCGCGGCAAGCGCCGCTGGAGGGGACTAGACATGAGCATCAAGACTTCTTTGGCCCGCATGGCGGGTATTTCGCTGATTGCGCTGACCGCCGGCATGGCCTCGGCTGAGGCCGCCAACCTCGTCGGGCTGACCGCCGACGGCAAGCTGGTGAGCATCGACACCACGACCATGACCGCCTCGGCGCCGGTGACGGTAAGCGGCGACAGGCTCGTGGGCATCGACGTGCGTCCGGCCGACGGCAAGCTCTACGGCGTAGCGGCCGACGGCCAGATCGTCACCATCGATCCGAAGACCGGCGTCGTCACCAAGGTCAGCATGATCTCGGAGAAGGTCACACTGGGCGACCGCCCGGTGGTCGACTTCAACCCGGTGGCCGATCGCCTGCGCGTGATCGCCGCCGGCGGCGTGAGCCTGCGCATCAACGTCGAGACCGGCGCCACGATCGTCGACAAGTCGCTGAACTTCGACGCCGCCGACGCCAGCGCCGCCAAGAAGCCGGCTGTGGTCGCCGGCGCCTATACCAACTCGATGGCCGGCGCCAAGGCGACCGAGCTGTTCCATGTCGACGGCGCGACCGGCGCCTGGGTGCTGCAGAGCCCGCCCAACGACGGCATTCTCAAGACGCGCGGCGCGGTGGGCGTCGCCAATCTCGCCGACGCCGTGGTCGACATCGCCAGCGAAGGCGACAAGAACACCGCCTGGATGATCGCCGGCGGCACGCTCTACACGATCGACATCGCCAGCGGCAAGGCGACCTCGGTCGGCGCGGTCAAGGGCATGACCGGCAAGCTGCAGGATATCGCCGTCTGGAAGTAGCTCTTCTGGGACCGCCGGCGTCCCGCCGGCTCTTCGAAGAGGCCGGCGGGACGTCGGCGGTCCCAATTCAAGGCAACGGCACCAGCTCGACCTCGACGCCGTAGGTGTGGTGGCCGCCGCCGAGGATGATGCCGCGCACCGGGCTGACATCGGCGAAGTCGCGGCCCCAAGCGACGATCACGTGCTCCTCATGGGCGACGAGGTCGTTGGTCGGATCGAGATGCACCCAGCCCGCCTCGGCGCCGCACCACACGGCGACCCAGGCGTGGCTGGCGTCGGCGCCGCGTAGCGCGGCTTCGCCGGGGTCGCGATAGGTCCGGATGTAGCCCGAGACATAGGCCGCCGGCAGGCCGAGCGACCGCAGCGCGGCGATCTGCACATGGGCGAAGTCCTGGCACACCCCGACACGACGCGCGAAGACCTCGGCCAGCGGCGTCGCGATGTCGGTGGCGCCGGGTGTGTAGGTGAAGTCGGCGCGGATGCGGCGCGTCAGGTCGCGCGCGCCTTGCAGGATCGTGGCGCCCTCGGGGAACGAGGGTCGCGCATAGGCCAGCGCCGCGTCGTCGGGCGCCACCAGCGGCGAGGCGTGCACGAACTCCTCCGCCTCGATCTCGGCGGGGAACGGCGCGGCCAGCGCATCGCGCAGGTCGGTCCAGGACGGCGTCGCCTCGGCCGGTGGCGGCGCGGGCAGCGCGACGTCGACCTCGGCGCGCATCTCGACCACCAGCTCGTCATGCGCGGTGTCGATGCGGAAGCTGTCGACAGTGTTGCCGAAATGATCAACATGCGTCGTGCGCGCGTCGGCCGCCGGCTCAACCGCGACGTCGCAGCGCGTGACGCTTTGCCCGCGCAGGCTACGCGGCCGCAGATGGGCGAGGTGCTGCGCCAGGTCCACGGAACTGGAGTAGCGGTAGGTCGTGCGATGCGAGACGCGGTAGCGCATGGCTCACTCCGCCGGGGCGCCGAGCCGGCGCGCCGCGGGCACCAGCGAGAAATGCGCACGCGTCAGCTCGTCCGACAGCCGCGTGAACAGCTCGACCGTGTCGGTCAGCGTGTCGCGCAGGCGGGTCAGCGCCAGGCCCTGGTGGCGCCAGGCTCGCTCATCGGTCTGGAACAGGGCGACCACGGCGCCAACGTCGGCCAGCAGGGCGTTGTCGTCGAAGGCGACGCGCGAGCCCGTGGTGCGCGCCAGCGCGTCGAGGTGACGGTTGATGGCGTGGACCTGGAAGGCGAGCGAGCGCGGATTGCTTTCGTCGAGCAGGGTCAGGTCGAGTATCGGCGCCGGCTCGAGCGCGCCGAGATAGCGGCCGCGATAGGTGATGGTCGAATCGCAGAGCTCGAGCGCCAGCCGCATCGCCGAGTCCCAGATCACCGGCGTCTGCGTGAAGGCGAAATGCGCGCCGCCGCAGATGTAGTGGGCGCGCTCCAGGCGCCGGCCGAGATCGAGGAAGCGCCAGCCGGCGCCGCGCGTCATGTTCTCCTGCGACAGGCCGGCGACTGTGGCGACCATGCGGATGGTGTCGTCGAGCAGCGCCAGCAGCACGTCGACATTGCCGGTCGACGAGGCCAGCCGCCGTGACATCGAGCCCAAGAGCGTATCGAGCGTCGCGCTCATGTCGGCCGACAGACGATCGCGCAAGGTCGTCACCAGCCGGCTGATGGCGCGCAGCGCGGCGCCGAAAGCGCGATCGTCGCTGGCGAAGCGCGTGAGCGCGCGCAGCAGGGCGACGCTGTCGGGCGGCGACATCGCATCCTGCTGGGAGATCAGCCGCGCCTCGGCCGAGGCCAGCGCCAGCAAGCGCACCTCGACCAGGTCGCGCGCGCCCAGCGGCTGGCGCGCCAGGCGCGAGAGCGCACCGCGGACCAGGCGCGCGGAATTGTCGAGCCGCTCGGTGTAGCGGCCGAGCCAGAAGAGATTGTCGGCGACGCGGCTCTGCACGTCGCCGCCGCGCTCGATCGGCACGCCGCGGAAGCGCGCGGTCGAGGGGATCACGACCTCCGAATCGTCCTCGGCCAGCACCCAGACGTCGCGCAGCCGGCCATCGATGCGGCCCAGCCGCGCCAAGGGTGAGCCGGGCGCCGTGCGCCCCAGGCCGCCGGGCATCACGCGGTAGCTTTCGCCATCGGCGACGAGAAACACGCGCACCACCACGGGATCGGGCCGCAACCCCTCCGTCGACCAGGACGGCGCCACCGAGGCGTTCACCGGCCGCTGCGCGACATAAGCCCAGGGGCGCTTGGCGATCTGCGCCATCAGCGCGGTGCGCCGCTCACCGGGCAGCTCGCGCACGGTGATCGGCTCGCGGTCGTCGTCCATCACGTTGCGCACGACCATCGAGTCGAAACGCGCCAGCACCTCGCGCCGCGCCGGCTCCTCGCCCAGCCACCATACATCGAGCGCCGGCAGGCGGAGTTCCTCGCCCAACACATGCGGCGCGAGCGCCGGCAGGAACGGCGAGAGCGCCGCCGACTGGCCGACCATGCTACCCAGCGCGTTGGCGATGGCGATCGTGCCGGCGCGCTCCGCGCCGGCCAGCCCGCTGACGCCCAAGGTGGAGTCGGCGCGCAGCTCGAGCGGATCGCACCAGGCGCCGTCGAGGCGGCGCAGCAGCACATCGACCTGCTTCAGGCCCTCCAGCGTCTTCAGCGCCACGCCGTCGGCGCGCACCGTCAGGTCGCCGCCTTCGACCAGGGTGATGCCCAGCGTGCGGGCGAGGAAGACCTGCTCGAAATAGGTGTGGGCGAAGGCGCCCGACGTCAGCAGCGCGACACGCGGATTGCCGACGCCCGCCGGCGCGCAATCGCGCAACGCCGCCTGCCAGTGATCGAAGAACGGCGCGATCTCGCGCACCGGGATGGAACGGAAGGCCTCGGGTAGGGCGCGCGCCATGGCGCGGCGCAGGAAGAGCGCATAGCCGGCGCCGGTCGGCGCGCCGGTGTGGTCGGCCAGCACCGACCACGATCCGTCGGGCCCGCGCACGACGTCGGCGGCGTAGTTCACCAGCCGGTGCTTGGGGCCGCTGCCGTCCAGGCGCCGGCACGGCCGCATGAAGCGCGGGTCGGCATGCAGCAGCACGGGCGGTAGCCGGTGCTCGGCGAGCAGGCGCTGCGGGCCGTAGATGTCGGCCAGGATCGCGTCGAGCAGGCGGGCGCGCTGGATCAGCCCGGCCGACAGGCTCTCCCATTCCGGCGGCGTGATGATCAGCGGCAGCGGCTCGAAGAGCCATTCGGTGGCCGAGCCGTCGGGCGCCACGGCGCGCGTGCCGCCGCCTTCGGCGAGCTGGCGCCGGGCGCGCTCGACGCGGTCGCGCAGCGCCTCCTCGGGCATCGCACGCATGGTGCCGAGCAGGCCCTGCCAGTGGTAGCGGATCTGATGGCGGCCGGTGACCAGCTCGTCGTAGGGAGCCGGCGCGGCCGTTTGACCCGATTGGCGCAGCGATTCCATCGCTTCGGGTTTGGCTTTCTTTCAGAGGGGCTTAGAGTCTGACACAGAGCCCGCCGAGGGTCCACCGCGCCTCGAAGGGCAGGGCGATCGCAGGTGACCTCGACGGTTTTTCCTTCTCCCCGCGAAGGCGGGGAGAAGGTGCCGAGCGCCAGCGAGGCGGATGAGGGGCTTCCTCGTGCAACGACAAACATCGTTGTTGCTGAGACTCAGCGAAGCCCCTCATCCGCCCTTCGGGCACCTTCTTCCCGCCTTCGCGGGGAGAAGGGAAGAGCACCGTAGGTGATGCCCGCCGCATCACGCCCGCCGCAGGTCGAGCGTCAGCGGGTGGTCGGGGTTGTCGAGGCGCCGGGGCGGCTTCATGTCGCCCTGGCTGTGGCCCATCGGCGCGTAGCGCGCGCGGCGGCGCGCCTCGGCCTCGTTGGCGTTGACCGGGAAGCGGTCGTAATTGCGCCCGCCGGGATGCGAGACGTGATAGGTGCAGCCGCCGATCGAGCGGCCGCTCCATGAATCGTGGATGTCGAAGACCAGCGGCGTGTGCACGCCGATGGTCGGATGCAGCGCGTTGGGCGGCTGCCAGGCGCGGAAGCGCACGCCGGCGACGAATTCGCCGGGCACGCCGGTGGCACGCATCGGCACGGCGTAGCCGTTGCAGACGATCGCGTGGCGCGCGTCGTTCAAGCCCTGCGCCTTGACCTGCAGGCGCTCGAGCGAGCTATCGACATAGCGCGCCGTGCCGCCGGCGCCGGCTTCCTCGCCCAGCACGTGCCAGGGCTCGAGCGCGTGGCGCAGCTCCATCTCGATGCCACGCTGCGCGATGGCGCCGATCTCGGGGAAGCGGAACTCGAAGTGCGGCAGGAACCAGTCCGGCGACACGCCGAGGCCGTCGCGCTTCAGATCGTCGACGACGTCGGTGAAGTCCTGCCAGACGAAGTGCGGCAGCATGAAATCGTCGTGCAGCCGCGTGCCCCAGCGCGTCAGCGGTCGCTCATAGGGCTTGTCCCAGAAATGCGCCAGAAGGCCGCGCAGTAGCAATTGCTGCGCCATGCTCATGCGCTGGTGCGGCGGCATCTCGAAGGCGCGCAGCTCCAAGAGACCGCGCCGGCCGCCGGCGCCGTCGGGCGAGTAGAGCTTGTCGATGCAGAACTCGGAGCGATGCGTGTTGCCGGTGCTGTCGACCAGGATATTGCGGAACAGCCGATCGACCAGCCAGGGCGGCGCCTCGCGGCCGGCGACGATCTGCTTGAAGGCGATCTCCAGCTCGAAGAGCTGGTCGTTGCGCGCCTCGTCGACGCGCGGGTGCTGGCTGGTCGGGCCGATGAACAGGCCGGAGAACAGGTAGCTGAGCGACGGATGATTGTGCCAGTAGCCGATCAGGCTCTTGAGCAGGTCGGGCCGGCGCAGCAGCGGAGACTCGGCCGGCGTAGCGCCGCCGACGACGATGTGGTTGCCGCCGCCGGTGCCGGTGTGGCGGCCGTCGAGCATGAACTTCTGCGCGCCCAGCCGCGTGGCGCGCGCTTCCTCGTAGATGATCTCGGTCTTGTCGACCAGCTCGCGCCAGCCCAGCGAGGGATGGATGTTGACCTCGATCACGCCGGGATCGGGCGTCACCGAGAAATGGTTCAGGCGCGGATCGCTCGGCGGCGCGTAGCCCTCGACGAAGACCGGCGTGTCGAGCTCCTCGGCCGTGTCCTCGACCGCGGCGATCAGGTCGAGATAGTCCTCGGCGGTTTCGGCCGGCGGCATGAAGACGAAGAGGTGACCGTCGCGCGGCTCGAAGGCGATCGCGGTGCGCACCAGCCAATGCGCCGACGCGCCTTTGCCGGGCATCGCATCGAGCGCGGCGGGATTACGTCGAGACTTGCCGTTGCCTTGGCCGTTACCTTGGCCATTGCCGTGACCGTTGCCCGCGGCGTATTCGTGTCGCGACCGATCGAAGACGCTCTGCATCGTCACCGTCGCGGCGCGACGCATGGCGTCGAGCGGCGGCAGCGGCTCGCGTGGCACAGTCGGATCGGCGTCGTAGAACTGCGCGCGCTCGCCCGGCGCTGTCCATGGCAGCGAGTCGAGCGGCAGGCGGAAGCCGATCGGCGAGTCGCCGGGCACCAGGTACATCTTCTCCGGCCGCACGAACCACGGCCCGCTGCGCCAGCGCTGGCCGTTGCCGTAGACGCGCTGGATCGGCAGCACATGGCCGATCACGCTTTCGAGTCCTTGCTCGAAGATGCGCGCCAGCCGCGCGCGCTCCAATTCGTCGTCGAGTCGCGAATCGGCGGGATCGACATTCACCGGCAGCCGGCGCTCGCGCCACAAATAGTACCAGGTGTCCTCGAAGGCCGGCAGCAGATAGCCGGGATCGAGCTGCAGCCGCTCGGCGAAGGCGCGGCCGAAGCGGCCGGCGAGTTCCTCGGTGGCGCCGATCGGCTTCTCCTCGTGCGCGATCAGGCGCGGCTCGCGCCAGATCGGCTCGCCGTCGCGCCGCCAGTGGCAGCCCAACGCCCAGCGCGGCAATTGCTCGCCGGGATACCATTTGCCCTGGCCGTAATGCAGCAGCGGCCCCTTGGCGAAGCGCGACGCCAGACGGCGGAACAGGCGGCCGGCAAGGCGCCGTTTGTCGGGACCGAGCGCTGCGGTGTTCCACTCCTCGCCATCCATGTCGTCGATCGACACGAAGGTCGGCTCACCGCCCATCGACAGGCGCACGTCGCCGCGCTTCAGGCGGCCATCGATCGTCTCGCCCAGCGCCACGATCTGTCGCCAGGTCTCGTCGGCGTAGGGTTTGGTGGTGCGCGGCGTCTCGCGCACGCGCGCCACCGCCATGTCGAAGGCGAAATCGACCTCGGCCTTTTCGACCAGGCCCTCGATCGGCGCGGCGCTTTGCGGCTCGGGCGTGCAGGCCAGCGGAATGTGACCCTCGCCGGCCATCAGGCCGGAGGTCGGATCGAAGCCGATCCAGCCGGCGCCCGGCAGGTAGACCTCACACCAGGCGTGCAGGTCGGTGAAGTCGTGCGTCGGGCCTTCCGGCCCGTCGAGCGGCTTCTCGTCGGGCATCAGCTGGATCAGGTAGCCTGATACGAAGCGCGCGGCGAAGCCGAGATGACGGAGGATGTTGACCAGCAGCCAGCCGCTGTCGCGGCACGAGCCCTTGGCCAGGCCGAGCGTCTGCTCGAAGGTCTGCACGCCCGGCTCCATGCGGATGACGTAGCCGATGTCGCTTTGCAGCCGTTGATTCAACCGCACCAGAAAATCGACCGTGCGCGGCTTGCCGCCGCGATCGACCTTGGCCAGCCATTCCGCCAGCAGTGGGCCGGGTGGCGTGGTCTTGCGGAAGGGCGCGAGGTCCTCCGACAGCTCGGCGTCATAGGCGAACGGGTAGTGCTCGGCCTCGGGCTCGAGGAAGAAGTCGAACGGATTGACCACCGCCATGTCGGCGACGAGGTCGACGCTGACCTCGAAGCGGTCGGTCTTTTCCGGGAACACCAGCCGCGCCAGCCAATTGCCCTGCGGATCCTGCTGCCAGTTGATGAAGTGGTCGGCCGGCTCGATCTTCAGCGAGTAGGACAGGATCGGCGTGCGGCAATGCGGCGCCGGCCGCAACCGGACGACCTGCGGACCGACTGAAATCGTGCGGTCGTAGCGGTAGGTCGTGCGGTGGTGCAGCGCGACGTGGATGCTCATCTGTCCAACTCTGCTCCCAGCGGGCGCAGCCCACTATGATCAGATGGAAAAATACGCAAGAAGCGCACCACGCGTCATCTTGCTGATGCCCGGGGAGTAGGGTTACCGCATCTGCCCCTGTTGTGATATAAATTTCTCTTTACAGAAATATAGAATTATACCTAGACTGACGCCGCTCCATCACCACGGCTACGCCGTGGACATACCGGCCCAGTACACCGCCGCCGTGGCCCTGATCCGAGAGAGCGCACGGCAGGCGAGCCGGGGACCGCATCGCCCAGTGGCGCCGTTGCGGGGCCGATGCTGCCGGATCACGGTCCGTAAAGCCTCAGGATAAGCCGTCGCCGCCGTTCGTCGTGGGCGTCGATGGTATGGGCGTTGAAGACCATGCCCAGGCCGTCCTCACAGAAGGACGGTGCGCCGACAGCCCAACCCCGGTGCCGAGCCAAGCTCGCTGGCCACGATGATGTGCGACCGCGATCAATTCGACGGGCGACTCGGCTGGCTTTGCAGCCCGCATTGCGTCGATCCCGTTCCCCCGGTCACGGTCAGGTCAAGCGCGTAGCCCCAGCGAAGCGTCTTGACCTCCCTTCCAACCCCCCACCTCCCGTTGGCGGGAGGTGGGGTGTTGAAAGTGAGGCACCGGGGGGGTGGAAGGCGTTGGAAGGGGGTTGGAAGGGGGATCGGAAGCTGTCGCCCATTCTTCCCTGGAGGGGGAAGGGAAGGCCGACGGTAGGACGGGTGCAGGTTGGCGGTGTATGGTCGGCGCCACCAATGAATCGGAGGGAACCATGGCGGGCGGCAGGCTGCTGCTGGTGGGATGCGGCAAGATGGGTGGCGCGATGCTCGAGGGCTGGCTGGAACGCGGCCTGAAGCCCGCCGACCTGGCGGTGATCGAGCCGGTCGAGGCGATCCAGCCGAAGATCGCCGGCGCCGCGATCGTCGGCTCGATCGACAAGCTGCCGGCGTCCTTCGCACCCGACCTCGTGGTGCTCGCGGTCAAGCCGCAGACGATGGATGTCGCGTTGCCCGGCCTGCGCCGCTTCGCCGATGCCGGGGCCACCTTCCTGTCGATCGCCGCCGGCAAGACGCTGACCTATTTCCGCCAGCATCTCGGCGAGCGCGCCAAGCTGGTGCGCGCCATGCCCAACACGCCGGCGGCGGTGCGGCGCGGCGTGACGGTGTGCGTCGCCGGACCCGGCGTGGGCTCGACCGAGCGCGCGCGCTGCCAGGACCTGCTGTCCGCCGTCGGCAGCGTCGACTGGGTCGACGACGAGGGCCTGATGGACGCGGTGACGGCGGTGTCGGGCAGTGGCCCGGCCTATATCTTCCTGCTCGCCGAGGTGATGGCGGCGGCCGGCGTGAAGGCCGGGCTGCCGGCCGAGCTGGCGACCAAACTGGCGCGTGGCACCGTCTCGGGCTCGGGCGAGCTGCTGGCGCGCTCGGCCGACAGCGCCGCGCAGCTGCGCATCAACGTCACCAGCCCGGGCGGCACCACGGCCGAGGCGCTGAAGGTCTTGATGGCCGGCGACGCCATGCAGCCGCTGTTCGATCGCGCCATCGACGCCGCCACGCGGCGCAGCCGGGAGCTGGCGGGATGATCCGGCGTCGCTCAGCCATGGCCGGCGCCATTCTCCTCGCCGCGCGTCCGGCGACGGCGCGTGACGCGATCGATCAGCCGGTGCCGGCGGACGCGCAGGGCTTCATGGCGCGCGCTTTCGAGATGCGCCGCCGCGCCATCGCCGCCGGCGACCAGGGCTATGGCGCGGTCGTCGTGCTCGACGGGCGCATCATCGGCCAGGCGCCCAGCGCGGTGATCTCGCGCGGCGATGTCTCGGCGCATGCCGAGCGCGAGGCGATCGCCGATGCGCGGCGTCGCGCCGGCGGCGGCTCGACCTGGGGCGCGGTCTTGTACTCATCGTCGCGCCCATGCCCGCTCTGCGAGAGGGCCGCCTACGCCGCCGGCATCGGCCGCATGATCCACGGCGAGGATCTGACCGACGCCGGGCCGCCGCAGCTCCCGCGCTAGCTATGCTGCGCCGTCGTGTCCTGTGCGGGATGCTGTCGATGACCCTGGCTCCCGCATCCGCCATCGCCCAGCCGGCCGCCGAGCTGATCGCCGCGGCGGCGAGCGGTGACCTGGCGACGGTGAACCGCCTGCTCAGCGTCGGCGCCGACGTCAAGGCACGCGACGCGTCGGGCCGCACGGCGCTGTTGGCGGCGACCCAGGGCAACCATATCGAGGTCGCCCGCGCGCTGATCGCCGCGGGATCGGACGTCAACGCCAAGGACTCGATTCAGGACAGCCCCTATCTGCTCGCCGGCGCGCGCGGCCGCGTCGAGATCCTGCGCATGACCCTGGCCGCCGGCGCGGACCTCAAGAGCGTCAACCGCTACGGTGGCACGGCGCTGATTCCCGCCGCGCATTACGGCCATGTCGAGGTCGTGCGCGTGCTGCTGGCGACGACGATCGATATCGACCACGTCAACCGGCTGGGTTGGACCGCGCTGCTCGAAGCGATCATCCTCGGCGATGGCGGTGCCGCGCATAGCGAGATCGTGCGGCTGCTGCTCAAGGCCGGCGCGCGATTCGACATCGCCGATGGCCAGGGCGTCACGCCGCTGGCGCACGCGCGGCAGCGCGGCCAGGCGGCGATCGTGCGCCTGCTCGAGGACGCCGGCGCGCGACGATAGGCGCGTCACCACTTGGTCGGGGCGCGCCGCTCCAGCGGCGCGTCTTGTCGAGCGACCGCCGCGCCACAGGAGTGGCGCGCCCCCAGCGACATGCGATCGCGCTGGCGGGAAGCGGACGACGAACTTAGGGTCTACCCATGTCCGACCAGCGTACCGCCATCATCGCCGCCGCCCTCCAGCTGATCGCCAAACGCGGATGGCGCGACGTCACCTTGCGCGCCATCGCGACCGAGGCGGCGGTGCCGTTCGCCCACCTCTACGCCCAGTTCCCGACCAAGGCGGCGATCATCGGCGCCTTCCTGGCCGATATCGACCGCCAGGTGCTCGATGGCGTCGAGGAGGCGCAGGATCCCGACGAGACTGTGCGCGACCGCCTATTCGACACCATCATGCGCCGCTACGACCTGCTGCGGCCGCATCGCGAGGCCGTCGCCGCGCTGGCCGAGGGCCTGGCGCGCGATCCGCTGGCGGCCCTGGCGCTGCGGCCGGCCCTGATGCGCTCGATGGCCGTGGTGCTGGAGGCCAGCGGGCTGACGGCCGAGGGGCTGGTTGGTGCGCTGCGGCAGAAATCGTTGGCTGCCCTGCACGCCGTTGTCCTCAGGACGTGGTTGCGCGACGACAGCGCCGACCTCGGCAAGACCATGGTGGCTCTGGATTCACGCCTGAAGGCCCTGGAGGGCTGGGCGCAACGATTTGATAAGATTGCCAAAAGGATATCTTCGCGGCGGCGTCGGCAGAGTCCGGAGCCATCGTCGGCCGAGGCCGAGCCGACCCCTCCCTGATTATGGCGGTCGCGGCATGGATATTGTGCATCGCACAAATCCACCTTGACGCAGCGCACCAACAGGCATAGATGATCGTCGTGTTGCAGCGCACAAAATTGCAACAGCAATCAACCAGACCTCTTTAGCGGCGTCTCCCGGTAGCGCTTTCGAGGTCAGGCACAGGAGACCCCCGATGGCCGCTCGCAAAGCTTCCGCCAGGGGCGCCAGCGCCGCCAAGCCCGCCGTTACCGACGCCGCCCAGAGCCCGACAACACTGGCGGCCCCCGAGATGGAGAAACCGATGACCCCGACCTTCAAGTTCCCCTTCGCCGACGTCGACTTCACCAAGGTGTGGGGCGAGTTCAAGATGCCGACCGCCGCCGACTTCAAGTTCCCGGTCGCCTTCAACGTCGAGGCGCTCGCCGAGGCGCAGCGCAAGAACATCGCCGTCATGACCACCGCCAACACGGCCGCCTTCGAGGCGTTCAAGTCGCTGGCCGAGCGCCAGGCCGAGATGGTCAAGGCGATGACCGAGGACTTCAGCAAGGCCGCCAGCGAGATCATGGCCGCCGCCTCCTTCGAGGAGAAGGCCGCCAAGCAGGCCGACGTCGCCAAGAAGACCTACGAGACGGCGATCGCCAACCTGCGTGAGCTGTCGGAGATGATCGCCAAGAGCAACGCGCAGACGCTCGAGGCCGTCAACGCCCGCGTCGCCGAGGTGATCGAAGAGGTCAAGGCGCTGCTCGCCAAGAAGAACTAAGCGCCTAGGCGCTCGGAGTTCGTCGGGCTGGCGGCACCTCCTCCCGCTTGCCGGTTCGACGCAGGGCCGCTCCCCAGGGAGCGGCCCTTTTCTATTTTGCGCTATGGTCGGCGCCATGAGCGAGACCATCACGTTTTCCGATTTCGAGAAGGTCGACATCCGCGTCGGCACCATCGTCGAGGCGCGGCCCTTCGAGGGCGCGCGCAAGCCGGCCATCCAGCTGGTGATCGATTTCGGCCCCGCGATCGGCACGCGCAAATCCTCGGCCCAGCTCACCACGCACTACACGCCCGAGGCGTTGGTCGGCCGCCAGGTCGCGGCCGTGCTGAACTTCCCGCCGCGCCAGATCGGCAAGTTCATGTCGCAGGTGCTGACCTTGGGCTTTCCCGACGAGACCGGCGGCGTGGTGCTGATCGTGCCCGACAAGCCGGTGCCCAACGGCGGCAAGCTGTTCTAAAGGCCGCGCGCCTTCAGCTCGCGCGCGATGTGGGCGACAAAGGCGCGGACCTTCGCCGGCACCTGGCGGTTCGAGGGGTAGATCGCGTAGACGCCGCCCTCCTGCGTCGACCAGTCGGTCAGCACGGGCACGAGCGTGCCCTGGGCGATGTCGTCGCCGACCGCCCAATGCGGCAACGGCGCGAGGCCAAGTCCGGCGTGCGCGCAGGCGAGCAAGGACTCCGAGCCCGTGCACATCACGCGCGGCGTGATGTCGACGCGCCGCGTCTGGCCGTCGCGCGCGAACGTCCACAGACGACCCCATGCGAGCGGCGTGAACCCGAGGCAGGCATGCGCCTGGACCTCATCGGGCGACAGCGGCGCGCCGCGATCGCGCAGATAGCCCGGCGAGGCGCAGATCACGACGCGCGATGAGCCGA
This sequence comes from uncultured Rhizobiaceae bacterium, assembly GCA_964437145.1. Classification (GTDB taxonomy): domain Bacteria; phylum Pseudomonadota; class Alphaproteobacteria; order Reyranellales; family Reyranellaceae; genus JAFAZJ01. Next base: position 44,972 of record CAYTFW010000009.1, read on the forward strand.
TGCGCCGCGCGACAAGGCCGGGCTCCAGCGTGCCGGCGATGCGGATCGACACGTCGAGTTCCTCCTCGACGAGGTTGGCGGCGCGCGCCGACTCGATCAGTTCAACCGATACCGAGGGATAGCGCCGCAGGAAGGCCGCCAGCGCCGGCACCAGGAACAGGCGCGCGAACATCTCGGGCGCGCCGACGCGCAGCCGCCCCCGGGGATCGCGGCTGAGCGCCTGCGCCTCGCGCCGCGCCGCGTCGGCCTCCTCGATGGCGCGGCGGCTGCGGGCATAGAACGCGCGCCCCGCCTCGGTGACGCCCACGCGCCGCGTCGTGCGCTGCAGCAGGCGCACGCCCAGCGACTCCTCGAGCTCGCGCACCTTCTCGCTGGCCGAGGAGCGCGACAGGCGCAGCGCCTGGGCGGCGCGCGTGAAGCTCGCCTCGTCGACCACGCGCACGAAGACCTTCATGCCGTCGAGCAGATCCATGGCCACGATTGTTCGCATTCTCCGAACAATTTGTCCATATCCGGCCGGCTACCCATCCGGAACGGCCGCGATTACCCATCTCAAACCATATCAATCCATGTGAAGGAGGTTCCGCATGTCCCATCCGAAGATCGCCATCGTCGGGCCGCAAGCCGGCCAATCACTCAACGTGCTGGGCGCCCCCATGCTGGTGATGAGCGCCGGGACCGCCGGCCCGCTCTTCGTCGCCGACCACCCGCTGCCGGCGGGCTATGCCGTGCCGCCGCATGTCCATGACGGCGATGACGAAGCCTTCTTCGTCGTCGAAGGCGAGCTGACGCTCGACACCGATGACGGCACCCGTGTCGCCGCGACCGGCTCGTTCGTCCATCTGCCGGCCGGCGTGCGCCACGGCTTTCGCAATGAGACCGCCGGCGTCACCCGTCTGTTGGTGCTGGGCTCGTCCGTGTCGAAGTTGGCGCCCATGTTCCGGGATCTGGACCGCCTGACGGCGCGTGGCGGTTTCGGTCCGGCCGATGTCGGTGCGGCCTGCGCCGCGCACGGCGTCACGATCGGCTGACCGGGTCGCCCGGCTACACCGGCACCCTGATCCGCGCGCGCAGACCGCCCAGCGGCGAGTCCTCGAGATGGACGTCGCCGCCATGGCTGCGCGCCACGTCGCGCGCGATGGTCAGGCCCAGGCCGACGCCACCGGTGCGCGGGTTGCGCGAGCGGTCGAGCCGATGGAAGGGGCGGAACATCTCCTCGCGCCGCGCCGCCGGGATGCCCGGCCCGTCGTCGTCGACGATCACCTCGACCGCCGCCTTGCGGCGCGCGAAGGTCACCTCGACCCGCTTGCCATAGCGCTGGGCGTTGGACACCAGGTTGCCGATGGCGCGCTTCATCGCCAGCGGCCGCACGATGGCGTGCGGCTCGCCCTCGATGCGCGTCGCGACACTGGCGCCGTCGCGGCGCGCGCCCTCGACGACGTCGGTGATGAGATGCGACAGGTCGGTGTCGACCGGCTGCTCGTCACCCTCGCCGCGGGCGAAGGCGAGGTAGCCTTCGACCATGCGCTCCATGTCGGCGACGTCGGCCTCCAGCTCGCGCTTCTCCGGCCCTTCGTCGAGCATGGCGAGGCTGAGCTTCATGCGTGTGAGCGGCGTGCGCAGATCGTGGCTGACGCCGGCCAGCATCTCGGTGCGTTGCTGGATCTGGCGACCCAGGCGCTCGCGCATGGTGAGGAAGGCGCTGGCGGTCTGGCGCGCCTCGATCGAACCCTCGGGCCGGAAATCCGGCACGTCGCGGCCCTTGCCCAGCGCGTCGGCGATCATGCCGATCTTTCTGACCGGCCTGAGCTCGCGGCGCACGAAGAGGATGGCCAGCCCGAACAGGATCAGGCTCATGCCGGCGATCAGCACCACGAACAGCCAGGAGGTGCGCGTCCACAAGCGCGAAAGCGGCGCCACCATGCGCAGCGTGCCGTCGGGCAGCTGCACGGCGATGATCACCTTCTTCTCCTGCGACTCGGCGTCGATGGCGTAGGGCCGCTGCAGGTAGAGATCGAGCATGCCGGCGAGCTCGCGCTGCATGATGCTGAGCACCGGCGGCCCGGGCCACGGCGCGATCTTCTCGCCTTTGGTGAAGGTCATCGGGCCGCGGAAGTCGATCTCGGCGCGCTCGAGCAGCCACTGGAAGCGCGCGTCGTCGGGGCCGAAGCGCTCGTGCGCGGCGATCACCAGGTTGATGTCGCCGACCAGCGAGCGCGCCATGCGCCTGGTCACGTTGTCCCAGAGGATGTCGTAGAACAACCAGGTGACGAAGATCTGCAGCACCAGCGCCGGCATCATGATGGCGAGCGTGGCGCGGCCGAACAGGGTGCGCGGCACCAAGGTGCCGACGGCCTGGCGCGGGCGCAGGTCGCGCAGATAGTGCAGCGCGCGCAAGAGCGCGTTGCGCAAGGTCGCGAGCGGCCGCATGACACCGGCGCGACCGAGGTCGCCGATGCTCATGAGTCAGCCTCAACCCTCTCCCCGCATGCGGGGAGAGGGAGGGACCCATCGCGCGCAGCGCGATGGGAGGGTGAGGGGCTCGTGCGACGGCTGAGATCGCGACCAGATAAGTCACAGCCCCTCACCCCGACCCTCTCCCCGCAAGCGGGGAGAGGGAGGAATGGCAGAGCCGAACCCGCACGTGGCCGCACCTGCTTCATTCGCCCACCAGCCGGTAGCCCGCGCCGCGCGCCGTCAGCAGGTAGCGCGGGAAGCGGGGGTCGGGCTCGATCTTGCGCCGAAGCCGGGTGACATGCACGTCGATCGTGCGCGCGTTGACGTCGCCCCCCAGCTCGCGCGCCAGCGCCTCGCGGTCGACCGGATCGCCGTCGCGGGCGGCGAGCGCGCGCAGCAGCACGACCTCCGCCTCGGTCAGCCGGATACGCTCGCCGTTCTCGCGCAGCAGCTCGCCGCGGCCGAGGTCGAAGCGCATGCCGCCCAGTGTCACGGTCTCGACCGGCGGCGGCGTGCGCCGCTGCTCGGCGCGCCGCAGCAGGGCCTGAAGCCGCAGCACCAGCTCGCGCGGCTCGAACGGCTTGGCGAGGTAGTCGTCGGCGCCGCTCTCCAGGCCGGCGACGCGGTCGCGCGGCTCGTTCATCGCCGTCAGCATCAGGATCGGCATGGCGCGATCCTTGGCGCGCAGCGCGGTGGCGAACTCGACGCCGCTCTCGCCCGGCATCATCACGTCGAGCACCATCAGGTCGAACTGCATCGCCGTCATGCTCTGGCGCGCCTCGGCGGCGTCGCCGGCCAGCGTCACGCGAAAGCCGTTGCGCGACAGGTAGCCGCGCAGCAGCTCGCGCAAGCGCTGGTCGTCGTCGACGACCAGGATGTGGGGCTCGTCCATCGCGTTTAGCGGCGCACGCCGATGTGCCGCTCGATCTCCGGCCGCTGCTCGCGGTCGAGCATGCCCAGCATGACACGGCGGAAACCGGCCACGGCGTCGGCGCCGGCCTCGCCGAAGGCGCGCGCGAAGCGCGCCCGCTGGCGGCTGGTCAGCTCGCGCTCGAGTTCCTCGCCCTTGGTGGTCAGCGCCAGCAGGCGCTGGCGGCGGTCGTTACGCCCGGTGTCCTGCGAGACGTAGCCGCCGTCGATCAGCTCGCGCAGCACGCGCGAGAGCGATTGCTTGGTGATCTTCAGGATGCGCAGCAGGCCGCCGACGGTGATGCCGGGGTTGCGGCCGATGAAATAGATCGCGCGGTGATGGGCGCGGCCGAAGCCCACCGCCACCAGCATCTGGTCGGCCTCGCCGGTGAAATCGCGGTAGGCGAAGAACAAGAGCTCGATGCTCTGGCGCAGGTCGTCGTCGCGTACGAAGGGCGGGATGGAAATGGGCGCGGCGCGGGCGTCGGACATGCTTGATCTGATTGTTGAGCGGGATTGTGGCGATCCTAGGCGATAGGACCGATGCGGGAAAGGTTCGGAACGGGATTTGTCATGATTGCTGTCAGGATGGATATGAGTCAGTTCTATTGACATAGTCTGTATTACTGACATTATGGTGGAAAGTTGCCCCAGAGCGATTCCCAATGGAACGACCGGGACAATTCTGGAGGGAGAATTGTCATGATCGAAACGATGGACGACCGCGACGGTTGGATCTGGCTGGACGGCCAGCTCGTGCCGTGGCGCGAGGCGCGCGCCCACGCGCTGACCCACGCGCTGCACTACGGCTCCTCGGTCTTCGAGGGCGAGCGCATCTATGGCGGCCGGGTCTTCCGGCTGGCGGCGCACAGCGCGCGCCTGCTGCGCTCGGCGCGGATGGTCGACCTGGTGATCCCCTGGACGCGCCGGCAGATCGACGCGGCGACGCGCGCGGTGGTCGCGGCCAATGGGCTCAGCGAAGGCTATGTCCGGCCGATCGCCTGGCGCGGCTCGGAGGCGCTGGGCGTCTCGGGGATCGGCACGGCGACGCATCTCGCCATCGCGCCCTGGGCGTGGCCGAACTATTTCAGCGGCGAGGCCAAGATGCGTGGCGTGCGCTTGCGCATGGCCCAGTTCCGCCGGCCAGCGCCGGAGAGTGCACCGGGCGAGAGCAAGTGCGGCGGCCTGTACGTGATCTGCACCCTGGAGAAAGACCGCGCCATCGCCGCCGGCTTCGACGACGCGCTGATGCTGGATTGGAAGGGCAGGGTGGCCGAGGCGACCGGCGCCAATGTCTTCCTGTCGATCGACGGCCGGATCGTCACGCCCCGGCCGGACAACTTCCTCGACGGCATCACGCGCCGCGCCGTGATCGGGCTCTGCCGCGCGCGCGGGCTGGAGGTCGAGGAGCGCGAGGTGCGGCCGGAAGACCTTGCGCGCGCCAGCGATGTGTTCCTCACCGGATCGGCATCGGAGATCACGCCGGTGCGCGAGATCGAGGGCCGCCACTACCAGGTCGGCAAGCTGGCCAAGACGCTGATCGACGACTTCGCCGCCCTGGTGTTGCGCGAAAACGCCGAGGGCTTCGGCGAGAACGACCACCTCGTCGACGAGCCCACGGAGCGCGCGGCATGATCCCCGCGCGCGTTCTGGCGTGGCGTGAAGCGTGGCACAGCGGCGACGCCGAACGCGTCGCCGCGCTCTACGCCCAAGACGGCACGCATGACAGCGCCAAGGTCGCCGCCGCGATGCCCGAGCTGGGCGGCCGCACCGCGCTCGGCGGCCGCGACGAGGTCCGCGCCTACGCCACCAAGGCCTTCAAGCGCGTGCACTGGCTGCGCTTCGAATTCCTCAACGTCGTTGAGAGCGAGTCGCTATCGGCGATGGAGTACCTGCGCACGTCAGGCATCGATCCCACGCCGCATCGCGTGGTCGAAATCCTCGAATGGGACGGCGATCTCTTGAAGGCGGTGCGGGTCTATCACCCCTGAGCGCGTCAGCGCTCCCACTTCCGCGCCGCCTGGTCGTCGCCTTCGTGGGCACCGACCCATTGCTCGCCCTTGGGCGTGTCCTCGACCTTCCAGAACGGCGCCTTGGTCTTGAGCCAGTCGATCAGGAAGTGGCAGGCCTCGAAGGCGGCCTCGCGGTGCGGCGAGGCGACGGCGACCAGCACGATGCGATCGCCGGGCTCGAGGCGGCCGTAGCGGTGGATGATCAGCGTGGCTTCGAGCGGCCAGCGCCTGTTGGCCTCGGCCTCGATCTCCTCGAGCGCCGTCTCGGTCATGCCGGGGTAGTGCTCGAGCGTCATCGCGCTCACGGCCTCGCGGTGATAGCCCTCGCGCACGTGCAGGTCGCGCACCAGGCCGACGAAGCTGGTGATGGCGCCGACGCGCTTGTTACCGGCCGCCAGCGCCGCGAGCTCGGCACCGACGTCGAAGTCCTCGCGCTGGACACGCACGCTCATGACGGGGCCACGAAAGTGAGACTGTCGTCCCGAGCGCAGCGAGGGACCCAGGAACTTGCCTGGATCCCTCGCTGCGCTCGGGACGACAGAAGGGGATTGCCACAGCATGTCACGGCTAGCCACCCGTGAACGGCGGGAAGAACGCGACCTCGCTGGCGCCGGCGATCGGCGTGGCGAAGGTCGCGACCTTCTTGTCGATCGCCGCGCCGAAGATCTTGGCTTCGGAGAACGCGTCGGCGTGCCGCGCGCTGCGCGCCGAGAGCCAGGTCACCAGGTCCTGCACGGTGGCGATCTCCGGCGGCGGCGTGACGTCCTCCTCGGATGTGCCGACCTTCTGCCGCAGCCAGGCGAAGTATTTCACTTTCATGGCACGCTCACGCTGCCGACCTTGGGTTTGGCCTCGCGCGGCGGCGGTGGCTCGGTCTCGGTCATGTGGGCGAGCGCCGAGCGCAGATAGTCGTAGCCGGTGATCAAGGTCAGGCCGGCGGCCGCCCACAGCAGCACCAGACCGGCGGTCATCGTCCAGGATGGGCCGGCATCGCCGACCAGCAGCACGGTCAGCGCCACCATCTGGATGGCGGTCTTCCATTTCGCCAGCTTGCTCACGGGCATGCCGATGCGCAGCTCGGCGAGGAACTCGCGCAGGCCGGAGACCAGCACCTCGCGGCAGAGGATGATCAGCGCCGCCAGGATGTGCACGCCGCGCAGGGTGCCGAAGCCGCACAGCATCATCAGCACGGCGGCGACCAGCAGCTTGTCGGCGATCGGATCGAGGAAGCGGCCGAGCTTGGAGATCTGCCGCCAGCGCCGCGCCAGCCAGCCATCGAAATAGTCGGTGATGCTGGCCGCCGCGAAGAGGATGGCGGCCGCCCAGCGCGCGCCATCGTGGCCCATCCAGCTGTCGAGCCAGAAGCAGGCGATGACCACCGGGATCGCGGCGATGCGCGACAGCGTCAGAACGTTGGGCAGGTTGAACGGCATGGTACGTACCGAAGGCGACTCTATCCGCCGCTCCTGAAATGATCATGGACTTTCTTGGCGATCGTCTTGGAAACGCCCGGGGCGGCTTCGAGATCGCCCAGCGACGCCGCGGCCACGGCGCGCGCCGAGCCGAAATGATGGAGCAACGCGCGCTTGCGCGCCGCGCCGATGCCGGCGATCTCGTCGAGCGCCGACTTCGTCAGGCCAGCCGAACGCCGCGCGCGATGCGTGCCGATGGCGAAGCGATGCGCCTCGTCGCGCAGGCGCTGCAGGAAATACAGCACCGGGTCGCGCGGCTGCAACGAGAACGGCGGCTTGTCGGGCTGGAAGAAGCGCTCGCGCCCGGCGTCACGATCCGGCCCCTTGGCGATCGACACCAGTGACACATCTGTGACACCCAGCTCGGCGAATACCGCCTGCGCCTGGGTGAGCTGGCCGGCGCCACCGTCGATGATCACCAGGTCGGGCCAATTGCCGCCCTCGCGATCGGGGTCTTCCTTCAGCGCGCGCTGGAAGCGCCGTGTCAGCACCTCGCGCATCATGCCGTAATCGTCGCCGGCGCTGATCGCGCCATCAGTCGGTCCGCCGGCCTCGTTGGCGGCGTCCTGTTGCGACGGCGCCAGCGCCGTGCGGATGTTGAACTTGCGATAGGCGTTCTTGGTGAAGCCCTCCGGTCCGGCGACGATCATGGCGCCGATCGCGTCGCTGCCCTGGATGTGGCTGTTGTCGTAGACCTCGATGCGCGCCGGCGGCGCCTCGAGCCCGAAGATTCGCGCCACGCCGTCGAGCAGCTTGCGCTGCGAGCTGCCCTCGGCCAGGCGGCGGCCCAGCGCCTCGCGCGCGTTGGTCAGCGCGTGGTCCATCAGCTCGCGGCGCGTACCACGCTTGGGGCAAATGATCTCGACCTTGCGCTCGCCCGCGGCCATCGACAGCGCGCCAGCGAGCAGCTCGGCCTCGGGCAGTTCGTGGCTGACCAGGATCTCAGCGGGCGGCGGGCGGCCGTCGTAGAACTGACCGATGAAGCTCTCCAGCACCTCAGGCACCGAAAGCTCGCGGCCATGCGTCGGGAAGTAGGCGCGGTTGCCGAGGTTCTGGCTGGCGCGCACGAAGAACACCTGCACGCCGATCTGGCCTTCCTGCTCGTAGGCGGCGAAGGCATCGGCCTCGTCGATGCCCGTCATCTCGATGGTCTGGTGCGCCTGGATCGCGGTCAGCGCGCGGATGCGGTCGCGGAACACCGCGGCCTTCTCGAAGTCGAGCGCCGTCGCGGCCTCTTCCATGCGCCGCGACAGGGTCTCCTGCACTTGGCGCGTACGGCCCGACAGGAAGTCGCGAACCTCGCCGACCAAGGTCTCGTACTCCTCCGGCGTCACACGCCCGACGCAGGGCGCGACGCAGCGCTTGATCTGATGCTGCAGGCAGGGCCGCGTGCGGGAGGAGAAGATCGAGTCCGAGCAGGAGCGCAGCGGGAAAGCGCGCTGCAGCGTGTAGAGCGTGTGCGTCACCGCGCCGGCCGAGGCGAAGGGGCCGAAATACTCGTCGTGCTGGTTGCGCGCGCCCCTATGCTTGGCGAGCTGCGGCCAGGCGTGATCGCGGCGGATGACGATGTAGGGGAACGACTTGTCGTCGCGCAGCAGCACGTTGAAGCGCGGCCGGAAGCGCTTGATCAGGTTGTTCTCGAGCAGCAGCGCCTCGGCCTCGCTGCCGGTGACGACGAACTCCATCGTCGCCGTCGAGGACACCATGCGCATCAGGCGCGTCGAGAGCCGCGTCGGCTGAGTGTAGCTGGCGACGCGGCTCTTCAGCGAGCGCGCCTTGCCGACATAGAGCACCTCGCCCTTGCGATCGACCATGCGGTAGACGCCGGGCTTGCGCTGCAGGGTCTTCACATAGCCGGCGATGATCGCCGTGCCGGCCGCCAGCGAGCCCTCGGGCGGCGCGGCCGTCTCGAGCTCGGTCTCGACCGGGTCTTCCGAGGCGACCTCGACGACCACGTCGGCCGGTGTCGCGACCGCCGACGGATCGTCGGGGCCGGTCTGTGGCGGAAATGCGGCGAGCGGGTCGGGCATGGGGGCGAACGAAACCGGGGTGCCTGATGGGTATATTGGCGATGCGGCCCCGGTAAACTACCGCTCCGGCGTGAAGGCGGGCGCCGCCAGATCTGTGGAAAAGCCTGTTGGTTGTTTTGACGACCCAATTGCGACGCGACGAACACTGTCATCACTCGGACTGTCGGAGCAAGATCAACATGGCTCGGGAGATTTGTTTTAATATATTGATTTGCAAAGACAATTATTACTTCATTGCTCATCCCTGAAATGGACTATTCGCAATCGATCGAAGAAATGCCCATCGATGGGACGCTGTCGATAGGCTGTGTATGACCGTGATCTGACATGAGGTCACGCATCCTTGAGAGGCACCGGGAGCCGGCTTCCGCGATGATGGTCGGGATGAAGGGCAGACACATTCTCGCGGGTGCCGCGCTGGGCGTCCTTTGCGGGTTCTCGGCGGGCGGCGCGATCGCCGAAACGGCGTCGCCGCCGGTCGTGACGCCGCATGTCCGTGCCCAGCTGGTAGTGCTGGGTCCAGTAGAGGCCGGCGGCGTGTCCTTGGGGCTGCGCATGGCGGTGAAGCCGGGTTGGCACACCTACTGGCGCAATCCCGGCGATTCGGGCGAGCCACCGACCTTGAAGCTGTCGTCACCCGGCGGCGGCGCCGTCGCGTTTGTCGGCTGGCCGGCGCCGGAGCGCATCGATATCGGCGGCATCGTCAGCTACGGCCACCACAACGAGGTGATGTTCGTCGCCCATGCGACCCTGCCGGCGGGCGCCACGCGCGTCGAGGCCGAGGCGACCTGGCTGGTCTGCGAAAAGGTCTGCGTGCCGCAGGGCGGCAAGTTCGCGCTCGATGTGGCGGCGAGTTCGCCGCCGAGCGCCGCGACGGTGGCGCTGAAGCCCGTGCCGCCGCCTTCGGTCGGGGCGACCCTGACGCGCGCCGGCGACAGGCTGCGGCTGACCATCGACGCCGCCAAGCTTGGCGGCGCGCCCCTGGCGGCCTATTTCTTTCCTTACCCGAGCGATATCGTCGATCATTCGGCCAAGCAGAGTTTCCGCGTCGAGGGCGGATCCCTGGCCTTGGATCTCACGCCGCTCGACGCGCGCGGCCGCACACCGCCGGAGCTTTCCGGCCTGCTGGAGATCGAGATCGCCGCCGATGGCGGGCGAAAGACACGGCGTTTTGAAGTGCTGGCCCGCGACGCGGGCCGAAGCTAGCGTCGTGTCCGCACGCGTTGCCTGCTCATTCCGCAACAGGAGCTTCGCATGACGTCCACACCTGTTCTCACTCGCCGCGCCTCTTTAGTCCTCGCCGGTGGCGCGTTGCTCGTGCCGTCCGCCTTGTCGGCCAAGCCGGTCATCGCCCAGCCAGCGCCGGCTTTCACCGGCGGCGACACCAACGGCAAGAAGCACGCGCTCGCCGACTATCGGGGCAAGACCGTGGTGCTGGAATGGACCAATCACGAGTGCCCCTATGTCGCCAAGCACTACCGCTCGGCCAACATGCAGGCGATCCAGAAGGACGTGGTGAAGGCCGGCGGCGTGTGGCTCACCGTCATCTCCTCGGAGCCGGGCTCGCAGGGCTTTGTCAGCGCCGCCAAGGCCAACGAGCTGACCAAGAGCCGCGACGCCGCGCCCAGCGCCGTGATCCTCGACCCCGACGGCGTCATCGGCCGTGCCTACGACGCGCGCGTGACGCCGCACATGTTCATCATCGATGCCAAGGGCACGCTGGTCTACATGGGCGGCATCGACAGCATCCGCTCGACCAGCGTCGACGACGTGCCCAAGGCCAAGCCCTATGTGCGCGACGCGCTCAAGGAGCTGGCCGCCGGCAAGCCGATCACCACGCCGTCGACCAGCGCCTACGGCTGCACCATCAAGTACAAGCCCACGGCGTAGCGCGGCAACACTATGCCGCATGACGGGATCGTCGGCCCGCATCACCATCACGACGATGCGGACCACGATCACCACCATCATCACCACGGCCATCACCACCCGACGCGCCGCGCGCTGATCGGCGCCACGGCCGCGGGGCTGGTGGTGGGGCTGTCGCCGCGCGACAGCCGCGCGCAGATCGTCGAGCGCATGACCCGCGCCGCGCAGGCGCTGATCGCCGCGACCGACGAGCGCCAGCGCCGCGTTCTGGCGCTACCCTTCGACGCCCAGCGCGAGGATTGGCACTACATTCCGCGCCGCCGCGCCGGCCTGCCGTTCGGCATCATGAGTACCAGCGTGAGCGCGGCGGCGATGGCGCTGCTGCACGCCGGCCTGGGCGACACCGGCGTGAGGCGCATCGAGGGCACGCGGCGACTCGAGGCGATCCTGCGCGAGCGTGAAGGCACGTGGCGCGATCCCGACAACTACGCCGTGGCGATCTGGGGCGCGCCGGGCACGGTGCCTTGGGGCTGGCGCATCGAAGGCCATCACCTGTCGCTGCACTTCACCGTGCTCGGGCCAGATCGCGTCGCCGTGACGCCGGCCTTCTGGGGCGCCAATCCGGCGCGCGCGGCGGACGGCTTCCGCCTGATGGGCGCGGTCGAGGATGCCGGCCGCGGCTTGATCCGCGCGCTGCCCGATGCGTTGCGCCGCGAGGCGACGATCGCCGAGCGCGCCTTCGGCGACATCGTCGCCGGCCCGGGCCGCGAGCAGGAGATCGGCGCGCCGCGCGGCGTGGCGCTGGCGCGCATGAGCGCCACGGATCGCGACAGCGCGATGCGCATCGCCACGGGATTCCTCGAGGCGCTGTCGCCCGACCTCGCGCAACTGCAGACGCGCCGGCTGCGCGATGGCGGCGTCGATCAGCTGCGCTTCGCCTGGGCGGGACCGACCGGCGAGGGCCAGCCCTACTATTTCCGTCTGCACGGCCCGGTGACCCTGATCGAGCTCGACAACACCCAGAACAACGCCAACCATGTCCACTCGGTGTGGCGCGATCTCGCCGCCGATTTCGGCCGCGACATGCTGGCCGACCATTACAGACGACAGCATCGGTAGGAATTCATGCTGCAGAAGATGAAGGCGATACTCGGCATGGGCGCCGCGCCCGTCGCGGCCACGATCACGCCCGTGGAGGCGCATCGTCGCCAATCCAGCGGCACGCTGCTGATCGATGTGCGCCACGCGCCCGAGCGCGCGCAAGTGGGAGCGCCGGCCGGCGCGGCGTGGATCGACTGGACCGGCGACGCCACGGCGTTCATCGCCGCGACGATGGCACTGACGGGCGGTGACACGACCAGGCCGATCGCGCTGATCTGCAGATCGGGCGTTCGCTCGGGGCAGGCGCAGGCGGCGCTGCAGGGCGCCGGCTACAGCGACGTGGTCAACGTCGTGGGCGGCTTCGACGCCGGCCCCGAGAACTGGCGCGCGAGCGGCCTGCCGGAAGAACGGGCCTGACGGCAGGCCGCGGCCGTATCGCTATTGGTTGAGCTTCGGCCAGTTGGCCTTGGCCCTGGCGATCATGCCGGGAATGTCGGCTTCCCAGGTGCGCTGGATGTCGGCGTTGAAGTTCATGTAGAGCTTGCCGTCGACCACCTTCCAGCCATTGACCGGATCGACGTCGAACAGCTTGCCCTGGGCCACGCCCCAGGAGCAGAAGCCGCCGAACTGCGGCGCGTACTTCTCGCGCTCGGCCTTGAACATCGCCAGGTGCTGGGCGTTGGCGAAGCGCCAGGTGACGCCGCTCCACAGATCCTCGTGCTCGGCCTTGCCCAGGGTCGGCTTGCCGACCGTCTGGTAGGCGACGACGTCGTAGCCCTTGGCGCCCAGCCCGGCGTATAGGCTGTTGTGCGTGCCGCCGGTGCGGTCGATGGCGTGCGCCGCCGCCAGCGGCAACGCCACGGCCAGTCCGGCGAGAACGGCGCGGCGGGCGAAAGTCGGAACGGTCATGTGGATCCCTCCTCGAAGCCTCGGCCGAAATAGACCGAACGATCGGTACAATACTGATCGCCGCGGTCGTCGCAACTCGATACGCTTCACGTCGTCGTGGGGTCGGCGTGATGTTGACAGTCGGACGGGCCGCCGTTTATTGGACCGGTTGGTCCAACAGTGACGGACAAGGCGATGCCGGCTCCGCTTATGCCGCGCGAAGAGGTGGTGCGCCGCCTGCTGGAAGTGTTCCGCGGCCACGGCTTCGACGGCGCCTCGCTGGCGCAGCTGTCGAAGGCCAGCGGGCTCGGGAAGTCGAGCCTCTATCACTACTTCCCGGGCGGTAAGGAGGATATGGCGCGCGCCGTGCTCGAGGAGGTCGAGCGCTGGATGGCCGCGCACGTGCTGGCGCCGCTCGCCGCGCCGGGCGCGCCGGCGCGGCGTCTGGCGCGCATGGTCAAGGCGCTCGACGAGCTCTACGACGGCGGTCGCGCCGCCTGCCTGCTGGGCAACATGCTGGTGGGTGACGCTCGACGCCTGTTCCGCAAACCACTCAAGGACGCCTTCGGCGCCTGGATCGAGGCCTTGGCGTCGGTGGCGCGCGACGCCGGGATGAGCGCGACGCCGGCACGGCTGTGGGCCGAGGAGACTGTGCTGTCGATCGAGGGCGCGCTGGTGCTGGCGCGCGGGCTCGACGATCCGGAACCTTTCCGCCGTGTGCTTCGCCGTCTGCCGGCAACACTGGCGCGATCGTGAGGAGCGCTTGATCGCAATGTGAAGCGCATCGGCGTGCGGATCGGTGCAGCATGCCGCCGCCACTCGATCGGAGAGCGACCATGCCATCACGGCGCAGCGTGCTGATCGGCTCGGGAATCGCGGTACTCCTGCCGTTGGGCGTCGGCGCCGGCGCCGACCGGACGGACCTCGCCGCGACCTTGCGCGCCGGCGGCTTCAACATTTACTTCCGCCATAGCCTGACGCTACGGCAGGGCCAGCCCGACGACGACCTCTCGAGCTGTGAGCGCCAGCGCAACCTCACCGACGCCGGCCGGCAATTGGCCAGCCGCATCGGCGCCGCCTTCCGCGCCCTCGCCATTCCGGTCGGCGCGGTGCGCTCCAGCCCCTATTGCCGCTGTGTCGACACCGCGCGGCTGGCCTTCGGCCGCGTCGAGGTCGTGCCGTGGCTGGAAACCGATGGCGACGAGTCGGGCGATCCCGAGCGCGCCAGGCTGGTGCGGCTGCGCGACGCGCTGGCGGCTGCCCCGCCGCGTGGCGTCAACGATGTCTTTGTCGCCCATGGCAACAACCTTGGCGGGCTGGCCAAGTTGCACGGCTATCCTGAGCTGCCGATCGCGGAAGCCGAGTCGGTGGTGTTCCGCCCGGGCACGGCGCCGGCCCGGGTGCTGGCGCGGCGCACCGGCCTCCAGTGGGTTCAGCTGGCAGGCGCATGAGCGCCGCGCGTCAGAAGACGCCGGCCTCGAGCCCGGCGGCCATCGCCATGCCCAGCTCCTCGACCTGCGCGATGAAGCTCTCCTGCCAGGCGCCGCGCAACACCAGGGGTTCCTGCACGGCCTTCCAGCGCAGCCCCGTGGTGATGCTCTCGATGGCGCGGCGCGTGCCGGTGCCGTCCTGGCCGGCGCGGATGTAGCAGGCGAAGGGCAGCGCGTCGGTCTTCTCGATGCAGGCGTAGTAGCTGCGGTCGAAGAAATCCTTCAGCGCGCCGCTCATGTAGCCGAGGTTCTCGGTGGTGCCGAGGATCACCGCCTGCGCCGCCAGCACGTCCTCGGGCCCCGACGCCAGCGGCGCCTTGACCACGACCTCGATGCCGCCGATGTCGGGATGCCGTGCGCCGCGCGCGCAGGCCTCGCGCAACGACTCGGTGTTGGGCGACGGCGCGTGCGCGACGATCAGCAGGCGTTTCACGCCGGACGCGGGCGGATGTCGACGGCGACCTTCATGTCGATCTCGAAGACGTCCTCGAAGAACGTTTCCGGCTTCGGTGTGAAGAAGCGGCCCTCGACCCGGTTGGCCGTGATGGTCACGCCCTCTGCCTTGATACCGGTGCCCGACACCGAGACCCCTGACCGCTTGAGACCGGGATGGCCGACCTGGGTGGTGATCAGCTTCGCGTCCGGCCGCGTGAGCGAGAAGCGGAGCGCGGCGCCGAACTGGCCGAAGCCGGCATCGAGCCACGGCCGCTTGGAGGCGGCGTGATCCTTCTCGGTCAGCACGATGATGATCGCCTCCTTGTCGTCGGACTTTTCGCGCGGCCAGGCGCTGACGAAAGCGAGCTTCGCCTCCTTGCCGTTGCCGACAAAGCGGCCGGAGACAGTGTCGGCGGCGTGCGCGCCGCGGCCGGCGACGACCAGGCCGATGCCGCCGAGGACAAACGTTCGGCGCGAAATCACAAGCTGGGTCACGGTATCTCCCCCTGGTCACGTCACCTGGATGATCGATCCTATCGCTCCTATCCGGCGAGTGACAGCCGATAGAGGAGCATCTCAAGTCGATACCACGGCAGACTTGCATAAACTAGTCCAATGGACTACCTATCCCCATGCGCCGCGCCAAGCCTGTGACGGTTGTCGAGACGCCCGAGTTCCTCGCAGCGACTCGCGAATTGCTGGGCGTCGAAGAGCGAGCGGCGTTGATCGACTATCTGGCGCATAATCCGAGCGCCGGCGCGCGGGTGATTTACTTCTTTCATAACGAGTCGATGCCGCTTTTCGCGCTCACGGCGTTCGCCAAGAACCGGCGGGCCGATCTCTCGCAGGCGGATCGGAACGACTTCAAGCGCCTTGTGGCGCAACTCGTACGGAACCACGAAGGAAGAGGCCGATGAGCAAGGTCGCAGCCAGCATTCGTCGCGGCCTCCAAGAGGCGGTGGCCTATACCAAGGGCGAGGCCGATACGCGGCGCTATCGTGTCCATGTGCCCAATCGTGTCGATGTGCGGGCGATCCGATCAAGGCTGGGCCTGACCCAGGAAGCCTTCGCCGATCGCTTCGGTTTCAGTGTCAACACGTTGCGGCACTGGGAGCAGGGCAAACGCCAGCCCGAAGGGCCAACACGCGCCTATCTGCTGGTGATCGATCGTGCGCCCAACGCGGTGCTGAAGGCGTTGCGCGCGGCCTGACTACAGCGTGAGCCGATAGAACGCCGCCGCGTTCTTCCAGAAGAAACGCGCCTGATCCTCGGCGGAAAAATCGCTGATCATCCGCCGCACGGCGCGCACCAGCGTATCATAGTCGACGCGCAGGCCGGCGACCGGGAAGTTGGTGGCGAAGACACAGCGCTCGATGCCGAAGATGGCGATGGCGTCGCGCACGATGCGGCGGTTCGACGCGTAGTCCCAGGGCTGATCGCGCAGGCCGAATTCCGAGACCTTGAGATGTACGTTGGGGCAGCGCGCGATCGTCTCCATCGCCTTGCGCCAGGTCGCGAGACCGTCTTCGCTGCGATCCCACGGGAAGCCGGTGTGGTTGAGGATGATCGGCGTCCTGGGGAATTGCCGAGCGACCTCGGCCGCCTCGACGAGGTGCCACATCGGCACGCGCAGATCCCACGACAGGCCATATTTCTCCAGCAACGCGAAGCCCTTCAGCCAGGCCGGGTCTTGCATCGTGCCCTCGATGCGATCGGGCCTCGTATCTGGTGTCAGCGACGTCACCGGCTTGGAGCGGATGCCGCGCACCATCGGGAAACTCGCCTGCCGGGCGATGATCTCCTCGGCGTTGGGCGTGTGGAACCATGCATGCGCGACGATGGCGCCGGGCAGGCCATCGTTGCGCCGGGCGATGTCGATCAGCCACTGCGTCTCACCGACCTGGTCGTCGCGATCCCACTCGGCCTCGCAATGCACGGTCATCAGCACGTTGTGCTGCGCCGCGTCGCGCCGGTAGTCGTCCGGCAGGTAGTCGCGCTTCAGCGGGCTGTAGTCGCCGAGGAAGAAATGCGGCTCGACCGGACCGCGCAGCCACGGCAGGCGGCCGCGCGTGAGGTCCCAGAGATGATGATGCGCGTCGATCAGCGTGACCGCCGACGGATCGTCGTTCCAGTGGCCGTGGATGGTTTTCATCTGTGTTGCCGTCGCCCTGAGCGGAGCGAAGCGTAGTCGAAGGGCCTTGTCTCAACAAACCCAACGGTTCGGTCGAGAGAAGGTCCTTCGACGTCGCTCAGGACGACGGAGGAGCGGGCGCTACAACACGCCCAACATCCTGCCGACCAGTGGATGGCGCACGACGTCGGCCTGGGTCAGGCGCACGACGGCGACGTCGTCGACCGCTTCGAGTCTGCGGGCGATGTCGTTGAGGCCGGAGAGCTCGGGCAAGAGGTCTGTCTGGTCGGGATCGCCGGTCAGCACCATGGTCGAGTGCCAGCCCAGTCGTGTGAGCAGCATCTTGAGCTGGCCATAGGTGCAGTTCTGCGCCTCGTCGATCAGCACGAAGGCGTTGTTGAGCGTCCTGCCGCGCATGAACGCCACCGGCGCGATCTCGATCGTGCCGTCGTCGAGCGCGGTGCGCAGGCGCTTGGCGCCCATGCGGTCGTTGAGCGCGTCATAGAGCGGACGCAGGTAGGGATCGAGCTTCTCGCGCATGTTGCCGGGCAGGTAGCCGAGGTTCTCGCCGGCCTCGACGGCGGGGCGCGACAGCACGATGCGCGCGATGCGGCCCGTCTCCAGCGCCTCGACCGCCGCGGTGATCGCCAGATAGGTCTTGCCGGTGCCGGCCGGCCCGAGCGCCAGGGTCAGCGCCTGCTTGCCGATCGCCTCCATCAGCAGGCGTTGGTTGTCGCTGCGTGGGCGGACTTTTCGCAGATAGCTTTGGTCGCGGCTGGAGTCGTTGGCCGCCCCCTGTCGGTCGGCGTCGAACACCAGCGTGTGGATGCGGGCGGTTTCGACGGTCTCGGTGCGGGCACGACGGGTGGCACGCTTGGCCATGGTCTACTCCGGGAGCGACAGGGAGACGAAAGCCCGCCCGAACGCAAAAACGCCCCCGCGAGCGGAGGCGTTGGCGATCGAACGGACGGGGAAGAACGAAGGCGGGTCTGAAACCGGGGTGAGGCCGATCTCCGATCCGGCCCGACTTGGCGGCCGCTCGTTGCTCGCTGCCTGTACCCACGCAAGGACCCTGAGGGGAATCCGGGCCTCCTTCGTTACGAAGGAACCCTAACATCGCCCCTGCAATGAATCACTGATTTTGTGGACGGTTACAGAAAATTCACACAAGACCTTGAATTTAGGACCGAAACGGCCCTTATCAGGCGCGCCCTGAAAGGTGCGACATCAGCCCGGGATCGGTGCCCAGGCGGTCATCGACCTTGGCCAGCGCGCGGCCCCACTTGTTCTGGAGATCGCCGCCGAACACCAGGTCGAGATCGGTCGGCACGACCAGCCAGGCGTTGTCGACCAGCTCGCGGTCGAGCTGGCCCGGCCCCCAGCCGCTATGGCCCAGGGTCAGCAGCGCCTGCTTCGGGCCGGTGCCGGCCGACATGTCGCGCATGATGTCGAGCGAGCCGGTGATGCCCATCTGGCCGTCGGCCAGGCTCAAGGTCTCCTCGCGCTTGTAGTCGCCGGTATGCAGTACGAAGCCGCGCTGCATCTCGACCGGACCGCCCAGGATCACCGGACGGGCCTCGGCGCCGGGCGCCGGGGAGATGTCGAGCTGCTTGTAGAGGTCGGCCTCGGTCATGTCCTCGACCGTGCGGTTGACGACGAGACCCAGCGCGCCGTCGGCGTCGTGCCGGCACATATAGATCACGGTGCGCCGGAAACGCTCGTCGGGCATGGCCGGCGTGGCCACCAGCAGGTAACCGGTGATGTAGCCGGAGCCGGAGGGGCCCGAGGGGGTCGTCTGGGTCGACATGGCGCTATGCTCCCGCCATCGCATCGCGGTCGCATGCGGAACCGTGCGACCGGACGGCGCGACACGCGCTTGTGACTGCCCGCGAGCGCCTGAAACGCGTATCCGGACACTGGTCGGTTGGCCCCGACCGCTCGTGTATTATATCGGAAGACAATGCGCCTTCGCCAAGACATAGCCATGGCTATCGCCGTGAAATCCACCTTGTCCCCACCCGCCTGGGGAGAAGCGAAGATCGCGATCCTCGCCCTCATCCTGCTGCTTTCGGCCTTGGGCCTCCCCGTCCCCGCCCAGGCCGCCGGCTCGGACTGGGCGAAGACCGAGCAGACCGAATTGCGGCTGGTCTCGGCGGTCGACGCGGTGGGCGATTCGCGCACCATCACGCTGGGCCTGCATTTCCGCATGAAGCCGGGCTGGAAGATCTACTGGCGCTCGCCCGGCGACGCCGGCTTCCCGCCCACCATCGACTGGAAGGGCTCGACCAACCTCGCCGGCGCCACAATGCTGTGGCCCGCGCCGTACCGCTTCGACGTCTCCGGGCTCACCACCATGGGCTACAAGGGCGAGGTCGTGCTGCCGCTCAGCGCCACGCTCTTGAAGGCCGGCGACGCGGTGTCGCTGCGCGCCTCGGTCGACTACCTGACCTGCGATGACGTCTGCATTCCCTACACCGCCAACCTGAAGCTGGATCTGCCAGCGGGCGCCGGCGCGCCGTCGCCGGAGGCGGCGATGATCGGCGTCTTCCTCGCGCGCCAGCCCGCGACGACAGGCGTGACCATCGAACGCGCCAGCCTGCGCGACGTGCCCAAGAAGGACGGCAAGCCGGGCGAGACGGTGATCGAGATCAGCGTCGGCGCGCGCGGCGACAGCGCCTTCCGCAAGCCCGACATCGTCGCCGAGCACGCCGCCATCGCCGTCTCCGAGCCGCCGCGAGTCACGCTCGAGGATGGCGGCAAGCGCGCGCTCTTCACCTTCACGCTGGCTGGCGACAAGCTCACGGCGGCGAAGCTCGCGGGCCAGAAGGTCACGTTCACCGTGCTCGACGAGCCGCTCGCGGTCGAGATCGAGGCGACGCCTGTCGTGGGCGCGCCGCCGACTCAGGCATCCGGATTCGGCGAACTCGTGGCGATGCTGCTGGTGGCGCTGCTCGGCGGCCTGATCCTCAACGTCATGCCCTGCGTGCTGCCGGTGCTGTCGCTGAAGGTGATCGGCGCGGTGGGCTATGGCGGTCAGGCCTCCTCGCGCGTGCGCGCCGGCTTCCTTGCCTCGTCGGCCGGCATCGTCGCCTCGTTCCTGGTGCTGGCTGGCGGCGCCATCGCGCTCAAGAGCGCCGGCGCCACGGTGGGCTGGGGCATCCAGTTTCAGCAGCCGGTGTTCCTCGCCTTCATCATCGCCGTGGTGCTGCTTTTCGCGCTCAACCTCGCTGGCTTGTTCGAGATCGCGTTGCCGTCATGGCTCGCCGGCGCGGCGGTGGCGGGCGAGCAACGCGCGGCGCGCTCCGAGCTCGCCGGCCATTTCGCCTCGGGCGCCTTCGCCGCCCTGCTGGCGACGCCGTGCTCCGCGCCCTTCGTCGGCACGGCGCTGACTTTCGCCCTGTCGCGCGGCGCGAGCGAGACCCTGGCGATTTTCACCGCCCTGGGCCTTGGGCTGGCCGCGCCATTCCTGCTGGTGGCCGCGTTCCCCAAGTTGGCGAGCCGCCTGCCCCGGCCGGGCGCGTGGATGTTGTGGGTCAAGCGCGTGATGGCGCTGGCGCTGTTCGCGACGGCGGCCTGGCTGTTCACCGTGCTGGCCGGCGCGGCGGGCTGGCAGGCCGTCCTGGCGGTGGGCGCGATCCTGGGCGTGATGGCGCTTGCGATCGGCCTGCGCGCGAAGATCGGCGGCATCGCCGTGCCGGTGGCCGTGATGGCCGCGGCCCTGGCGATCGCGGCGCCGCTGGTCGTGCAGGGACCCGCGCCCGCTGTGGCGGCGGTAGCCTCGGGCCGCTGGCAGCCGCTCGATCCGTCGCGCGATATCCAGGCGCAGATCAAGGAGCGGTTGGCCGCCGGCAAGGTGGTGATCGTCGACGTCACCGCCGATTGGTGCGTCACCTGCCAGGTCAACAAGAAGCTGGTACTCGACACCGCCAATGTCTCGGCGCGGCTGGATCGGGATGGCGTGCTGGCGCTGCGCGCCGACTGGACGCGGCCGTCGCCTTCGATCGCGGCCTACCTGAAGGCCAACGAGCGTTTCGGCATCCCGTTCAACATCGTCTACGGCCCCGGCGCGCCCGACGGCGTTCCGCTGCCCGAATTGTTGACCATCGACCTGGTGATGGGCGCCCTCGACAAGGCCGGCCGCAAGTAGACAAGATCGCCTCCGATCAGGGAGGCGATGGCCATGCTCAGTCGCGAGGACAACGACATCCTGACGCTCACCGGGCCGGGCACGGCGATGGGCGACTATTTCAGGCGTTACTGGATTCCCTTCGCCCTGGCGCGCGAGCTGCCGGAGCGTGATGGCCCGCCGGTGCGCGTCGAGATCCTGGGCGAGAAGCTGCTGGCCTTTCGCGACAGCGAGGGCCGCGTCGGGCTGATCGAGGGCAAGTGCTCGCATCGCGGCGCCGATCTCTACTGGGGCCGCAACGAGGAATGCGGCATCCGCTGCGTCTTCCACGGCTTCAAGTTCGACGTCGAGGGCAACTGCGTCGACATGCCGATCATGGTCGAGACCGAGGCGCTGCGCGCGCGGGCCAAGATCCTCGCCTATCCGACGCTCGAGCGCGGCGGATTGCTATGGGCGTATATGGGGCCGGCCGAGCGCAAGCCGGCGCCGCCCGATCTCGAGTTCACGGCCGTGCCCGATAGCCACGCCTACGTCTCGAAGAAGCTGCAGGAATGCAACTGGGCGCAGGCGGTCGAAGGCGCGCTCGACACCGCGCATTTCTCCTTCCTGCACAACGTCATCACCACCGACGAAGCGGAAGCCAAGACGCTGATGCGCGGCGCGGCGATCGCCACGCAGTCGGTGGCCAACGACCGCATCCGCTGGGTGCGCGCCGATCGCATGCCCCGATTCACCATCCTGCCGCACGACGTCGGCATGACCATCGGCGCCTCGCGCAAGACAGATGACAGCGACCTTTACTGGCGCATCGCGCAGTTCCTGCTGCCCAACCACGCCATGGTGCCGAGCTCGTTCCCGGGCGAGGTCTATCACGGGCAATGCTGGGTGCCGATCAGCGACACGCATTGCTGGATCTACACCTACACCTGGCATCCCGACCGGCCGCTTACCGACGCGGAGATCGAGGGTTACAAGACCGGCCACTCGATCCATGCCGAGGTCGATGAGAAGTTCGTGCCGCTGCGCCATCGCGCCAACGAGTATCTGATCGACCGGCAGGAGCAGAAGACCAAGACCTATACCGGCATCAAGGGCGTGTCCGAGCAGGACGCCTGCATCCAGGACAGCCAGGGCTTCATCGCCGACCGCCAGCGCGAATTGCTCGGGCCGACCGATATCGGCGTCGTGCGATTCCGCCAGGTCATGCTGCAGGGCGCCAAGGCGCTGCGCGAGGGCCGCGAGCCGGAGGCCACGGGCAAGCCCGCCGCCTATCGCGTGCGCGGCGGCGGCTGGGTGGCGTCGGGCGGCAAGGGGCTCGAGGAGGTGATGGTCGAGCGCTTCGGCCATCCGCGGGGGTTGATCGAATCGCCCGGTCGGCAGGCGGCGGAGTAGGGCGATGCTGAGCCGCCGCTTCGCGCTGACGAGCGCGCTCGCCGCCAGTGTCGCGACCTCGGCGCGCGCGCAGGATTTCCCCAGCAAGCCGCTGCGGCTGGTCGTGCCCTATCCGCCGGGCGGCGTCGGCGACACCTTCGCGCGCGTGCTGGGCGAGCGGCTCACCGCGCGTCTCGGCCAGCAGGTCCTGATCGACAACAAGCCAGGCGCCAGCCAGATCCTCGGCGCCCAGGCCGCGCTCGCCGCGCCGGCCGACGGCCATACGCTGTATCTCGGCAGCGTCAGCAGCCTGGCGATCAATCCCTCGACGCAGAAGACGCTGCCCTACGATCCGCTGAAGAGCTTTGCGCCGGTGTCGCTGGGCTTCACCGGGCCGCTGTTCCTGATCGTCAACAACGACGTTCCGGCGAAGAACGCCGGCGAGCTGATCGCCTACGGCAAGGCCAATCCCGGCAAGCTCGGCTTCGCCTCGATCGGGCCAGGCAGCTCGCTGCATCTCGCGGGCGAGCTGTTCAAGGCGATGGCCGGCATCGACATGCTGCACGTGCCGTACAAGGGCAGCGCGCCGGCGCTCACCGACCTGTTGGCCGGCCGCGTGCAGATCATCTTCGACGCCGGCACGACGTCGATCGGCCACGCCCGAGCCGGCCGCGTCAAGGCGCTGGGCTCCTCGGGCCTGAAGCGCTTCGCCGGCACATCAGACATTCCGACCATCGCCGAATCCGGACTGCCGGGCTATGAGATGGAAATCTGGTTCGGACTGGTGACCCATGCCGACGCGCCTCGAGCGGCCGTCACGCGCCTGTCACAGGAGATCAACACGATCCTCAGCGAACCGGCGCTGGTGGCGCGCTTCCTTGAGCTCGGTGTGCAATTGCAACCATCGACACCCCAGGACTTCGACGCGCTGATCCGGCGCGAAATCCCCAAATGGCGTAAGGTCGCCCTGGACGACGCCAAGCTGGTGCCCGAATAGCCCGGATGGACAAATCCCGCGCGCGACCCTAGGTAGGGGGTGGTCGCCCGTCATGGCGGCCGTCGTTCCGTGAGGAGACAACATCAATGGTCAAGGTCGGCGACAAGGTGCCGAGCGCGACGTTGAGGTACCTGAGCCCGGAAGGGCCCAAGGCGATCTCGACCGACGAGCTCTTCGCACCCGGCAAGAAAGTGGTGGCCTTCGCGCTTCCCGGCGCGTTCACCCCCACTTGAAGCGCCAAGCATGTGCCAGGTTTTCTGGCCAACCACGACGCGCTGAAGAGTAAGGGTATCGACACGATCGCCTGCATTTCCGTCAACGACGCCTTCGTCATGGGCGCCTGGGGCAAGGCCTCCGGCACCGGCGACAAGGTGATGATGCTGGGCGACGGCAATGGCGAGTTCACCGAGCTGATGGGGCTGACGCTCGACGCCTCCCGCAACGGCATGGGCAAGCGCTCGCAGCGCTACGCCATGGTGGTCGAGGGCGGCGTGATCAAGCAGCTCAACGTCGAGGCGCCGGGCGCCTTCGAGGTGTCCAGCGCCGAGGCCGTTCTCAAGGGTCTCTGATCGGGGTGGCATCGGCCTTCGCCGCCCCGATAGAATGGGTGACGAGGGCCGATGTTCCCTAGGGAGAGACCACGATGATCAAGGTAGGCGACCGCATTCCCAGCGCCACGCTGCGCGAGAAGACCGCCGAGGGCATCAAGCCCGTCACCACCGATGAATTGTTCAAGGGCAAGAAGGTGGCGCTGTTCGCGCTGCCCGGCGCTTTCACGCCGACCTGCTCGGCCAAGCACGTGCCGAGCTTCGTCAACAACGCCGAGGCGCTGAAGGCCAAGGGCGTCAGCGACATCGTCTGCGTCTCGGTCAACGACGCCTTCGTTATGGAGGCCTGGGGCAAGGACCAGAAGGCCGAGGGCAAGGTGCGCATGCTGGCCGACGGCAACGCCGAGTTCTCCGAGGCGCTCGGGCTGACCTTCGACGCCTCCGGCTTCGGCATGGGCAAGCGCTCGCAGCGCTACGCCATGGTGGTCGACGACGGCGTCGTGAAGACGCTGAACGTCGAGAAGCCCGGCGCCTTCGATGTGTCGAGCGGCGACGCCGTGCTGAAGGCGCTCTAGAGCGTTGCGACCATGACCGACGAGCAGGGGCGGCCCGGCGACGAGCCGCCCCTGTTGCGTGAGGCGGACCGCATCGCCGCCTTGCCGTGCTGGCGCGGGCGCGTCGACATCGCGCCGCTCGCCGGCGGCATGACCAACAGCAATTTCCTCGTCTCGGATTCGGGCCGCCGCTTCGTCGTCCGCCTGGGCGAGGACATCCCGGTGCACGGCGTGCTGCGCTTCAACGAGCTCGCCGCCTCGCGCGCGGCGCACGCGGCAGGCCTGTCTCCGGCGGTGGTCCATGCCCAGCCCGGCGTCACCGTGCTCGACCATATCGAGGCGCGCACACTGGCGCCCGAGGACATCCACGATCCGGCGCGTCTGGTGCCGATCGTCGATCTGATCCGTCGCTGTCATCGCGACATCCCGCGCTTCCTGCGCGGGCCGGTGCTGTCGTTCAACGTCTTCCACGTCGTGCGCGACTACCTGGCGACCCTGCGCGACGGTGGCTCACGCTATGTCGGGGAGATCGCGCCCTGGGCGGATCGCGCCGCGCTGCTGGAATCGGTTGTCGGCCCGATCGACCTGGTCTTCGGCCACAACGATCTGCTGGCTTCGAACCTGCTCGACGACGGCAAGCGCCTCTGGCTGATCGATTGGGACTACGCCGGCTTCAACACGCCGCTATTCGATCTCGGCGGCCTCGCGTCGAACAACGGCTTCGACGCCACGCAAGAGCGCGCGTTGCTCACCGCTTACTTCAGTGGTGCGCCCGACGGTTTGCTGATCAGCCGTTACGAGGCGATGAAATGCGCCTCGCTGATGCGCGAGACCCTATGGAGCATGGTCTCGGAGCTGACGTCGAGGGTCAGCGGCGTCGATTTCGCCGCCTACACGCGCGAGAACCGCGCGCGTTTCGAGGCGGCCTGGGCTACTTTCGGCAAGTAGCGCCTACTGATCCGATAGCTTCGCGATTTCGCGCAGCCGCTTGACCTCGGCACGCGCCATTGCATCGACGCGCTCGTTCTCGGGGTGGCCGGCGTGGCCCTTGACCCACAGCCACTCGACGCGGTGCGGCGCCATGGCGGTCTCCAGGCGCTTCCATAGATCGTCGTTCTTCACCGGCTTCTTGTCGGCGGTCTTCCAGCCGTTGCGCTTCCAGCCGTGGATCCACTTGGTGATGCCGTCGCGCAGGTAACCGCTGTCGGTGTGCAGGCGAACCGCTGTCGGGCGCTTCAACGCTTCCAGCGCCTGGATCGCGGCCATCATCTCCATGCGGTTGTTGGTTGTCGCCGCCTCGCCACCCGAAATCTCCTTCTCGACCGCGCCCTTGCGCAGCAGCGCGCCCCAGCCGCCGGGTCCGGGATTTCCGCTGCAGGCGCCGTCGGTGAAGATGTCGACGATCTCCTTGCCGCTCACAGCCCGTACCCCGAGGCCGAGCCGACGCCGCGGTGGAAACGTAGGCGCGCGAGGTATTCCAGCGGATCCTTGCGCTTGACCATCGCACCCGCCGGTGTGTGCAGCCAGTCGTAGAGCCGCGTCAGCAGGAAGCGCAGCGCCGCGCCGCGCGCCAGCAGCGGCAGCGCGGCGCGCTCGGCGTCGCTCAGCGGCCGCACGCGCTGGTAGCCGGCGAGCAGCGCGCGCGCCTTGGTGACGTTGAAGCTCTTGTCCGGCTCGAAGCACCAGGCGTTGAGGCAGATCGCCACGTCGTAGGCCAGCAGATCGTTGCAGGCGAAATAGAAGTCGAAGATTCCGCTGAGCTTGCCGTCGAGGAAGAAGACGTTGTCCTGGAACAGATCGGCGTGGATCACGCCGGCCGGAAGGTCGCGCGGCCAGTCGCGCTCGAAGAGGTCGAGCTCGGCGGCCAGCTCGTCGGTGAGGCCGGGCATGACCTCGTGCGCGCGCGACTTGCTGCCGTCGAAAAGCGGCCGCCAGCCGGCGACAGACAGCGCGTTGGGCCGGCGGAGCGCAAAGCCGTCGGCGGCGAGGTGGAAGCGCGCCATCGCCTCGCCCACCGGCCCGCAATGCGTGGTCTCGATGCGTCGCGGCCACAGGCCCTGGAGGAAGGTGGTCATCGCCGCCGGCCGGCCAGCCAGCGTGCGCAGCGCCTGGCCGTCGCGGCCGTGGATCGGCGTCGGGCAGGGGATGCCGCGCGCCGCGAGATGGTCCATCAGGCCGAGGAAGAACGGCAGGTCTTTCGGATCGACGCGCTTCTCGTAGAGCGTCAGCATGAAGGTGCCGCGCTCGGTGGTGAGCACATAGTTCGAGTTCTCGACGCCCTCGGCGATGCCTTTCAGCGAGGTGGCGTGGCCGATGTCGTACTGCGCGAGGAAGGCGTCCATGTCCTCGTCGGAGACTTCCGTATAGACCGCCATGACGCGCCTTACATGGCCTCTTCCTTCCCCCGGAGGGGGAAGGCAAGAAAATGCCGTCATCCCCATCAAGCCACCAACGCGCGGGG
>CAYTFW010000010.1:0-68172 GCA_964437145.1 uncultured Rhizobiaceae bacterium
CTCCTCGTCTGACCGCGATATCGGCACCCCCATCCGCCCTTCGGGCACCTTCCCCCGCAAAGCGGGGGAAGGTAGGCGGTGCGCCATGAGCCTCGTCGACATCCGCGACCTCTGCGTAAAGTTCTCGGGCCAGCGCACGGTGCATGCGCTCAATGGCGTCGATATCGCGCTGGCGCCGGGCGAGAGCCTGGGCATCCTGGGCGAGTCGGGGTCGGGCAAGAGCGTGACCTTGAAGGCGATGCTGCGCCTGCTGCCGCCCCGGCGTGCGGCGATCACCGGCTCGATCGCCGTCGATGGCAAGGACGTGCTGGCGATGGACGCCGACACGCTCGCCGACTACCGCGGCAAGACGGTGTCGATGATCTTCCAGGAGCCGGCGCTGGCGCTCGACCCGGTCTACACGCTGGGTCGCCAGATCGAGGAGTCGGTGGTCCGCCACGAGGGCTGCGATCGCGCCACGGCGCGCAAGCGCGCGCTCGACATGTTCGAACGCGTGCGCATCCCCTCGCCGGCGCGCCGCCTCGACGCCTATCCGCACGAGATGTCCGGCGGCATGCGCCAGCGCGCGATGATCGCGCTGGCGCTGGCCTGCCGGCCCAAGGTGCTGCTGGCCGACGAGCCGACAACGGCGCTCGACGCCACGGTGCAGATCCAGATCCTGCTGCTGCTGCGCGAGCTGCAGCGCGAGATGGGCATGGCGATGATCTTCGTCACCCACGACATGGGCGTGGCGGTCGAGGTCTCCGACCGCATCGCGGTGATGTATGGCGGGCGCATCGTCGAGAGCGGCGGCGTCGCTGACGTCATCAACTCACCCAGCCATCCCTACACGCGCGGCCTGCTCGCCTCGACGGTGCATGGCGCGATGCGCGGCACGCGGCTGGAGGCGATTCCCGGCGCGCCGCCCAGCCTCGCCACCGCCCCCACCGGCTGCTCCTTCGCGCCGCGCTGCAAGCTCGCCACCCCGGCCTGCGAGGCCGCCGTGCCGTCGATGGTCAGCGTCGGCGCCGCGCATGTCGCACGCTGCATAGCTGTCGCGCCCGCCGTGGCCTGACGCGCCGGCCGGCGCGGTATATGGTCGCCTCCGCGATCGTGGAGGAACGACGAATGAGTGGCGGCGCATTGGCCGGGCTGAAGGTGATCGATCTGTCGCGCGTGCTGGGTGGGCCCTATTGCGCGCAGATGCTGGCCGATCACGGCGCCGAGGTGATCAAGATCGAGCCGCCGCAGGGCGACGAGACCCGGCTGTGGGGGCCGCCCTTCGATGACGAGGGCATCTCCGCCTACTACGCCGGCATCAACCGCAACAAGCGCAACGTCGCGCTCGACCTCACCAAGCCCAAGGGCCGCGACGTGCTGCTCAAGCTGCTCGAGGGCGCCGATGTCCTGATCGAGAACTTCAAGGCCGGCACCATGGAGAAATGGGGTATCGGCTACGAAGAGGTTCTGTCCAAGAAGTTTCCGCGCCTGGTGCACGCGCGCGTCACCGGCTTCGGCAGCGACGGGCCGATGGGCGCCTATCCCGGCTACGACGCGATGGTGCAGGCCTGGGCCGGGCTGGTCTCGGTCAACGGCGCGCCCGACAGCGGACCGGTGCGCATCGGCGTGCCGGTCGTCGATCTGTCGACCGGCATGAACGCCTGCATGGGCATCTTGATGGCGCTGTTCGAGCGCTCGAAGTCCGGTAAGGGCCAGTTCGTCGACGCCACGCTCTACGACAGCGCCGTGGCGCTGCATCAGCCGCACGCGCCGAACTATCTGATGGGCGGCATGAAGCCCAAGCTGTTCGGCAACAGCCACGGCAATCTCGCCCCGTATGCGAACTTTCCGACCAAGGGCCGCAACATCGTCATCGGCGCCGGCAACGATCAGCAGTTCCGCAAGCTGACGCAGATGCTGGGCAAGCCGGAGATGGCCGACGATCCGCGCTTCAAGACCAACAAGGATCGCCTGGCCAACAAGGCGGCGATGGAGGCCGAGCTCGCGGCGCTGACGAAGGACCGCGACGGCGAGCGCTTCGCCGAGGAGCTGATGCTGGCGGGCGTGCCCTCGGGCGCCGTGCTGGAGGTTCCCGACGTGCTGGAGCACCCGCACACCAGGCATCGCAACATGATCTGGGAGAAGGACGGCTATCGCAACGTCGGCAACCCGATCAAGCTGTCGCGCACCCCGCCCGGCGTGCGCAGCAAGCCCAAGCGCTTCGGCGTCGACACCAAGGCGGTGCTGAAGGAGGCCGGCTACAGCGACGCGGATATCACCGCGTTGCTGAACGAGGGCGTGGCGCTGACCGAGAAGAAGTAGCGCCGTTCGGGCCGCGCCGCTCCAGCGGCGCTCATGCGCAAGAGCGCCGCTGGAGCGGCGCGGCCCAAAGATCATGAGGGAGACCGAACCATGGCGATCGCGGAGTACGAGAAGCTGGATGCGATGGCGCTGAGCGCGCTGATCGCCAAGCGCGAGGTCACGGCGTCGGAGGTGATCGAAGAGGCCATCAGCCGCGCTGAGAAGCGCAATCCCGCGCTCAACGCCATCACTATCCCGCTCTACGATCTCGCGCGTCAGGTCGCCAGCGCAGCGCTGCCGGCCGGGCCGCTGTCGGGCGCGCCGTTCCTGCTCAAGGATCTTGGCGCCTCATACAAGGGCACGCGTACCAGTGGCTCGGGCAAGCTATTCGCCGACTTCGTCGCGCCGCACGACGCCACCATCGTCGCGCGCTACCACGCAGCGGGCCTCGTCACCTTCGGCAAGTCGGCTTCACCCGAGATGGGACTGGCGCCCTCGACCGAGCCGGCGATGTGGGGGCCCTGTCGCAATCCCTGGAATCTCGGCCACAGCTCGGGCGGCTCGTCCGGCGGCGCGGCAGCCTCGGTCGCCGCGCGCATCCTGCCGATGGCGCACGCCACCGACGGCGGCGGCTCGATCCGCATCCCCGCCTCGGCCTGCGGCCTGTTCGGGCTGAAGCCGACCCGCGCGCGCAATCCCAGCGGTCCCGATGTCGGCGAGGGCTGGGGCGGCCAGAGCGTCGGCCACTGCGTCAGCATCAGCGTGCGCGACAGCGCCGCCCTGCTCGACGCCTCGCACGGCCCCGATATCGGCGATCCCTATTTCGCACCGGCGCACGCCGGCAAGTTCCTCGACGAGGTCGGCCGCGATCCCGGCAAGCTGCGCGTCGCGTTGTGCATCGATCCGTGGAATGGCGAGCCGGTCGATCCCGAATGCCGCAAGGGCACCGAGGACGCCGCGAAGCTCTGCGAGTCGTTGGGTCATAGCGTGACGATCGCGCGACCCGAGTTCGACGTGCAGCAGTTCCGCGAGGCCACGCGCATCCTGGTCGCCGCCAACGTCTACGCCTCGCTCGCCGCGCGCGCCAAGGTGCTGGGCAAGAAGTTGGAATCGACCGATGCCGAGCCGCTGACCTGGTCGATGGCCGAGCTCGGGCTGAAATACAGCGCCGCCGACTATGCCGCCGCGATCACCACCATCCACCGCGTCGGCCGCGTCGTCGCGCGCTTCTTCCAGCAGCACGACATCCTGCTGACGCCGACCATGTGCTCGCCGCCCTGGCCCTTGGGCGTGCTGTCGCTGTCGACCAAGGACGCCGACGCCTATCTCGTCGCGGTCAACCGCTCGATCGCCTTCACCTCGCTGTTCAACGCCGCGGGCAATCCGGCGATGACCGTGCCACTGCATTGGAGCGCATCAGGGCTGCCGATCGGCATCCAGTTCGTCGCGCCCTTCGGCGACGAAGCGCGGCTGTTCCGCCTGGCCGCCCAGCTCGAGCAGGCCAAGCCGTGGAAGGACAAGCGCCCACCGATGCTGGCGGCGTGAGCGAGGAGTGAAGCCCATGCCGATTCCACCCGCCGCGGACTTCGCCAATCTCAACTGGATGTGGTTTCGCGGCGGTCCGCGCTTCGACTATCCGATCGACTACGGCCTCGCGGTGCTCGGCGCCCGCCCGGCGGAGGGCCGCATCCACTTCCTCGGCCGCTGGAAAGCCGGCGCCTATTGCCACTTCCACCGCCATGTCGGCGACACCACGACCTTGGTGCTGGAGGGCGAGCATCACGTCGTCGATATCACCGAGGCAGGCGAGCATCACCGCATCCGTCCGGCCGGACACTACGCCCACAGTCCCGCCGGCGACCTCCACATGGAGTATGCGGGTCCGGCCGGATCGCTGCTCCTATTCAGCATGCACACGCAAGATGGCCGCGTCTTCGAGGTGCTCGACAAGGACCGCGCGATCCTGAGCGTCGTGACCATCGACGACATGGTGTCCGGCCGCCTCGCGCGCTGAAATGGAACGAAGGGAGAGCACCATGACGCCGAGCGAGATCCACGCCGCCGCCGTCGCCTTGCTGCGCGCGCGCTTCACGCACACGCAGGTCACGCCGCCCGGCCCAGCGCCATCGAGCGAGGACGACGCCTACGCCATCCAGGACATCGTCGCCAACGGCTACCGGCCGGTCGATGGCTGGAAGACCGGCGCAAAGACGCCGGAGGCGACGCCGAACTGCGCGCCGCTGCTGAAGGGCAACGTGATCGACGGCCCGGCGTCCTTCCCCGCCGCCAGCATGGCGATGCTGGGCGTCGAGGCCGAGGTCGCGTTCCGCTTCGCGCGCGACATCACCAGCGCGCCATCGGACGCGGCCGTGCTCGACGCCATCGGCTCGGCACATGTGGTGATGGAGGTCGTCGACACGCGACTGGCGAACTACAAGTCGCTCGACCCGCTGTGGGCGCTCAGCGACAACGGCATGAACAAGGCGCTGGTCGTGGGGCCCGCTTTCGCCAACTGGCGCACACACGACTACGCCAAGCAGCCGGTGACGCTGCTGGTCGACGGTAAGCCGCTGGTCGACAAGATCGGTGGCCTCACCGGCGGCTCGCCGCTGCGGCTGGTGCAGTGGCTGGCCAAACACGTCGTCGCGCGCCGTGGCGGCATCCGCGCCGGCCAGATCGTCACCACAGGCTCCTGGGTCGGCCTGCAATTCGTCCAGCCCGGCGCCAAGGTCGAGGCGCGGTTCCCCGGTCTCGGCGCCACCAGCGTGTCGTTCCCGGCCTGACGCTCACTCCCTGAGATCGAGCCGCGCCAGGCCGCTGGCGACATCGAAGGGCTGGGAGATGTGCACGTGCGTGATCGCCCATTCGCCGCTGTCCCGGCGAAAGCCGTTGGTCTCGCGCCACCACATCTCGCCCTTGGCACCGCCCACGCGCGTGCCCTTGCTGCCGTTGAGGCTGTGGCAGAAGGCGACCTGCTCGTCGGCGACGATGATCAGGTCGCGCATCTCGTAGCCCAGCGGTCCCTCGTAGGAGGCGAACCACTCCGTCGCGCGCTTGCGGATGGCGGTCGCGCCGCGGTGCTGCAGGGGCGGCTGCAGGTCGAAGGCGACGGCGTTCGCCGCGTAGTGCTTCATCAGCGCGTCGACATCCTTGGCACGGATCGCGCTCACCAGAGCGTCGACCACTGTGCGCAGTTGTCGGTCGGTTGAACTCGACACGGCTGTCTCCTCGTTCCGCCCGGCCGACCGACGGTCGGCTAGGGCAGAACGACCACCATACACCCGCGCCGCCCTCGTGTTCGCGCTATCTTGGACGCGTTGGCAGAGGTGCGCAGTTAGGCGCGCGTGCCGCCAAAGCGCCCGATGATGTCGTCGGGAATGCGTGTCGGCTGGAGCTTGCCGGGCCGGCCTGGCGTGGCCATCGTCCAGCACCGCGTCTCGTGGCCGCTGGCGACCGGTGCGCCGTCGAGCCGCGCTACCGCGTGGGCGACGCGGAAGGAACTATTACCCCAGCGCTCGACGATCGAGGTCACCAGCGCGGCGTCGCCCGGCGTCACCGGTGCCACGAAGGCGCCGGCGGCCTCGAGAATCGGCATCTCGACGCCGCCCATGTCGTCGCGCATGACGCGGCGGTCCAGACCGATGGCGCGAAACAGCCGCCACGTGCCCTGGTCCCACCAGCGGAAATAGGTCGGGTAGAAAATGATGCCGGCGGGGTCGCAATCGCCCCACTCCACCGTCACGCGATGACGCACCGAGATGCCGCGACCGTCGACGCCGGGGACGATGTCGAAGTCGTCGTGGCTTGGCGGCAGTCCGCTCACTCGGCAGCCTTCGCTAGCGCCGGCGTGCGCGCACCGATCTCGGTGAGCGTGCGCGAGAGCGACGCGCCTTCGGGATCGGCCAGCGCGGCGACGCGGGCGGAGGCCACGGCGTCGACGGCCAGTGCCGCGGGCAGCATACCTGAAAGCGCCGGCTCGATCACCGCGCGCTCGATCGCGGCGTAGTTGGCGGAGCCACGGCGATGCGTGTCACCATAGCCCTTGATCAGCCGCGCGCACTCTGCGATCTCCAGCGCCAGGGCGGGCGATAGGGCGACGGAGCGCGCGATCGCATCGAGCCAGCGCTCGATCTGCGCCTGCTCCTCCTGGAAGCGCAGGCTGCGCGGCCGCCACCAGCGCAGCTTCGAGAGCGTCCACAGGCGCAGGAAGCCGAACACCGAGGTCGTGTTCACGCGCATCGACCAGTAGGTCTTGTTGAGCCGGCCTGTGCGCTCGCCCCAGCGCATGAAGGCGCGGCCCATTCCCGGCGGCAGGATCGCGGCGATCTCCTCGATGCCTGGCTTGAAATGCTCGGTGAGCACGACGGGCTCGTGCTCCTTGGCGCGCACCTCGCGACGCACGCGCGCGAAGCGCTCGGCCGAGACCTTGGCCTGCGCGACACGGATCACATCCTCGAACGACATGCGCACCGCGAGGTGGCGCGCGCTCTCGCGCAGCAGCCGCTCGTCGGCGCCCGCCTTGCGCAGGCGATCGAGGCGATCGAGGTACAGGCCGGC
Organism: uncultured Rhizobiaceae bacterium; assembly: GCA_964437145.1. Classification (GTDB taxonomy): domain Bacteria; phylum Pseudomonadota; class Alphaproteobacteria; order Reyranellales; family Reyranellaceae; genus JAFAZJ01. The sequence continues at coordinate 6,838 of CAYTFW010000010.1, forward strand.
ATAGGCGACGGACTGGTAGTGCACGAGCCGGCGCACGCCTTCCTCGATCACGTCGAGCGCCTCACCGGCGAAAGACGCGCGCGCTCGCGCCAGCGGCGCCTCGGCACCGGCATCGCGCGCGGCGCGCTTGGCGGCCTCGCGCGCCATCTCCTCGAGATCGCCGCGCGCATGGGCCTGGCCGAAGGCGAAGCCGGCGAGGTTGGCGTCGACCGCCTTGCCGCCCTCGCGGATCGCCGCCTCGTAATGCGACGCCGCGATCGGCGTACGATTGCTGCCGGCCAAGGCGCCCAGCAGCACGGCGTTGAGCACCGAGCCGCTTTCCTCCGCCGCCTGCTCCATGTCGAACAGGATGCGCTCGCGGCTATTGTCCTTGACCACGCGCAGGAGCTTGGCCGCGTCGTAGCGGCCATCGCCCATCTCCATCTTCTCCGACGTGGCGAAGACGCGATGGGTCGAGCCGATCAGCACCGTGCGCTCCGGCGACATGAAGCCGTTGGCCGCGGCGCGCGCCGCCTCCAGGAGCTCGGTCGCCATCATGATGTCGACCTCGCCGAGCGCCGGGTTGAGCGCCAGCACCGGCGCACTGTTGCTACGCCGCGTGCCGTCGGGCGGCACCATCTCGATGTAGTAGGTCGTGGCGCCGGTGCGTTGCGCCACGCCGGGGATCGAAGTGAGCTGCACCGCGAGGCCGGCGCTCTGCGCCGCGCGCACGATCCAGTCGGCGAGCACGCCCCCGCCCTCGCCGCCCATGGCGGCGATCAGGATGGCGACGCGGTTGGTAGCCATTACCTTCCCCCGGAGGGGGAAGGTGGCGCGCGCAGCGCGACGGATGGGGGATGTCGAAGACGAACGCAGGAGTCCGTCTTCGACATCCCCCATCCGCCCTTCGGGCACCTTCCCCCTCCGGGGGAAGGTAAGGATCGTGCGTTCACGGTCATCGCCCTACTCCGCCGGCTGCATCGACGGCGCGGGCGCCTTACCCTGCAGGGCGCCAATCACCGTCTTGCGCAGCTTCCACAGCACGCGATCCCACCAACCGGGGTTCTGCACGATGTCGGCCTTGTAGAAGCTCGGGCAGAGCACGGCGGCGTCGGCGACTTCGCCGCACAGGCCGCAGCCGACGCAGGAATTGATCACCGAGGCGACCGGGTCGGTGCGCAGCGGATCGGGGCTGGGCTTGATGGTCAGCGACGGGCAGCCCGACAGACGGATACAGGAATGATCGCCGGTGCAGACTTCGTCGTCGACGCCATAGCGTGTGCGCACCACGCGCTCGCCACGCGACAGCGCCGCGGCCTGCAGCGGCCGGATACGGCGCTGGCGCGCGAGCTGACATTCGCCGTCGCCGATGATCACCTTCAGGCCGCGCTCCTTGGCCGTGAACGCCTCGCGCAGCACCTTGATCATGTCGCGCAAGGAGTAGGTGTGCTGGATGCGCAGCCACTTCACGCCCACGGCGCGCAAGGTGTTGGCGATGTCCGAGGTCTTCTGATCGTCGCGTCGATTGCCCGCGCTCGACGGCAGGTACTGGGCGCCGGTGGCCGAGGTGTAGCCGTTCTGCAGGATGATCAGCACGCCGTCGCCGCGATTGAAGAGCGTCGACGACACGCCCGACAGCAGGCCGTTGTGCCAGAATCCGCCATCGCCCATTACCGTCAGCGTGCGCCGGTCCATGAACGAGGACACGCCCTGCGCCGCCGCCAGCGACATGCCGAAGCCGAGGATCGAGTTGCCGAGGCTGAACGGGGCGAAGGTCGCGAAGGAATGGCAGCCGATATCGGTCGAGACATGCACCTTGCCGATTTCGCGCTCGACCAGCTTGACCGCCGTGAACACCGGCCGCTCGGGGCAGCCGGTGCAGAAGCCCGGCGGGCGCAGTGGCAGCGGGCCGCCCAGAGCGGCCTGCACCCGCGCGCGCCGCTCGCGCACGGCCGCAAAGCGACGAGCCGGCTCACCGAGATCGATGTCCGGGCGAGCGGCGCCGATGAAGGTCAGCAGGCCTTCTGTCAGCACCTCGGCGGTGTACTCGCCGGCCATCGGCAGGGCGCCTTTGCCGTGGATCTTCGTCTGCACGTCTGATTTGCGCAGGATCGAGTCGATGGCGGTCTCGATGAAGTTCGGGCTGCCCTCCTCGATCACCAGCACGTGGCGCTTGCCCGAACAGAAGCCGCTGACCTGCTCCGGCACCAGCGGGTGCACGACGTTGAGCACCAGGGTCGGCACCTTGGTGCCGCCGAAGCCGTCGGCCAGGCCCAGCCGCTCCAGCGCGCGCAGGGTGACATTCGTCAAGCCGCCCTGGACAATGATGCCGATGTCGTCGAGTTCGCCCGGCAAGGTCTCGTTCAGGCCGCGCTCGACGATGTACCGGCGCGCCGCCGGCAGGCGCACCTCGAACTTCAGCTTCTCGTGCGCGTAGGTCGAGGGCGGGTGCGAGAGCTTGGCGTAGTCGTGCGGCGCCGGCTTCGACAGCTGGCGATTACGCGAGATCGCGGGCGCGACATTGGCCTTGGCGGTGAACTCGCCGGTGACATGGCAGGCGCGGATGCGCAGATCCATGATCGTCGGCGTGTTGGACGCCTCCGACAGCTCGAAGCCGCTCTCGACCAGCCTGACGATGGTCGGCAGGTCGGGCCGGGGATCCATCAGCCAGACCGAGGATTTCAGGGCGTAGGCGTGGGTGCGCTCCTGGATCACCGAGGCGCCCTCGCCATAGTCCTCGCCGACGACGATCAGCGCGCCGCCGACCACGCCGGCCGAGGCGAGGTTGGAGAGCGCGTCGGAGGCGACATTGGTGCCGACGATCGACTTCCAGGTGACGCAGCCGCGGATCGGGTAGTTGATCGAGGCGGCCAGCAGGGCGGCGGCGGATGCCTCGTTGGCGCAGGTCTCAAGGTGCACGCCGAGCTCGTCGAGCAGGTCCTGGGCATCGACCAGCACGTCCACCAGGTGCGACACGGGGGCGCCCTGGTAGCCGCCGACATAGCCCACGCCGGCCTGCAGGATGGCCTTGGTGACAGCCAGGATGCCTTCGCCACGGAAGGTCTCGCCGTCGCCCAGGCGCAGCGATTTCACCTCTTCCTTGAACGATCTCTCGGCCAAGCGGTTCCTCCGGGAACGCCTTTTCCCGGCGTTCCGTCGCCCGAGTGATCGGGTGCCGGCGACGCCCTGTCAATGCGTTTTCCCTTGCCGCACCCCGTGTGCGCGCCTACGATTCGACCTCCGGGACGAAGGCGTGGCCAACAGCGCCGATGTTTGGGGGGTATTTCGTTGATGATCCTCAGGATCGTCGGTCGAGCGATCGCAGCGACATTGCTGGGCCTCGGCACCGCCGCCGCGCAAGACGGGCCGGTGGAGCTGAAATTCGCCCATTGGCTGCCCGCCGACCACGTGCTGCACAAGACCGGCTTCGAGGCCTGGGCGCGCTCGATCGAGACGGCGTCCGACGGCTCGCTGAAGGTCGTCATCCACGCCGCGCAGGAGCTGGGCAGGACCGCCGACCACTACGAGATGGCGCGCGACGGCGTCGCCGACTTCGCCTTCATCAATCCCGGCTATGTGCCCGGCCGCTTCCCGATCTTCACCGCCATCGAGCTGCCGTTCAGTGTCACCGACCCGCTGAAGGGCACGGCGGCGCTCGATCGCTGGTACCGCAAACACGCCGCCCAGGAGATGGCCGACGTGCGCTTCTGTCTGGCGCATGTCCATGACCCCGGCGCGCTGCACGCGCGCATGCCGGTCGCGACGCCGAGCGATATCCAGGGCGCGCGGGTGCGCACCGTGAGCGACTCCACCCACGCGCTGGTCAAGGCGCTGGGCGGCCTGCCGGTACGCGTGCCGGCGGCCGAAGCGCGCAAGGCGATCAAGAAGGGCGCCATCGACGCGGTGCTGATGCCGTGGAGCACGCTCTCGATCTGGGGGGTCGACAAGCTCGCGACCTACCATCTCGATCTGCCACTCTATGTCGGCGGCTACGCTATCGTGATGAACAGCGCGACCTACGCTCGGCTTTCGCCGGCGCAGCGCAAGGTCGTCGATGGCCATTGCACCACCGACTGGGCGGTGAAGGTGGCGTCCGGCTGGGCGCAGGACGAGCAGCGCGGGCACCAGGCGATGCTCAAGACGCCCGGCCACACGGTGCATCGGCCGACCGGCGGCGATCTGAAGGCCTGGCGTGATCTGGCCCAGCCGCTGGTCGAACGCTGGAACGACACGCTGCGCCGCCGCGGCGTCGAGTCGGACTCGCTGCGGCATGGGCTCCGGCGCGAGCTGCTGGCCGCTAACGCCGCCTACTGATCTTGTGGGACCGCCGGCGGTCCGGCGTCTTGGGGCGAGCACCACTGTCACGGTACCTGCGCAGCAGCAGGCGCAGCGGCTCCAGCATCGGCGCCACGATGTCCGGCCGCCCTTCGAGGATCGACAGCGCGAGTGCGCCGGCTTCCAGGGTCGAGACGCTTTCGCGTCGCGGTTCGCGCCGCAGATCGCCATAGAGCGAGGGCGCGCGCGGATTGAGCACCAGCCGGCGGGTCTTCAACAGCCAGGCATTGCGCCACCAAAGCGCCTTGGCTTGCGCCCAATTGCCGTCGAGCAGGATCAGCCCCTCGAGCGCACCCAGCACGCCCTCCTGATCGGGCAGCTCCGCGCCGTCGGCGTCGACGGCCAGCAGCGGCGGCGCGTCGGGCGCCGGCGCCTGGGTGCGCGTGCCGAGATAAAGCGCGCCCCAGCGCCGCGCCTCGGCCGGTCGGCCCAGCGCCTTCGCCAGGTTGGGCCACGACAGCCCGGTACGCAGCGTGGCGTGGGCCAGCTGCCGGCAGAGGATGCCCGCCGTGCCCAACTCGCGATCCTGCTCCTGCGGGTGGCGCAGCACCAGGATCTCGACCCGGTTCTCGATGCTGGACAGCGCCGCGCAGACGCACAGCCCAGGCGGCTTGCCGCAGCGCGGGCAATCGGTCGGTGGTGGAGACGCGACAGTGTCGGTCATGATCCCGTTGTAGCGCCATTTCGCTCGGCGCGGCGGTCCTTCAGCGCGGGCTTGATCCGGCGGTGGCGGCGGCTGAAGAATCGCCCCGACAGAGGAGATAGATCGATGCCCAGCGTCGCGGTGAAGTCGGAAATCGCCGGCAAGGTGTGGAAGATCGAGAGCAAGGTCGGCGATTCGGTCGAGGAAGAGGGCCAGATCATGATCCTCGAATCGATGAAGATGGAGATCCCGGTGCTGGCGCCGCGCGCCGGCACGATCAAGGCCTTCCTCGTCGCCGAGGGCGACTCGGTCGCCGAGGGCCAGCCGGTCGCGACCCTGGAGACCTGAGCGTCGCCGCGGCGAGCACGCAGGCGTCGCCCGGATACTCGACCGCGTCCCAACCACTGGCATCCAGCACGTGCTGGCGCACGGCGGCCCTGATCTCATCGGCCAATCCGTCATCACCCACGGCGCGCGACAGCGCCATGCCTCCGACCGCGGCGGCGACCAGCGCCAGCGATCGGGGCCGTAGCGAATCGGCCGGCCCGCTGAGGCCGGCGGCGAAAGCGCCGCTCATCGCCGCCAGCACCGTTCGGAACGCGGCGCGCACCTCGTCCCCGCCCCGCGTCACGTCGGCCGACAGCGTGATCATCGGGCACGAGAGGTCGACCGACTCATGATGCCGGCGCGACAAATAGGCCTCGAGGATCTGGCGCGCGAGCCGCGCGCCCACGGCGGAGAAGTCGACGTGGAAGTCGTCCCACTCGGCGGCGGGGTTGTTGCCGAGGATATGCGCCACCGCCTCGGCGTAGAGCGCCTCCTTGGTCGGGAAATGCGCGTAGAAGCCGCCGCGCGTCAGCCCGGCGTCGGCCATGATCTGGTCGATCGACACGCCGCCGAAACCGTGGCGGTTGAACAGCCGGCTGGCGCTGGCGACGATGCGCGCGCGGGTGCGGATCTTGTGCTCGGCGGTGTACGGCATGGTTCCCTCCGTCGATCCCTGGAAGATTAAGCCCGCCGCAAAACATGTTCTTGATCATATATTGGCGAGCCGCACCATGGGCATCCTTCCTGACGACGGAGCGACGCCATGAGCGACACGACCGATATCCGCCGCGGCTCCTGCCTGTGCGGCGCCGTGCGATTCCAGACCAGCGGCCAGCCGGTAATGGCGGGCAATTGCTACTGCCTGAACTGCCAAAAATCGTCGGGCGCCGGCCATGTCTTCCACGTGATGTTCCCCGAGGCGGCGGTCAGCATCACCGGCGAGACGCGCGGCTTCCCCTACTCCTCCGACAGCGGTAGCGTCGTGACGACCATCACGTGCGCCACCTGCGGTTCGCCCTTGTTCGGGCGAACGGCACGCATGCCGGGGATGATGACCGTGCGGGTGGCGGCCTTAGATTCCGACGAGGGCCTGAAGCCGGCGATGGAGGTCTACGTCAAGCGGCGGCGCGCCTGGGACGGCGAGGCTGGACAGATCCCGCGTTTCGGGGGCATGCCGCCGATGTAGGAGAGAGGCGATGGCCTGGCGCAAGGCTCCCGAGTCGCTGGTGACTCTGTTCCGCGAATCGCTGCCCGACGATCCGCGCGTCGAGCATCGCAAGATGTTCGGCTACCCCGCCGCCTTCACCGGTGGCCACCTGTTCGCCGGACTGCACCAGGAAGACCTGATCCTGCGGCTGCCCGAGGATCAACGCGCCGAAGCCGTGCGCGCGATCAGCGCCCGACCCTTCGTCCCCATGCCCGGCCGCGCGATGCGCGAATATGTGGCACTCGCCGCGGCGGAGTGCGTCAAGCCAGACCTGCTACGTGCCTGGCTCGCGCGGTCGTTCGCGTTCGCGCGGGCTCTGCCGCCGAAGATGGCGAAACCCGCCAAGGCCAAAGCTAAGGCCAAGTCCGCGAAGAAGGCCGCCCGGAGGTGACAGCGGCGATCAGGCGCGGGCGCTGGGCCGCGCCGACACCGCGGCCCACCACCGCGCCAAATGCGTCTGCTCGTCCGGGATTGGCAGCTTCAGCGCGCCGCGCGCGGTCAGCAGCGCGACCTGGGCCGTGATGTCGGCGATACCGTAGGTGTCCCCCGCAATATAGGGGCGCTGCGCCAGCTCGCCGTCGAGCCATTTCATGCGCGCGATCACTTGGCGACGCAGCAGCTCGCCATAGGCCGGGATCTGCTCGCGCTTGCCGACCCAGAACGGATGCGTATGCACGAAGGTGCCGATCACCGGCAGCAGCAGCTCATGCTCCATCCGCCGGTTCCACATCTCGACGGCGGCCGCGCCCAATGCGCCGCGCCCCATCAACGGTGGCTCCGGCCGCTGCTCCTCGAAGTAGCGGCAGATCGCCACCGACTCGGCGAGCACCGTGCCGTCATCGAGCTCGAGCACCGGCAAGGTGCCCAACGGGTTCTTGGCGAGAAACGCCGGATCCCTGTGGCCGGCGCTCTCCATGTCGAATTCCTCGAAGGGCACGTCGTCGCCCAGGCGGACGCGCTTCTCCGCCAGGAAGATGCGCACGCGGCGCGGATTCACGCCGTTCTTCAGCAGATAGAGCTTCATGGTCGATCAACCCGGCTTGGCGCCCGAGATGCGCACGACCTCGGCCCACTTCTCGATCTCCGCCTTGATGAAGGCAGCATATTCCTCGGGCGTCGTCGGATGGGCGATGCCGCCCAGCTCGATGATGCGCTTGGCGACCTCGGGTACCGCCATCTCGGCGCGCATATCGGCGCTGATCTTCTCGACAATCGGCCTGGGCGTCTTGGCCGGCGCCAGAATGCCCGACCAGCCGGCGGCGTCGAAGCCGGGCACCGTCTCGCTGATGGCCGGAACATCGGGCAGAAGCGGCGCACGCTTGAGCGTCGTCACGCCCAGCGGCTTGATCTTGCCGCTGCGGATATGCGGGATCGCCGACGTCACGCTGTCCATCATCAGGGTGACGTGGCCAGCCAGCAGGTCCTGCATCGCCGGCCCGCTGCCCTTGTAGGGCACATGCAAGATGTCGACGCCCGCCTTCGCCTTGAACAGCTCCATGCTGAGATGCTGCGAGGCGCCGACGCCGGCCGACGCGTAACCCAGCTTGCCCGGCGCAGCCTTGGCCTGCGCGATCAGATCGGCCACCGAGTTCGCGGGGTGCGAGGGATGCGCGACGATGATCAGCGGCACCTGGAAGATATTCGAGCACGGCGCGAAATCGGCGATCGCGTCGTAGGTCATCTGCCCCTTCATGAAGGACGGATTGATGCCGATCGTGCCGCTGGTGCCGACCACCAGGGTGTAGCCGTCGGGCGGCGCCTTGGCGACCGACTCGAGCGCCGGAATGCCGGCGCCACCGCCCTTGTTCTCGACCACGATCTGCTGCTTCCAGCGCGCCGACAAGCGCTCGGCGATCAGCCGTCCGAAGGTGTCGGCGGCCTGGCCAGCCGGAAACGGCACGACAAGTTTGATAGGGCGCTCCGGCCAGGCGCCCTGCGCGCGCACGGTCGACGGCGCGGCGAGGATGGCGGCGGTACCGGCGAGCAAGGCGCGGCGCTTGATGGTGATGGTCATGGCGTTTCCCCTACGGTTCGTTGCCATCCTTATGCCGCGCCCAGTAGCCTTTGCGCCAGCTTCAGATGCGGCTTGTCGAGCATCTTGCCGTCCATCTGGGTGACGCCGCCGTTCCCGGCCTTGGCGAAGGCCTCGACCACCTTGCGCGCCCAGTCGAGCTCGGCCGGCGACGGGCTGAAGATCCGGTTGATCGGCTCCACTTGTGTTGGGTGGATCGCCATCTTCGACAGAAACCCCATGCGCTTGGCGGTGACGCACTCCGCCTCGAAACCCTGCAGGTCGCGGAAGTCGGCGTAGACGGTATCGAGCGGCGTGACGCCGGCGGCGCTAGCCGACAGCAGGCAGACGACGCGGGCGTACTTGAACGTGTCGTCGAGCACGCCGTCGGGACCGGCCTTGGCCACCGCGCCGATATCGGCCGACAGATCCTCCGCCCCCCAGGTCAGCGCCGTCAGCCTGGGATGCGACAGCCGCGTCGAGGCCGCCACCAGCACAGCCGGCGCCGTTTCGGTCACCAGCGCCAGCACCTTGGTGCGGCCGGCCGCGATGCCTTCGCGCGCTTCCAGGACATCGAGCATATGCCCCAGGCGATCGAGCTCGGCCTGGCCCTCGCATTTGGGCAACAGGATCGAATCGGGCGCCGCCTGCATCACCACCGCGAGATCGCCGGCCGTCAGGCCCGTGGGGAAGCTGTTGACGCGCACGACCTTGTGGTGGCCGCCGGCGCCCGGCGCGCGGATGTGGTCGCGCACGATGGTACGCGCCGCCTCCTTGCGGTCGGGTCCCACCGAATCCTCGAGATCGTAGATCAGCGCGTCGGCCGGCGAGGTGCGCGAGCGATCGAGCTTCTTCAGGTCGTCGCCCGGGACGAAGAGGTAGGAGCGGATCATGTCGGCTTGCGCCGCATCAGCGCCTGGCGCCGGCAATAGGCGACCTCCTCATTGCGCTGGTTGAAGGCGCGGTGCTCGAACTCGACGATGCCCGCGTTCGGTCGCGACTTGCTCTCGCGCAAGCCCACGATCTTGGTCTGCACGCGCAGCGTATCGCCGTGGAACACCGGCTTGGGAAAGCGCGTGTCGGTCATGCCGAGATTGCCGATCGTGGTGCCGATCGTCGTGTCGTTGACCGTGATGCCGATCATCAGGCCCAGCGTGAACAGGCTGTTGACGATGCGCTGGCCGAACTCGGTCTTCGACGCGAACTCCTCGTCGAGATGCAGCGGCTGCACATTCATGGTCAGCGAGCTGAACAGCACATTGTCCATCTCGGTGACCGTGCGCGTCCAGGCATGGTCGAAGACCATGCCCTCCTTGAATTCCTCGAACCACAGCCCGGCCAAGCTTCCCTCCCCTTCTGACGAGGCGCCAACTCTGGCGGCTCCATGTCGCTCAGATCAAGCCGGTTCGTCGCGCGCCTCTTCCGCGGGTACCGATACGATCAAATCGCGCCCAGTGCTAGACTGCCGTCATGAGCATCACCCGATCCATCAGCGTCACCCTGCCGAACGACCTTGCGGACATGGTTCGACGCAAGGTCGACTCTGGCGAATACGCCAGCGAGGGCGAGGTCATCCTCGACGGCCTGCGTGCCTTGCAGGAGCAAGATGAAGCCATTGAGCGTTGGCTAAGAGAGGAAGTCGCGCCCACTTATGACGCGGTGGTGTCCGGGCAATCGAGAACAACTCCCGCCGAGACGGCTTTTGACGGCGCGGCCGCGCGCTACGCGCGCCGCAAACGCGCCACATCCAAGCCGCTGTAGCTCGCTCAGAAGAAGACCGAGGATCAATGCCCACCAACGCCCCCGCCTCGCCGATCTTCCGTGAAGAGCACGAGATGCTGCGCGACCAGTTGCGCCGCTTCATCGACGAGGAGGTGAAGCCGAAAGCCGAGAAGTGGGAAGACGATGGCTTCGTGCCGCGCGACGTGCTGCGGCGCATGGGTGAGCTGGGATTTCTCGGCATCCGCTACCCCGAGCGCTACGGTGGCGCGGCGATGGATTCGCTGGGTAGCGTGGTGCTGGCGGAGGAACTGGGCAAGTCGACCTTCGGCGGCTTCGCCATCACCGTGCTGGTGCATACCGACATGGCCTCGCCGCACCTGATGAACGCTGGCACGCCTGATCAGATCGCGCGGCTGATGCCCGATATCGTCGCCGGCCGGACGATCACCGCCGTGGCGGTGACCGAGCCCGGCGCCGGCTCCGACGTCAAGGGAATCCGCACCACGGCGCGGCGCGATGGCGGGCACTACGTGCTCAACGGCACCAAAATGTTCATCACCAACGGCGTGCATGCCGATGTCTACTTCGTCGCCGCCAAGACCGACACGAACGCGCGCGGCTCGGCCGGCATATCGATGTTCATTGTCCCGAAGGGCACGCCGGGCTTCTCTGTCGGCCGCGCCCTGATGAAGACCGGCTGGCTGTCGTCGGATACCGCCGAGCTGGTGTTCCAGGACGCCCGCGTGCCGGCCGAGAACCTGCTGGGCGAGGAGAACCGCGGCTTCTACGCCGTGATGAAGAACTTCCAGAACGAACGCCTAGTGCTGGGCGCGCAGGCCATGGGCGAGGCCGAGGCGGCGCTGGCGATCACCCTGGGGCACGTCCAGACACGCCAGGCCTTCGGCGCGCCCCTGTGGGAAAAGCAGGCGATCCGCCAGCGCCTGTCGATGCTGGCGGCCCGGGTCGCCGCCGCCCGACAGTTCGTGCACCACACCGGCTGGCTCGACGCGCAGGGCCGCGAATGCGTCAAGGAAGTCTCGATGGTCAAGGCGCTGTGCGGCGAGCTGGTCAACGAGGTGATGTATGCCTGCCAACAGTTCCACGGCGGCATGGGCTACATCCGCGAAACAGCGATCGAGCGCATGGTGCGCGACGCGCGGGTCCAATCGATCGGCGGCGGTGCAACAGAAGTGATGCTCGAAGAAGTCGCCAAGCGCCTGCACGGCTGAGCGTGCTAGGGTGGCGCCGCCCGTCCGTCCGTATCCGCAGGAACCGCATCGACATGAGCACGACCGCCGCCCACGAGAATGACGCCGGCCAGCTGGCATTGCGCGCCGCCGCGCGCAACCACGGCGTCGCCATCGCCCGCGACCGCTTCCTCTTCCTCCGGCACGGCCGCACACCCGGCAATATCGGCCGCGTCTACCAGCATCCCGACATCCCGCTGGCGACCGAGGGCTTCGTCGACGCCGACATCGCCGCCAAGGTGCTGCGCGAGCACGCCTTCGACCTGATCTACGCCAGCGACATGGCGCGGGCCTGGCTGACCGCCGGCCGCGTCGCCGATCACACCGGCCGGCCGGTATGGCTGCGCCGTTGCCTGCGCGAGCGCTATTTCGGCGACTTCATCGGCACGCCCAGCGAAGGCCTCGACTGGCGGGTCAGCCCGCCCAATGGCGAGACCATGCACGGCTTCATCGAGCGTACGCTGACCGGCGTCGTCGAGCTGCTCGGCAACGGACCGATGCCGCTGCTGGTGAGCCACGGCGGCGTGCTGCGCGTGCTCGCGGGAGCGCTCGATGTGGAGCTGCCGCACGAGCTGACGGCCAACGGCCTGCCCCTGGCATTCGAGCGCCGAAGCGGCACCTGGGCCGTCACGCCGCTGATGCAGCCGGCGCCGATCGAGCAGAAGCTCGGCGCCGCCTAGAAGAACGCCACGGACCTCAATGCGGCGGGCGCACCGGCACGATGGCCACGGTCTCGGTGGCGTGGGCATAGAGGCGGCCGGCTTCGTCGACCAGCTTGGCCTCCGACGTCGCGAGCGTGCGGCCTGAGGACAGCACGGTGGCGATGGCGCGCACCGGGCCGGTCTTTGCCGTGACGGCGGCGACGTAGTTCACCTTCATCTCGACTGTCGTGGCGACGGTGCGTGGCGGCAGCGTGGCATGCACGGCGACGGCAAGCGCAGTGTCGAGCAAGGTGGCGATCCAGCCGCCATGCGCAGCGCCCATGATGTTGCGGAAGGCGTCGGCCGGATCGGCCTGGAACACGGCACGCCCGCCGCCGACCTCGATTGGATGGATGCCCGCGACATAGGCGAAGTCCGGCGACGGCAGCTCGCCGGCGCCGATCGCGGCGAAGATGCGCTCGCCCGGCCAGTCGGCGATCTCAGCCAGTGGCAGCGGTCCCGGCGGCGCTAAGCGGCGCTTGCTGGCCTCGACTTCTTCTTTCCAGGCGGACATCGGATCATCTCTCAAATAGGTGCATATGCACCCATATAATGGCAGCACCCGCGCGACGTCGATCTGGTGTTTCTCATGCTCGGATAAGCCTGCCTACGCTTCGCGCGGCGTCCAGCGGCCGGCTTCGACCAGGGCGATGAAATCCCACAGGGCGCGGTTGAAGGCGTCGGGATCCTCGAGGTTCACGGCATGCCCGACCTTGGGCATCACCAGAAGGCCGGCGTTGCCCATCGTCTTCTTGAGATAGAGGCTGGGCTGCAGCACCAGGTCGTCCTCGTCGCCGGCGACGATCAGCGACGGCACCATGCAGGATTTCCACTCAGCCTCGAAATCCCACAGCGAGGGCCGCCTGCCCTGGAATTCCGACATGGTGTGCGCCGCGCCGATCGGATCGTGGCTGGCGAACTGGTCGACGAACTCGGCGTGGCCGCGCGGATCCCTCTGGCGGTAGCGCCGCCGGCTGAGGCCCTCGCTATATTCGGCGGCGAAGGCGGCCTGGCCGATCCGGCGGATCTTCTCGGCGTTGGCCCGCGCCTCGACGGCGAAGGCCGCGTGCAGGTGCTTCTCCGAGCCGAAGCCGCAGCCGCAGATCGCCGCCGACATCGCACGCCCGGGATGAACACGCGCGAAATGCGCCGCCGCGAAGCCGCCCATCGACAGGCCGCAGATATGCGCCTTGTCGATCTTCAGCCCGTCGAGCACGCAGCGTATGTCCTCGACGACACGGTCCTGACCGTACTTGGCGGGATCGTCGGGGATGTCCGACGGCGCGTAACCGCGGAACGAGTAGGTGATGCAGCGGTGCTTGCGCGCGAAGAAGCGCATCTGCGGTTCCCAGGCGCGCCAGTCGCCGGCGTATTCGTGCACGAAGACCAGCGGCGTGCCGCTGCCAGCCTCCTCGTAGTACAGCTTCACACCATCGTCGCAGGTGATGTACGGCATCGCTCCCTCCCCTTGCCTATCGCGCCGAATCGTCGAGCCGCGCCACGACGTCAGGAATCACCGCGTCGACGACGTTGGCGTAAGCGAGGCGCACGAAACGTTCCTGCCCCTCGCCGAAGGTCGTGCCGGGCAGCAACAGAAGATGCTGCGCGTCGGCCAAACGGCGTACGACATCCATCGCCGGCACGCCGGCGAAGGGATGCTCGAGATAGGCGAAGTAGGCGCCCAGGCTCACAAGCCGCCAGCGGTTGGAGCGCGCGACGAGATCGCCGAAGGCGCGGCCGCGCGCCACCACCGCGGCGATCCGCTCGCGCGCCCAGCCCGCGAGGTGTTGCAGCCCGTACAGCGCCGCCTCCTGGCCGGGTCGCGGCGCGCAGATGGCGACGCAGTCCATCACCTTCTCGATCTCCGCGAGCGCGGCCGGTCCCGCCGTCAACGCGCCAACGCGATGGCCGGGCAACGCATAGACTTTGGAGAAGCTGTAGAGGTGGATCAGCGTTTGCGGCCAGTCCGAATCGTCGAAGATCCGGTGCGGCCGCGTCGCGTCGGGCAGAAAATCCTTGTAGGTCTCGTCGAGCACCAGCGCGATGCGACGGCGCTTGGCGAGAGCATAGAACGCCTCGATCACCGCGGGCGGATAGGTGGCGCCGCTGGGGTTGTTGGGGCTGACCAGCACGATCGCGCGCGTCGTCGAATCGATCAGCGCCTCGGCGTCGGCGGGGTCGGGCACAGCGCCGCTGCCGTCGCGGAAGTCCAGCGGCACCGGGCGCACGCCCAGCATGCGCAGCCACATGGCGTGGTTGAAGTAGTGCGGTCTCGGCAGCAGCACCGAGTCGCCAGCCGAAGCCAACGCCATCATCGCGGCGCAGAAGGCCTGGTTGCAGCCGGCGGTGATCGCCACCTGCGCGGGCTTGATCGTCGTGCGATGGAAGGCGCCGAGATGCGCGGCATAGGCCTCGCGCAGATCAGGCACGCCGAGAATGTCGCCGTAGCGATGGATCGCCGGATCGGCGAGGCGTCGGGCGAGATGATCGGTCAGCTCGGCGGGCGGCGGATAGCCGGGCGCGGCCTGGGTCAGGTCGATCAGCGGCTTGTCGGCGGGAAACGCGCGGCCGGCGACCAGGCCGCGCACGGCGGCGATCGGCGCCGCCTCGATGCCGGTGACGGCGGGGCTGAGCACATAGGACATTCTGCGCTGATAGCCGATCCCCGCCCGCGCGAACAGAGTGCTAGGCTTGCCGCCGATGGAGGAACGCATGCGATTGAAGGACAGGACGGCGATCATCACCGGAGCCGGCTCGGGCATTGGCGCGGCGACGGCTAGGCTCTTCGTGGCCGAGGGCGCGCGCGTCACGCTGGTCGATCGCGACGCGGCGGGCCTCGCCGCGATCGCGGCTGACCTGGGCGAGCGCGCTCGGCCATTCGCCGCCGACGTGACCGACGAAGCGCAAGCGCGGGCCTGCGTCGGGCAGTCTGGCGCGGTCGATATCCTGGTCACCGCCGCCGGCATCTCGCTGGGCAAGCCGGCGCTCGACACGTCGGTGACCGATTGGAACACCGTGCAGGCGGTCAACGTCACCGGCACGTTCATCTGGATCCGAGAGTGCCTGCGCTCGATGACGGCGGCGGGTCGCGGTTCGATCATCACCATCGCCTCGCAGCTCGCGCGCGCCGGTGGCCGCGGCAACGCCGCCTATGTCACGTCGAAAGGCGCCGTGCTGGCGCTGACCAAGTCAGTGGCGCTCGACTATGTCGATAAGGGTGTCCGCTGCAACACGATCCTGCCGGGCGCAACCGATACGCCAATGCTGCGCCGCTCGCTGGGCCGCGCACCCGATCCCGACGCCGCGCGCGCCCGTTCGCTGGCGCGCCACCCGATGGGGCGCTTCGGCGACGTGCGCGATATCGCGTCGGCCGCGCTCTACCTCGCCAGCGACGAGTCGGCCTTCGTCACCGGCATCGAGCTACCGGTCGATGGCGGCTGGCTCGCCGGCTGAAGCCCGCTACTCGACCTGGACGTTGGCGGCCCTGCTGACCTTGGTCCAGATGTCGACGAACGCCGCGATAAAGGTCGAGAACTCCTTGGGCGCCATCGGCTTCTCGGGCACGAACAGCGCCAGCTCGTCGAAGCGTGCCCGCACATCGGGCATGGCCACGACCTTCATCGTCGCCTCGTAGAGCTTCGCCTGGACGTCGGCGGGCATGCCCTTCGGGCCCGAGAGTCCGACCCAGGTCGAGGTCGTCATCTTGGGAAAGCCCTGCTCGGCGAAGGTCGGCACATCGGGGAACGGCGCGATGCGCTTGGCGGTGCTGATCGCCAGCACCCTGATCTTGCCCGTCCGCATGTGGCCGACATTCGTCGTGATCGGGTCGAACATCGAGGGGATGACTCCCGCCCACATGTCGGCCAGCGACGGGGCCGAGCCCCGGTAGGGCACGTGCTTGAGCTTGGCGCCGATCAGCTGGCCGAAGTTCTCGCCCATCAGGTGTGTCGTCGAGCCGACGCCGGAGCTGCCGAAGGCGACCTCGCCGGGCTTGGCCTTCACCGCGGCGACGAAGTCGGCCAGCGACTTGTAGGGCGACTCCGGCGGCACCACGAATATGTTGGGCGCATCGCCGATCAGGGTGAGGTGCGAGAAGTCGGCGATCGGGTCGTACGGAAGCTTGGAATAGATGCCCGGCGCCACGCCGTGCGGCGAAGCGTGCGACATGACCAGCGTGTGACCATCAGGCGGCGCTTTGGCGACCAGATCGGCGCCCAAAGTGCCACCGGCGCCGGGCCTGTTGTCGACAAGAACCTGCTGGCCCAGCAACTCGCTGTACTTGGGCGCCATCACCCGGCAGATCGTGTCGGCTAGGCCACCCGGCGGGAACGTCGCGATCAGCCGGATCGGTTTGCTCGGCCAGGCGTTGGCCCGCACGAGCGTCGGCATCGCGAGAGTCGCGGCGGCGGTGG
Source organism: uncultured Rhizobiaceae bacterium (assembly GCA_964437145.1). Classification (GTDB taxonomy): domain Bacteria; phylum Pseudomonadota; class Alphaproteobacteria; order Reyranellales; family Reyranellaceae; genus JAFAZJ01. The sequence continues at coordinate 23,422 of CAYTFW010000010.1, forward strand.
CGATCAGCGTACGGCGCGTGGTCTTCATGGGGGCTCTCCGGCGATGGTTGACCACCGGTAGCAACCGACATGCCAAGGCACGGCGCGTGCTATGAAGATGGGCGATGAGCCTTCCAACCCATGGCCGCTACGACTACGTCCCGATCAACGCCCGGCCGGACTACCACTGGCCCGGCGGTAAGCGGCTAGCGATCTATCTCGCGCTGAATCTCGAGCATTTCGCCTTCGGCGAGGGCCTGGGCGCCGAGCTGGCGCCGGGCGGGCCGCAACCCGACGTGCTGAACTTCGCCTGGCGCGACTACGGCAATCGCGTCGGCGCCTGGCGGCTGCTGGAGCTATTCGACGAGCTCGCCCTGCCCGCGGCCGCGCTGGTCAACAGCGCGATGTACGACTACGCCCCGCAGCTCATTGAAGCGCACCGCGTGCGCGGCGACGAGATCGTCGGCCACGGCCGCACCAATAGCGAACGCCAGGGCGTGCTCGACGAGGCCGCCGAGCGTCAGCTGATCGCCGAGTCGACCATGCGCATCGCCCGGGAAGAAGGCGCGCCGCCGGCCGGTTGGCTCGGCCCATGGATCTCGCAGAGCCGCGTCACGCCCGACCTGCTGGCCGAGACCGGCTACCACTATCTGCTGGATTGGTGCATGGACGACCAGCCGATCCGCTTCCGCGTGCGCGACGGTGGCACGATCCTGGCCGTGCCCTATCCGCAGGAGCTCAACGACATCCCGATGATCGTCGGGCGCAAGATCGACGCCACGACCTTCGCCGACATGATCGTCGACAATTTCGACGAGATGCGCCGGCAGTCCGCCGGCCAGCCGCTGGTCATGGGTATCGCGCTGCACGGCTACCTGATGGGCCAGCCCTATCGGCTCAAGCATCTGCGTCGCGCGCTGGCGCACATCGCGACCCATCGCGACGCGCTGTGGATCACGACGCCCGGCGCGATCGCGGCGCACTGCCTGTCATTACCGGCGGGAACGGTGCCCTAATCGGGCAGCTTGCCGAGCATATCCGGCAGCATGGCGTTGAAAGCGTCGGCGCCCTCGAACGCGATCCAGTGGCCGCCGCCGGGAATGTAGCGCAGGTCGATTTGCGGGTGATGCTCGCGCAGGAAAACCTCGCGCTCCTCGAAATAGGGATGGGCCGTCGAGTCGAACTCGCCCCAGATCGCGTTCACCCGCGTGCGCAGCGTCGGCACCACGTCGCTCAGCAAGCCCTTCGAGGAGATCCCGCGGCTCTTGGTGCGCGCGCGCAGCGAGTTCACGACCTGCATGTGCAGCGCGATCGGATCGATCGCCTTGGGATCGTGCACCATCAAGATTTCGAGATTGCGGCGCGCCTCGGCGACCAAGGTCTCGCCAGACATGTCGCGCGTCAGCCGCGTCAGCGCGCCGCGCGCCAGACGCTTCATGCGGAAGCCGCCCGGGCCGACCAGGGTCATGCTGCGCACGCGATCGCCGTAGAGCGTGCAGATATGCGAGCCGATATTGCCGCCGAACGAGAAGCCGGCGATGTCGAAGCGCTGGTCCTTGGGCAGCAGCTCGTCCATCGCGTGCTTGGCGCAGTTTGTCACTGACCAGACGTCGCCGAGATTGTCGGGTGAATCGCTCTCGCCCAGGCCCGGCAGGTCGGCGACGTACAGAGCATAGCGTCGCGACAGCGGCAGCACGTTCCGCACCCAGTGCAGCCACGAGCCGCCGCCGCCGTGCAGCAACACCAGGACCGGCTTGCCCGGCTCGGCGCCCCAGACATGCCACATCATGCGTCCGCCATTGCCCATCGGCACGCGCTCGGCGTGCGAGCGGGCCTCGATCTCGGCGATATGGTCGGCGGCGGTTCGGCCGTCGGCCATCAGGGGAATGGTGGAGAGATCGGGCGAGGCGTCGGCGTCCATGGCGCGTTTTCTAACATAGGCCCCGTCTGGCTCGCAGGCATGGCTGCCCGCCGGTTTCGCGTCGTGGCATGCCCGCCGTATCCCGCCTACAGTCGCGACCGGCTCGGCTCAAACGGGGACGAAGACGATGGCCTACAGGCGCGTGGTGTTGGAGATCGGCATGGGCACCGACATTCGTGGCGGCGACTACACCAAGGCCGCGGTGCGCGCCCTGCGCGACGCGCTGTGGCACAACTCGCTCACTGTCGCCGATGCGTTGGGCAAGCCGGTCGACTCGATGCGCGTCGACGTCACGATCGGGGTCCCGAAGCCGGACAAGGTCGACAAGGCCGAGGTGCTGGCGGTGCTGCCGCATGGATCGGGAACGCTCACGGTCGTCGAGGGCGGGCTGGAGATTCCCAACGCCGCCGGCACCGACGTCACGGTCATGGCCAACGCCGCCGCCGTCGTGCGGCTCGACCTGCCCTGAGGAGAGCGGCCATGGCGATCAAGCGCGTCATCCTGGAAATGGGTACCGGCAACGACCTGCATGGGGGCGACTACACCAAGGCGGCCCTCAGGGCGGTGCAGGACGCCATTCATCACAGTTCGCTGACGGTGCTGCGGACCCTGAAGGTCAACGCCAAGACCTCGATGTTCGTCGAGGTCACGATCGGCGTGCAGCAGCCCGACAAGGTCGACGCCGCGGCGGTGAAGGCCTCCCTGCCGCACGGCATCGTGACCGTGAAGGTCGTAAAGGGCGGCCTTGATGTGCCGGATGAGGAAGTCGGCGACGTCGCGGTCATCGCCAGCGCCGCTGTGGTCGTCAGCCTGGAGCTTCCCTGACCGCGTAGCAGCCCTGTGCGGGAAGGTTATTGAACCAGGGCGCCGGTGAGCGGATGATCACCGCATAAGCAGCGGGACGTAACGCGCATAGACGGGTCACTGAAATATAGGCCGGAGACGCAGGCCGGGCGGGGCAGAGTGGGCCGCCAGCGGGTGCGTTTGCTGGTCATTGGCGCGATCCTCTCCGTCGCCCTGGTCCTCGGCGGGTACGAGGTCTATCTGCGCTCGACGCATGTCTACGAGACGGACGCGCGCATCACCGCCGATATCGTCACCATGTCCAGCCGCGCCGAGGGGTGGCTGGTCGAGGTGCCGGTGCGCGAGGGCATGCGGGTCGAGGCCAATCAGGTCGTGGCCCGCATCGATGACCGCACCGCGAAATTGCGCGCTGAGGCGCTCAGCGCGCAGATCCAGTCGATCCAGGCCGACCGCGCCCGCCTGCTGGCCGAGCGCAAGATGATCGAGAACCAAGCCGAGGCCAAGGCGCGCACACGCGCCTCGGGTGTCAAGGTCACCCAGGCGGCACGGGACATGCTCGATTCCGACATCCTGCTGGCCAACCAGGAGCTGGAGCGCAGCAAGCAGCTCTACGAACGCCGCGTCATCACCGACAAGCAGCTCGAGACGGCGCAGGCCGCGGTCACGCGGCTGCAGAACCAGCGCCTGCGCCTGGACGCCGAGCGCACCCAGGCCGAAGGGGCGTTGGCCGAGGCTCTGGCCGAGCGCGACCGGCTGGCGGTGATCGACGGACAGGTCGCCGGGCTGGCGCACGCCGAGGCCAACCTGCAATCGCAGCTGCGCCAGCAGCTGGTCGATGTCGAGGATCGCACCATCCGCAGCCCGATCGCCGCCATCGTCGACCGCACGTTCATGCTGGCGGGCGAGTATGTCGGGCCGGGCCAACGCATCCTCATGCTACATGACCCCAACGACGTATGGGTCGAGGCCAACATCAAGGAGACGCGCGTCCGCTACCTGCGCGTCGGCCAGCCGGTCGAGGTTACCGTCGACGCCTATCCCAACGAGCGCTTCGTCGGCCGCGTCGCGCGCATCGGCAGCTCGACCACGGCGCGTTTCGCCCTGCTGCCGACGCCCAATCCCAGCGGCAATTTCACCAAGATCACCCAGCGCGTGCCGGTGAAGATCGACTTCGTCGAGAAGCCGAAGGTGCTGTCGCCCGGCATGATGGTCGAGATCGCGATCGATGTACGATAGCACCGAGGTGCTGGCCGAACGCTACGGCCCGTCCTATCGGTGGCTCGTTACCATCACCGGCATGGTCGGTGTCGTCGCCATGGTGCTGAGCATGACGACGGTCAACGTCGCCGTGCCCGATGTCATGGGTGCCTTCGGCATCGGGCAGGACATGGCGCAATGGATGTCGTCGGCCTTCGCCGCGACCATGACCTTCGGCATGTTGTTGAGCGCCTGGGTGGTGGGCGTGCTGGGCGAGCGCCGCACCTTCATCGGCTGCCTCGCCATCTTCTCCTGCGGAGCGCTGCTGGGCGGCAGCGCGCCCAACGAGGACGTCTTGATCTTCGCCCGCGTGCTGCAGGGCTTCTCCTCCGGCGTCGGCCAACCGCTGGTCATGGCGATCATCTTCAGCGTCTTCCCGCCGGAACGCCGCGGCATGGCGATGGGCACCTTCGGCCTGGGCGTGGTCTTCGCGCCGGCGATCGGTCCGACCCTGGGCGGGCTGATGATCGAGTTCTTCTCCTGGCGCTACGTCTTCTACGTCGCCCTGCCCTTCTGCCTGCTGGCGGGAATCCTGGGCTCGCTGTTCATGCCGACCCAGCCGCTGCCCAAGACCGTGCCGCGCTTCGACTGGATCGGCTTCCTGCTGATCGGCGTGGCGCTGTTCTGCATCATGACCGGCTTCGCCTATGGCCAGAGCGAAGGCTGGGACTCCGACACCATCGTCGCGCGCCTGGCCGGTGGCACGGTGGCCTCGATCCTTTTCGTGCTGTGGGAGCTGCACACCGAAAAGCCGCTGCTCGAGGTGCGCATGTTCGCCAACAGCCAGTTCGCCTCGGCCGGCATCGTCGCCTTCATCTTCGGCGCCTGCATGATGGGCTCGACCTATCTCGTGCCGGTCTTCGTGCAGACCACGCAGGGCTTCACGCCGCTGGTCTCGGGCCTGATGATGATGCCGGCCGGCCTGATGCTGGCGTTCATCTTCCCGGTCGCGGGCCGCATGGCCGATGTGCTGCCGCCGGCGCTGATGATCATGGGCGGGCTGATCCTCTTCGCCATCGGCTTCCACTTCATGAGCCTGGCCGACGTCAACACGGTCTTCTGGACCCTCGTCCTGGTCACCATGGTCTCGCGACTCGGGCTGGGCTTCATCAACCCCAGCCTCAACGCCTCGTCGCTGAAGGTGCTGCCGCCCGACAAGGTGCGCCAGGGCGCCGGCGCTACCAACTTCATGCGCCAGCTCGGCGGCGCGCTCGGCACGGTGCTGTTCGTCGCCGTGCTCGAGACGCGCGGCCGTTTCCACGCCGAGGCGCTGACGGCGACGCAGGACTACGCCAACCACGCCACCGACCGCCTGATGCACCAGGTCGAGACTCTGCTGAAGACCGTGGGCCTGACCGAGCGCATCCGCCACAACGTCGCGCTCGACTACCTGGGCACCGTGGTGCACGCGCAGAGCCAGACGCTGGCCTTCCAGGACACCTTCATGGTCGTGGGCGGCGTCACGCTGCTGGCGCTGCTGCCGGCCTACATCCTGTCGCGCTCGCAACGCCGTGACATGCGCGGCGCGGACTGAAGCAGCTATATCGCTCGCTCCCAGACGAGGCTGAATACGATCTGGTTACCGCTCGATGGACTCGCGATGGGCGCGGAGTCGACACGCAGCAGATCGTCCTCGATCGTGAAGAAGCGCACCTGCAGTGTGCCATTCCACGCCTCGTTCCAGGTGATCTCCGGCCGGTAGACGAGCTTGTCTCCATCGAGTTCGTAGCGACCAGCAAAAGCGATCAAGCTGCGGTAAAGCTGAGCCGCTTCTGAGTCGGTGACCTGTGCTCCGGCGGGTGCGTGACGCCCTTCGGCGGTAAAGAGGGTCGCGGTGTATCCGTCCGCCGTGTAGATGACCATCGCAGCCGCCCGTTCTCCCATGGGATAGCGGACCGCGCCGGTCACCAGATCCTTTTCGGTAAACGACGAGAGGCGCCAGGTACCGACGATCGAGCGGCTCATCCGTCAGCCCTCCAGCAGATACGCCGCATTGCTCTTGCGGCAGACGTCGCGGATCTGATCAGCCAGCATGCGCGGTACCGGGATGCCGTGGCGCAGGCGGTTCTCCTTCTCGGCGTATTCCGGATCGCCGGGCACCAGCACGGGCTGCGACGGATCGGACGGCACCTGGCCGCGCAGGAAATCCATCATCTCGTCGAGGTCAGATTCGAACGCGCCCTCCTCGCGGAACAGCTTGGGATCGATTACCAGGAAGAAGTGGCCGATATTGTCGGGTGTGTCGGTGCCTTCGCGCTTCACGCGCAGCGGCTGGAAGGTCGTGCCGGCGAGCGTCTGCGAGAGGATGTTCACCACCATCGCCAGGCCGTAGCCCTTGTGGCCGCCGCTCTCGCGTGTGCCGCCCAGCGGCGCCATGCGCTTGGTCTTGAAGGCGCGCTCGGCATTGCGCTCGGAGCCGCCCTGCTCGTTGTAGGCCCAGCCCTCGGGGATCTCCTTGCCCTTCAGCCAGTAGACCTTGAGCTTGTTCACCGCCACCGGCGTGGTCGCCATGTCGAGATTGAACGGCTGGTGCTTGCCGGCCGGTGCCGCCACAGAAATCGGGTTGGTGCCGAACACCGGCACGGTGCCGTGCGTCGGCACCATGGTGATGCCGCGCGCCGAGGTGGTGACGATGCCGATCATGCCGGCGCGCGCCGCCATGTCGCTGTAGCAACCCGCCGCGCCGAAATGCGCGGAGCGGCGCACGCAGACGACGGCCAGCCCCATGGCCTTGGCCTTGGCGATCGCCATGCCCATGCCGATGGTCGACGCGATGTGGCCGATGCCGTTGTCGGCGTCGATCAGCGCCGACACCGGCGTCTCCTTCACGACGCGAATGTTGGGCGTCATGTTGATCTTATTGCCGCGCATGTCGTTGTAGATCGGCAGCATCGACAGCCCGTGCGATTCGATGCCGCGCAAATCGGTCTCCAGCAGCACCTCGGCGGTCATCCTCACGTGCTCGTCCGACATGCCCCAGGCGCGCAGGATCGCCTCGCACTGCGCGCGTACCGTCTGGGCTGGTACGGTCACCGTCTCAATCTCGGCCATCTACGCGTCCTCCGTGATCTTGTGGCCGCGACAATGCCACGGACGGGAGACCAAAGAGAGCGTGGGGAATGTCGAGCAGGATACGACGACAGCCGGCCGAGCCGGTTGCCGTCAACGCCTCGCTCTTTCGAACTTCTCGGCTTTGACGGTCACGATCGATGTGAACCAACTCGCCATGCTTGCCGCGTTCATATCCGACCAATCGGGAATGTCGGTCACCAGCGCTCGGCCGAGTTGCTGGCCGAGAAGGACGAGCCCATTGTTGACCTCGGTGCGATCCAGGCTCCAGTGCTCGAGCGCGCGATCGACCGACGCCGCCGAGCTCAGCGCATCGCCCAGGGTGATCGCGTCGTTCATGGCCTTGAGGGCACCTGCGGCGCTGTGCGGGCGAGCAAAGGCGCCCGCGTCGCCGGCCAGGCAAATCCGGCCGCGAACATAGGCCGGCACCATGCAGTCATAAATGGCGTAGGCGAACGTGTTCTCCGCCTTGTCGACGATGTCGGCGTAGTATGTCGGCAGGCGGTCTCGGGCCATCGCCTTCAATCGCTGCTCTGTCCCTGGCGGCATGCTGCCGGGTGGCAGCGATCCTTCATGGCGCCGGCCATCGCGGCCAGTCATGAAATCGTTCAAGTCCCGGGCTGGGACCGGCAGATAGAGCCCCCAGTTCACGAGCCGCTTGCCGATTGCCGTCTGTCCACCGGGATCGGGCACGAAATAGAAGATCCCGTGGCCGCCGGGAAAGCCGAGGCACCTTATGCCCTGGTCCATCGGCTGGGAGTCGGCGAGGCCGCTCTCCGGCAGGGAACCGCGCCACAGGACGTAGCCCGCATAGCTGACCGATGTTTCGGGGAACAGTGCGCGGCGGCCCAGCGATCCATAGCCGTCGGCGCACACCACGAGATTGAACTCGAGCGTCGCTCCATCGGCCAGCTCGATCTCGACCCGGTCGTCGCCGTGCTGCCGCAAGGCCGTGACCCGGTGAGCCGTTCGATAGACGCCGTCGGGCACGCGCTTGCGTAGATTGCGATACAAGCTGCCCCAGTTGAGCAGTTCGACGCGCATCGGCTGGTCCCAGGCGACAAAGCCATGCCGCTGCGTGTCCGGCGTGCGCCACATGCGCTTGATCGTGTGCGATTGGAAGTGCGGGAATTCGGCGTCGATCAGGTCCCGTGCGACGAGGGTCTCGATGACCGAAGGCGGGACCGCGATACCCGCCCCGCGATCCTTGAGCTCCTCGCCGGTGCGCTCGAACAGCGTCACGGCACAACCCAATCGACAGAGTTCGATGGCCGCGGCGCAGCCGGCGATCGAGCCGCCGATGACGGCCACGTTGAGCCCCACGGCGGATGCGGCACTAGACATCTTGACCCCTTCGGATCGCTGCAATGACGGGTGCCGACCCGGACGCGGCCGGTCCCGGACTAGGAAGAACGGGCCACGAGCGCGCCGAAGGCCCAGTTCCGCCCCCGCCCGCGAAGGAGCGCCTGGTTGATCCATACCATGCCGAAGGGCTCCAGCAGACGGGCCTTGCCGATGTCGCCGGCATCGAGCGGCTCGAAGCCCAGATCCGACAGCAGACCGGCCGTTGTCGTTTTCGCCCCCGCATCATTGCCCGCCATGAACATGACGGGGCGGGACGGAAGCGAGGTGTTGTCGGCCATCATCTCGGCCCCGACCTGGTTCAGCGTCTTCACGACGCGGGCTTGCGGCAACCAGGACTGCACCGCTTCGCCGCCGGATGTCGTGAAGCCACGATCCAATCCGAGCGCTCCCTCGATCATGGCCAGGGGGTTGGTGCAATCGATGACGATCTTGCCAGCCAACGAACCAAGCGCCTTGATGCTCGCCTCCGCGTTCCGCCAGGGCAGGGACAGCACGACAACCTCGGCCGCGGCGGCCGCTTCGGCGGGAGGCGATGCCGTCGCATTGAGCTTGGCACAGATCTCGACGACGTCGGGCTTCGAGACGTCGCGCACGCCGAACAAGAGCTGATGGCCCGATCGGGACCATCCCCGTCCGAGCGCCTTGCCCACATTGCCGGCTCCGATGATCGCGATCTTCACTGCCGATCTCCTTCATGCTCGGCCGCGGGCGGGAGCCGCGGACCGCCTTCGACGCGACCACGTCAACCGATCGGCGACGGAGGTGTTTTCGTTCTGGTAGCGTTCAATACAAGAGTGATATCTACATCCATCACATCGATCCAAGCGAATTCCATTCATCTTCGATATGAGTGATTTCAATCTCCGCCAGCTCGATCTCGCCCTCTTGCTGGTATTCAGCGAGGCGATGCGCCTGCGCAAGCTGACGCTGGTCGCCCAGCGTCTCGGATTGACCCAGTCGGCCGTGAGCCACTCGCTGAAGCGGCTGAGGTCGGCGCTGGGCGACGAGCTCTTCCTGCGGCGCCCCTTTGGCGTCGAGCCGACCCGTCGCGCGCTCGACATGGCGGATCGGGTCGAGCGCATTCTCTCGCTCAGTCGAGGTCTGGTCGAAGGGGAGGACCAATTCGACGCCGCCCGGAGCCAGCGGCTCTTTCGCATCGCGGGCGCGGATCAGCACATCGCCCTGATCGCGCCGACGCTGATCGGCCTCGTTCGACGCGCGGCGCCGGGCATCCGCTTGAGCTTCAGGCCCCAATTGCGCCAGGACGCCATTCAGGCTCTCGGCAATGGCGACCTCGATGTCGCATTGGGGTTGTTGAAAGCGCCGGGGACCGACTTCGAGTTGCGCAAGCTCTATGATGAGAACTATCTCGTGCTGGCGCGGGAGAACCATCCCGCCATCAAGCGCGAATTGACGATGAAGGCATATCTCGGCCTGGACCACATCCTGGTCTCGTTCGACGGCAGCCTGAAGGGGATCGTCGACGAGGCCCTCGGAAAGGCCGGGAAATCACGGCGTGTCGTCGCCGCGGTACCGTCGTTCTTTCCGGCCTTCGCCGTGGTCGCGGCGTCCGATGCTGTGGCGACCGTACCAGCGAGGATGGCGGAGCTCTATCGCGGCAGGTTCGACCTGAAATGCCACCGACCGCCCCTCGAGCTTCGGTCATTCCCGGTCAATGCGCTCTGGCATCGCCGCAACAGCAACGACTTGGCGCTCAAGTGGCTGCTCGAGAAGCTCGAGGTTTGCGTCAGGCCCATCGACAAGACCTGGCAAAAGCGCTGAACGTGGCGCTGCCGCCGCCTCCCCGCCCGTGCCATGGTCGGCCGGACCGGGGTTGCGCGGCAGGGATTCATGGCCTAAAAGCCCGGCTCCGGCCTCCGCCCCCTTCGTCTAGAGGCCTAGGACGCGGCCCTCTCAAGGCTGAAACACGGGTTCGAATCCCGTAGGGGGCGCCAATGATTTCAGAGACTTAGTGTCTTCATTGGCTGTCGTGTCCAACAAATGGCCAATAAGAAATCCCTGATCCCTGCTGCTGCTGCTGTAGCGCCCAAGCCGTCCGCAAAGCGCAAATCTCGATTGCGGGGCAAACAGCGGATATCCGGAGAGCTGGCCCGCCGCCGACTTCGTCAGATGGCCGAGAAGACTGGCGAAGACGTCCGCATGGCCTTGCAGTTCGAGGCGGCAATGGAAGCCGCGAACGACACCCTCCGTTCAGCTGGGAAGCACCGGGGAAATGGGGCGCATACGACGAATACGATCCGGCTTGCCTTGGCCGTGCAGGTCTCTCTTGTCGTCGCGCGGCTCTTTGACAAGGGAAGCGCCCGATGGGCTCACAATGCGAAGGACATCTCTTCGATTCCCCTGATGATCCGACTGCTGAGGCAAGACAGGTGCAGGCGATCGATGCTCGTGGCCGCCAGTAAATGGCCCGGGCAAGCTTTAACCGGCGAGGCTGCGTGCCAGGCCGCAATCGATCAAGCGCGCGGCTTATATCGCCGACTTGCCCAACACCCCTATTTGTTGGCCTTGCGCCGCGTGAAGTCCTACCGGAACAACGCCACTGCTCACACGATGCGTGAGAAGAAGGCGATCGTTCCCCGGTTCAAGGATCTGACGCTTCTCGTGGACTTGGCTCGGGACATCACCGCGGCCGTCGATCTCGCTGTGCTAGGCCACACCAGCGCGCTTCTGGAATCCGAGCGCCAGTATCGTGCGGATGGTGAGGTCTTCTGGCGTCGAGCGCTTGGGCAAGGCGCTCCAAAGTGAAAGGGCGGCCGGAGCCGCCCTCCCTGTGGAGATGGTGCAGGCCGTCCGCCTCGCGCCGACCAGGTTGCACATAGCATCACTCGGCGTCTCGCTCCCGAACCGCAGCTAGGACAAAATCGATCCAACGCGGCGAGCCGCTGAACAGCTCACCTCGAAACTCGCCGCCCCGAAGAACGCCGACGTCGATCGGAGTCCGGTCACACGCCAGTTCCGCGGTTATTGTGTTCAAGCCCTCGCTGCGCCGACTCAATTCGGAGATGTAGGCTGCACGAGCTGCGACGCAGTCCGGGCTGCTGGGTTGACCAACTGCGATGAACATATCGAGGACACCGTCCACCGCCGAAATGACGTCCTCGCAGTGTTCACCTTCACCCGCCGCGTAGGCATCTTGCACCGCCCTCCAGATGGGGTAGACGGCCGCCACACTTCGGGGGCCGATAACCTCGGCGAGCGCCCGATGGACACGCCGGTAGTACTCCGGCGCGCGCTCCGATCCCCATGAACTGGAGCTATCAGCCCATCGATCTGCAATCGGCCGAACGATATCCAGCAGGGTCCTCACCGCCGGAATGTCGCTCGGAGCGAGCGCACCTGAATTGGTGTCGATGTCGACGGGACGCGAGAAGTCCGCGCGCCGTCGCTTCACCCACTGGATCCTCTTCACCCACTCGACCTCCGCGTCGAAGTGCCGAGCTTCGTTGTAGACAAACTGGAGGTCGCAGGTGCCGCCGCTTCCGAGCATCACAGTGTGGATCAGCGGCTCCGGCTTCCCGACTAACTTCACAAGGCAATCCCACCCCACGTGGTTCTGCCAGACGGGATCCGGCTCACGACTAACGAAGACCGCATCTCCATCGCAGTACACCGGGTCGTAGATGTCGCCACGAATCTCGAACGCAGTCAGTGCGATGTACGATTCCGAAAGAATGTTGGCTGGGCTCATGATGTTCATCCCGTCAGGCATTGATTCCTCCCATGGTGATCGCGCCGATCGGCGCGCCAGCGAATTCCCAGCCGCGATGGCGGGGTTGCTCGCAAGGGTGGTTATGCCTGAGGTCAGCGCGCGTGCGCGCGCATGGTCGTGCAGCGTTGATCATAGTCATCGGTAGGCTCTTCGGTTGACGGCTTTCCACGGCCGTTGCCGGTGACGGACCGGCAGCCGGGAGTTGGAAACCTGCCGAAGAGACAGGCCGATGCGCTTTTAAGCTTTCGCTCTGGACAGCACGCGTCGCTCCCGGCCAAGATGGCCGAGTTGACGCGCCCGCCAAGGCGCAGTCGGCAGCAAAGCCCCGCCAAAGGCGGCTGCATTCGGTAGGTCCAACCGACGCCAATCGGAGGACCACCTATCTTCGATCCGGGTTTCCAAGCCCACAGATACGCTACCACGGTCGGCCGTCGCAGCAAAGCTAGGCGCACCGCCGTGTGTTTAATTCACAGCTCCCCCACCCCGCCCAGGGCTGGCCCGGTAGACGTTGATTGAGAACTTTTAGAAGGAAGCATCCCCGCATTCGATACCGGTGCCCGGCGCCGCATGGCCGGAAATTCGAAAGCAGGCTCGGACGCTGCGCTTGGTCTTATCGACGACCCAAATGACTTGCCCGTATGAAGCGGGGATTGTCCCTCCGGGCCCCTGCGTGACAATGTTGTAGCTACCCGCCCCAGCAAACGCCCGACCCCAGAGTATGCAACGAGCCAGCACCCGTCGCTGGTTATCGTTGTGAGGGGTTGCCTTATCGTAGTTGTGATCAAGGCTCGCAATGCACTCGTATATCTCGCTTGTCGCAGTATCGACCAGTATTCCCCTTGAGGCGCAAGTTTCTAAAGTATTGCTGCCCGCTGCTTGTGTTTTGCATCCAAATGCCCACACAGAGGACATCATCCACTCAGCCGATGCTTGCCGTGCGCCGATGCCGAGCATTGAAATTAACAACGAGACTAAGAAAAGTTTGCCCACGTTCGCCGCCTTTGCTCATGGGATTGCAGATTGCGGGCGTATGGTAATCGACTGATGGCAGTTGAGCCAGCAGCGAGACGATAGCCAAATCGCGCGCACCTCGACACTGACCCTGAATTTCTACCCGCTGGTGCACGAAATCCTCGCCGCCACTCCAGTACCCTCCGGCCAACGAAGCGCGCCGGCGGACAGATTTCCCGCCCCAGCGCTCGACTTCGGCCCGGTTGTGGTCGACGATCGGTCAACAACGGGGAGGCGGGCCATGTGGGGATGGCTACGGCGGCTATTCGGCGGTGCCAGTCGCCCGGCGCCGCCGTCTGAGGCGAGCGGCCCGGTCTGGCGCAGTATCGAGATGCCGCCGAGCGTCGAGCCGGCCATCAACCCGGTGAGCGCAGCCTACCGCGCGTCGCTGTCGCCACCTCAGCACCTCACGCCGGCGCCCACGGGGGCGACTGCGCAGGTCGAACCGAGTGCGAAGCCGCCGCGGCGCATGTCGATCGCCGAGATCGCCGCAGCCGATGCCAGGGCATCGCTTGCGACGCGAAGGCCGGAGAACGTGCCGCCCGATCCCCCTCGCGGCGCGCCGCCTATGCTTCCAGCCCAGGCGCCGGACGCATCGCAGCTCGCCACGTGGAATGACGATGTCTTGCCTGGCGCCGACAAGACTCGGCAATGCGCGCTGCTGATCGAATACGGTGACGCCTTCGGCGAAATCACGGTCCGGCCGATCGTCACATTCGCCAGGCTATTCGACGGCTTCCAATGGTGGCTTGCGGCGTGGTGCGGGCTCCGCAGCGATTGGCGCACCTTCATTGTCGATCGCATTATCGCCATCAAGGAGCCCGCCTCCGCCAAGACGGACGTCACCGCGTGCCTGGTTGAGCTCGACGTGCTGCCGCGCGAGGCGCTGGAGCCGCCGCCAATTCGGATCCTCGCCGGCCAACAAGAGGCCTGGCCGGCGCATCGCGTCGGGTATGAGCTGCCTCCCGATCTCTTCGACTTGCCCAAGCTGTGGCCTGTGCGCCGGCGGGCACGGTTCCACTACACCGAGTCTGATGGCGTCAACGATACCGTCGAGGTTGAGATCGAGTCGGTAGGCGACCTGAACAACGGGACGGTGCTCGCCGAGGCACGTAGCAGGACGGGAGCGCCGCCCCGGTGGTTCCTGGCGCACCAGATCCGCGATTTCGTTGACCTCAGCACGAATACGGCCGTCGCTGATCCTGCGGCGTGGGCTTGGTCCATTGCGCACGAGTCGGCGGCATGGAAGGCGCACCAGGCTTTGCGCTCCGTCGAGGCCTCGCTCGATCTGCTGCTCTACATCGGCCGAGCCGACGGCGCCTTGCGCGCCAACGAGCGAAAGGTGATCGCGGCCTGGGTGCTCGAGGAGACCGGCTGCGACCCTGAACTTCGCACTGCCATCGATGCGGCGATCAAGGAATGGGCGGCCGCCGGCGACGACGATGTTGACGCGTCGCTGCGGGAGTTGGCCGGAAAGCCCCTGGAGTGGCGCCGCGGCCTCATGGCGGCGATCGAAAGAGTCGCGGACGCTGGCACGAGCAAGAACGATGCGGACGAAGCCGCCGCCGTGGAACGGTTGCGGCGCGAGCTGGTCGGCGGGGATCAGGCCCGACCGGCGGCACCGGCCCCGGAACGGCTGGCGGACGCTTCGCCCTCGGCAGCGGCCGCAGCGCCGCCGCGACAGGCGCCAGCGCTGCCTATCGTCGACCCGGCCGATCGACCGCGCATCCTGTTTGTCGACACCGAGACTACGGGAACCGCGAGCTACGATCGCATCGTGTCGCTGGGCATCGTCGAGACGCGCGCCGGCCGGTTCCATCAAACCGCGTGCTACCTCGTCTTCGATCCTCGCAAGGACAGTCATCCCGAGGCCGTTGCGATCCATGGCTGGGACGATTGGACGATGCGTCATCAGGATCTCTTCGCCGATCACGCCGAGTACCTTCATAGGCTTCTGTCGTCTGCCGATCTTCTCGTGATGCACAACGCTGCCTTCGATCTTCGATTCCTCAATCGGGAATTCCAGAAAGCCGGCCTGCCTGAGCTGACTGTCGAGACGCGCTGCACTATGCACCTGGCCCGCCAGCACTGGCCAGGCGAGCGCGCGTCGCTTGATGCCTGCCTGGCCAGGATCGGACTTGCGCGAGCCTCACGGCGGCACGGCGCTTTCGAGGATGCATTCATGGCGATGAACTTGTTTCGCCATATGGCAGGCGCCTCGCTGCTCGAGCCGGCGGCGGAATGGCCTCAGCCCAGCAACTTCAACCTGCCGCCACCTCGACCCGATGGACCGCTGCCTCGACGGACCATCAAGAGGCGAGCTGTGCCGCAGTGAGGCGATCGAGAACAGGAGACCAGCCATGGCCGATTTCGAATCCGATGACGTGGTGAGGCTGCTCGCCCTCGAGCATTCTTTCTGCGCTGTCGCCCTGTTGTCGGCGGGCAACTACTCCCACCTTGCCGGTATATCGATTGAGGAAGCTAGTCGGCGGTTCCACGCGGCAACAGCCTCGCCGCTCTATGACTCGCGCAGCATTCCCAAGGACGTTCGATCTCGAATGGACCAGCATATCCGGCGGCTCTTCGATCACGTCGCGGAAATGGCGAGGGCAACTGATGCGGCGATAGCGGCGGACAAGAGAAAATAGGTTGCCCGGCGGCCGGGTTTCAGCCGCCGGGCGTGGTGACGTCGCCTATCTCTCGGCAGGTTGTGGGCCGGCGCCGGGTGCAGCAGGAGTGAACAACAACACCCGGCGCCGGGCCCGACCGGGGCGCAGACCCGGCCTATTTCGTTCCGTAGATGCTCGCCGCCATCGCGTTGAACCTCGCCTGCGTCTCCTCAAGTGACGGCTGGGCCGCGGGCTCTTTGGACAGCACGCTGTAGCTTCGCGTGATCGATCGGCGAGGGCCGCGAGCGCGGCGCGCATCCAGCGCCTGCCGGACCTCCGCCGCCAGCTCATCAACGCGCGCGCTGAACTGCGGCCGCCCGAAGCCGAGCAACGATCGCAGGCCTTCACGAGTAATTTTCATCGCCTTGCCTCCGTTCCAAACCGAGGATCGCGTAGACGTCGGCGTCTTCACGGCGCATCAGCGTAATGCCGTGCTCAGCGGCCCCGGTGATGATGGATTCCTCCTCAACCTCGAGCGCGTAGAGGCGCTCATCGATATCGGCCAAGCGTCGCGCGCGCTCCGCATCGTCGAGGGCCGGCCCCATCGTGGCGTGCCGCGCCGCCAGCCGCTCCGACATGATCTTGAAAACCTGCTCGCCCTGCAGCGCGCACAAGATGGCCAGCGGGCTGCGGATGTATCGTTCGTCGGGATCGATCGCGGCACCGTCGCCGGGCTGGGCGAAATGCTCGATCGGCGGCTGCCAGGTCGCGCCCTTCTCCTCGATGCGCTGCCGAAGCCGCTGCTTGGCCTTTGCCAGCGGGATTGGCGCGGCCTCGACGTCGCGGCGCTCCTGCTTCAGCGCCTCGATCTTCTCTCGCGTGCTGTCGATCTGCTCGCGCGCCGGCGCGAAGATGCTCGCAATGCTTGCCAGAACTCCCATCATGCGCCCTCCGCCGCTGCGTTACCCGGATAGGCCTGGTTGGGCGCCCCGGCACCGACGTTCATGCTGAGCGCGTCGCTCTTCAGCAGCCCGCGCGCGATCAGCAACCGCTCGCACCGCGCGACGATCCGGCCAAGAGGCGTGTGGTGCGCCTTCGCCCTGTCGAGCACGGCGAGGGCGGCCTGTTCCCTCGCGGCGGCCTCTTCGACGGCACCAAGGCGCGCGGCGATCCGGCGTTTCAGTTCGTCGCCGCCGTCGACATGCGTACGGATCCGCTCGTTGCGTAAGGGATCGAAGCCGTCGGCCGAGATCTGCTCGCGCTTTCGGTCGCGCAGCTCGTTGTGAGTCTCGCGCCACCGATCATCGGCGGCGCGGACATGGTCGCTGGCCGCTCGCTCTTCGGCCTTCAACGCCAGATATTTCGAGACAGGGTCCATCGTGTTCTCCGCGTGCCGGGGTACCATCCGGCGAATCCGTGGCTAAGCGAAGCGAGCGCACCGCTTAACCACCAATGAGATGGCGCAGCCGGTCTATGCCGAGCGGCGGCCAACCGAGCTGACGCAGCCGCCACCACACCCAACGCTCGGTGTCCGGCGGATAGTCGACACCGTGCTTGTCGTCGAACTTGGCCGCATCGCCCGTCGCATATGCCATCCAGTTTCGGCGCATCTGGCGCGCTGCGGCGAGATCGTCGAGGCGAGCGAAATGCTCGCGGCGGCAGGCCTTCAGCAGGGCGTCACGCTCGGCCAGCCTGCGGCGGTATTCGTCGCTCATGCCTCGCCTCGTGATTTTCAGCGCCCGCCGCAGCCGAGCGCCGTCGGCGGCCTCGAGCCGATCGAGCAGCTCACGCGCCGCCTCGCCGTTGGGCCGCAACCGCCGCAGCTCGGCGACGGCTTCGGCAAGGTCGAGGGACGCGCGCATCTGTGTCAGCGCCGTTTTCGCTCGCGCCGCTCTTCGGCGACAATGCGATCGATGATCTCACGGCCGCGGCCGGGCTTGTGCGCTATCCGCTCGAGGAGCTCATGCGCCATCGGCTCGAGGATCGCTAAGAACTTGTCCGGGTCGACCCCGAGCTCGGCTGCCATCTCCGGCGCGACGCGGCGCGGCCATGCCCTCCATGCATCAGTTACCTCCGCGGCCAGGACGTCGAAATGCTCGGCGGCAGCGTTGGCATCAATGAGGTTCGCCTTCTCGTCCGCGAGATCCATCTCAGCGCGCTCGGCCTGCACATCGAGCCGACGATGCCGGGTGCGCCGGATCGCTTGGACGTCCCGCAGCATGACGGGGTCGAGCTTTTCGTCGCCGTCCGGGTTGCGGATCGCCGCCTCAAGCGCGCGGTCCGGATCCGTGGCCTGAGACCACTGCCGATCGGCCTTCGCGGGGTCGATGGTCCCGTCCCCGCTCAAGGTGATCTTGCCGCTCGCGATGGCACGCTGAACCGTAGCCAGGCTGCAATTTCTGTGTCGCGCGTAGGCGCGCTGGGATAGCCGTTTCGTGCTCATGATGGTGACACCTCACAAAAATCCCTTGGCGCTAGCGAACCATCGCGCCTCGGCCGCCCGCATCTCGGGAGGCTGGCAGAGGACCCGCGCGCCCGGCCGGCCCCAGCCGCCGCGTGCCGTGCCCGCTGACGCACGTCGCCGGGTTGCCGGGCGTTGGGGTGGGGTGCGGGAAGATGCTCGCCAGCGAGCGCCGTGGTGCGTCTGGTGCGCGTCATCGCCGGCCGCCTTCGTCGCGGGATGGCGCTTGCTGATCCGCAGCCGGTCCAACCTCGAGCCAGTGGCCTGGCGCCATGGCCATGGCGTTGCCGACGGTCTGCACCAGCACCAAGGCGCCGTGCTCGACGCGGAAGCCGATCGCCTCGACGATACGCACGTCGCCGCCGGGGATGGTGATGGGCCAGCGGCGCGGGCCAGGCTCGGGTCGCGAGAAGCCCGGCAGCATGTCGGTGCCGGTCACAGGTCCACCACCAGCGTGTCGATGCCCAGCTTGGCCAGGGCGGCATTGCGCTTGGCCTTGTAGGTCTCGACCTCAGCCGGAGTGAGCGAGCCCGGCTCGGGTATCGGATCCCACTCGACGGCCATGGTGATGACCGTGCCCGGCGTCGGCTTCGGCAAGGTGATGGTGACGTGGTGTTTGCCCACTCGGAAGGTGGTGCAGAGGGCGGTGTTGCTGGTGTTCATGGTTAGCCTTCTCGGGGCTTACGCCCTCCCTTGGGAGGGGGCGTAAGACCTATAGGGGGTGTGGGGGGGACGCGCGCGCGCACCGCATCGTGGAAAATCAATGACTTGCGGGGAGGGCAAGCGCAGTGGTTGGGGGAGACAGGCGCGCGGCATGCGCAGTCGATTTTCTGTCGGCGCTGCAACGACTTGCATGGAGGGCAAGCGCGAGACCAGCGCAGAGGCGCCGGGGAGGCGCGCGCACTGCTGAAGGGTCATTTCGACGCCTCCGACCACCAGTCGGGCGCCTTCGCGATGCGCAGCCCTTTCGGCGACCGGGTCCGGCGCTGATCCGTCACCAGGACGCCGGTATCGATGAAGGTCTGCATCACCTTCTCGGCGTCGGCGGCCCTGAACCCATGCCGCGCCATGTAGCTGGGCAGGTAGCGGTCCTTGACGCTCGGCGCGGTGCTGAGCGGACTCTCGCGCGACCAGGCTTTTGCCACATGGTCTAGAACGGCCCGCTCTACAGGGCGCCGCCCCATGCGCGCGAGGGTCTCGTCCGGCGCGCCGACCAGCTCGAGCACGCCGCTGTCGGACCACCGCATCTCGGTCTTGATGCCGGCCTTCGTGTAGTTGGCTTTGATCAACGTGAGCACGGCCGGCTCGTCGTTCGTCTGCGCCGTCAACAGCAGCGCCGATCGGGCGTGCCACACCCATGCGGTACTGCCACTGAATGCCTTGGCCGCGGACCCGTCACTTCCCTTCGACGTGTGTGTAATCAACACGATGGCGCAGGACAGTCGAGCGGCGCGGCGGTTGAGGTCTCGCAGGAATGCACCGACTCGTCGCCGGCTGATTTCTTCGTCGTCGAATACCAGGGCGGCCGAGTCGATCACCACCAGCCTCAGCCCGGCGATCGTTGCGAGCTGGGTCTCGAGGTCATTCGCGAGTGACGTCGGTTTGCCATCGCTGAAGAGGAAGATGTCGGTATCGGCCAGGCATCGAATGAACAGCCTGCCGGCGAGGTCGCGCATCGTGACGCCGAGCGTATCGTTCAAGCGACGTTGCCTCGAGTGAGGAACCTTGTCGGAATCCTCGGCGCTGATCAGAACCGCTGCGCCGCCGATGGTAGGCAGGCCCATGAAAGGCAGCGACGCGGCTATGGCTGTAGCTGCCTGCTGGCAGAGTTGGCTCTTGCCGCTGCCGCCATCACCCCCGACGACGGTGACGCTGCCGATCGGTGCATGCGTGCCGAAGGCAAACTCTGTCTTCTCGGGCTCGCGGTCGATCCAGCGGGAAACGTCGCCGGCGCGGATATCGAGAACTGATGGCGTGCGATAGCGCTCGGCCGTGTCCTGCAGTTCGTCTGGCGTGGGATGGTCGTAGCCGTTCATGCGGCGACCTCGCGAAATTGGTTCCAATCGCCGCGGGGCGGCGTCGAGATCCACACCTCGCGGCCCGCCTCGTGCCAGCGGGCAGCCAGCGACCGGGCAGCGCTGAGGCCTGTGCCTCTCGCGTCGTTGTCGGCATAGATGGTCAGCTGCTCGATGCCGGCGACCACGGGTAAGTCGGCCATGGTGCCGGCGGAGACGGTCGACCAGATCGGCATCCAGTCACGCGAATCGTCCAAGCCTCGCAGCAGGGCGGCCGTCGTCTCGAGGCCTTCAGCCAGGCCCAAGCGCGTTGTGACTTCTGAGTCGTCGACCGCGCGGATGATGCCGTTCTTCGACACGTGACCGTACAACAACAGCTTCGGCCAGGCGATCGACGCTTTGGCCGTCCGCGCGTCGTTCAAGAAGATGTAGTGAAGCGTCAACGGCGCGCCGGTCGCGAAGTCCGTGACTCTCGACACAACGGCAGGATGCGTCGTGCCGGTCTTCCAGTTCCTCACTGCAGGGTGAAAACGAACATCGGCACAACGCAGCGGAAGTGTGTTGCGCGCGAGGAAATAGGTCTCGTCGAGGTCGACGGTCGAGCGCCACCGCGCCTCGCAGTCCGGCGACCACCGCAGCTTGTCGGATGCCGCGGACGTGGGCTTCCTCTTGGGAGGATGCTTCAATTGAAGCATCCTGATTGTCGCTTCCCCGAGGATCTGCGTCAGCCAGTCAACCGCTTGGGCGAAGGTGCATCGGAACTCGCGGCGGACGAGCTCGATCATGTCGCCGCCTGCCCTGTCCTCGAAGCTGTTCCAGAGACCCGCCTTCTCGCCGGTGAGTGTGACGACAAGCGAGCCCTTGCGGCCATAGCGCAACTCGCGGGCGGTGCGGTCAGTAGGTTCGCCCAGAAGGGCGATAGCGATGCGCTCGGGATCGTCGGCGAGCCGCTGGCGTAGATTGTCGAGGTCGACGCTCACCGGTCGGCCGCCTCGTACCGCGAGACCTTCTGCAGATCTGCGCAAGGTTGGTCAGATGTCCGACGATGGGGCGCGAACATCGCCAGCGCTGCGTCGATCGCCTGGCGCGTCGGCTTCTTCGCCTGGCGGTCAGACCAGCGGCGGCGGAAGTTGGGACTTAGCTTAGGGTCGCTTTGCGCGGCGACGTCGCGCATCATGCGGCGCGCTTCGTCGCCAGCCAGGCCATCAGATCCTCGCGCATGACGATTCGGCGCTTGCCGAGCTTCAGCGTGGCCAGCTCGCCGTGCTTGATGGCCTCGTAGAGATACGACCGCCCCACGCCGGTAACGGCGGCGGCTTCGTCAACGCCGTAGCTGATCCTGTCGTTGGTGGCCGCTTCGTTGCGGCGTGCCGTGCTGTGCATGGCGACCGTCCAAGGTTGGTTGAGACGGTCTTTCAGATACTCTCAAATCGTTGGCGATGCTTGGGAGAAAAAATCGGATTTTGGGAGATTAAGTCGGTCAGTGCCTTACCACGGGTCGCCGCTTCCGGGCCGCACAGGCCGCCTCTATCGTTGCCAGCGCTGATTTGTCGGGCGGGAGTGAATACGCCTTGCCCAGAAAAGAATCCGCGATCCACAGTGCTTGTTGGTTGGACAGGGCGTCGCCGGCCAGACTCATCACATATTCAGCGACAACGTTCCGCAGCAAATCCCGTTCCGACGCCTTCACCCGGGCCGCCAGGGTTTCGGCTGCCGCACGCGCTATCATCTCAGTCGTAAGCGACGCGGACTTGCGAGGCGCGTCTTTGATCGGCTCGCGACGCATTCTCGAAAAAACGCCGTCAAGGCGTCGGCTCTGCGCGCCTCGTGCCGCTGCGTCCTCGAGCTTCACCGCGTCCGCCTTGTACTTATCGCTCAATCGACGGACGGTCGACGCAATGGCTTGTGTAATCGATTTTGGGTTGCTGGCCGCGACGATCGTCGCGGCTTTGTGCACGCTGAGCCTCTTCGGTTTTTGCTCAACGATTAGATCAGCCATTTGGCGCAGTGCCTCGCGATCATCCAAGCCCGTGCCCTTCGGCCGGCCTCGACCCGTCCCTTCCGACTTCGTCATGGCGCACGCCTCGCGCGCTTGGCCGTGATCGACGCAACCCTGCCGTCACTCGCGGCTAGCCCGAACGTCGGCGCCTTCTCGCGTATGGCTTCGCGCACATAGGACGGCGCCAAGTGGCCATAGAAGCGCTCAACCATCCTCGTGTCGCGGTGGCCAAGGTTCTTCGCGACCACCAGAAGCGGGACGCCATTCATCACGGCGTGGCTGGCCCAGGTGTGGCGCAATCCGTGTATCGAGATCGGCGGCGAGATCTTCGCGGTGATGCAGGCGTCCCGCATCGGCCGGACCTGATGCGCGATACCCCACGCTTCACCACTGGCGTTCTTGAACATGAGCGAGTCGCTTGGCTTGCCCTGACAGTGACCCGCCAGGAAGCGGACACCCTCGGTAGTCAGCTCTATGTGCCGGCCCTTGCCGCTCTTGCTGGTGCGGACGTGCAGTGTTTCGGAGTCGGGGTTGAAGTCCCGCACCTCTAGCTGGCACAGCTCGCCGTAGCGGGCGCCGGTGGTGAGGGCGGCCGTGACCAACGGTCGGAAATCAGGTGCCGCCGCATTCATCAGCCGTCGGCATTCGTCGATCGACAGGTAGCGGGCGCGTGCTTCGTCAGCGCCGCGGAACGGTGCGACGCGCCGCCACTCGACGTCGCTGGTGACGTTGCCATCCTTGAACTGCTGATTGAGCGCAGCTTTCAGGATCGTGAGGATTCGGTTGGCTGTCGACTGACGGCGCCGCTTTCCATCGACGCTGTCGTCAACCTCGGCGTGCTTCTGCTTTTTCCCCTTGACGGTGCGGAGCCGGCGCGGTGCTTTGACCAGCCCGTTGAGCCAATGCCGAAGTTCCTTGGTGGTTAGCGAAACAACGTCCTTGTCGCCGAGCGTGGGCAAGATGAAAGCCTCGGCTTTGTACCGAGCATCGCGAGCGGATTTCCGGTTCGCCTCAAGGAACGCGAGAT
This sequence comes from uncultured Rhizobiaceae bacterium, assembly GCA_964437145.1. Taxonomy (GTDB): domain Bacteria; phylum Pseudomonadota; class Alphaproteobacteria; order Reyranellales; family Reyranellaceae; genus JAFAZJ01. The sequence continues at coordinate 46,669 of CAYTFW010000010.1, forward strand.
AGTCCTCGATCGCGGTGCGTACGGTGAGCGGGCCCGGCTTCGTCGCCTTGGCCCGCTGTGTGTGGCGTCTGCGTGCCTCGTCCTGTGCGTCTTTGAACGACAGCACCGCTGCGCCGTCGGCATCCATGAAGTCGTCAGCGGCGCCGATGCGCTCTACCGCGTAGGATTGATCGCCGATGTAGCGACGGACCACCCATGCGCCGGCGACGCGTTGCCCCGGCCGGCCCTTTGCCTTGCGGTAACCGAGATGCAGGCCGGGCTCGATGGCGCGGAAATACGGCTTGCCGCGTGGCGCCAGCTTCTCGCGCGCCGCTCGCGATTCGAGCTTCTCGTCTTTGACCGTGCGCGCCATGGCATACCCCGTGTCCAACGGTGTTCAACACGCGAGCTGCCAGCCTGTCTGGCGTAAGGTTGAAACGCCGTGTCCAACTCCATGTCCAATATACGTGGCCGGACACCCCCGGACAACGGGGGACAGAAAGTGGCGTGATTGTTGGACTATCAAGACACTAGCGGATCGCCACGGACGGGCGCGCGGCCCTCTCAAGGCTGAAACACGGGTTCGAATCCCGTAGGGGGCGCCACCGGTTCCACCACCGCCCCGCCGTCGACCGCCACGCCATCGCCGCGAAGCCGCGCTATGCTCGCGCGTCGGATGTGGACGGGGTGGCCTTATGATCCTCGGGCGGCGGCGGTTCTCGCGGGCGTTGGGTGGCGTCCTGGCGACGGGTGGACTCGCGACCGCCGCGCCACCGGTCGCGGCGCAATCCGCCTATCGCGGCCCCAACGTCGTGATCGTGCGCTTCGGCGGCGGCGTGCGGCGCGCCGAGACCATCGTGCCGGCCACGACCTACGCGCCGTTCCTCGCCAACGCGCTGGCGCGGCGCGGCACGCTGTTCGCCAACGTGATGATCGACGCTCTTAAGGGCGCCCCGACCAGCCACGCCGAGGGCACGCTCAACCTGCTCACCGGCCGCTACGACGGCTACCGCAAGGTCGGCGCCCGTGGCCTCGCGCCGCTCCTGGAGCCCACCGCGCCAACGCTGTTCGAGCACATCAGGCGCACGCACGCGCTGGCGGCGCACGAGGTGCTGCTGGTCAACGGCGAGGACCGGCCGCAGGAGGAGTACCTGACCTATGGCGGCCATGCGCATTACGGCGTGGCCTTCCGCTCCGAGATCATCGGCCTCTACCGCTTCAAGCTGCATCGGCTGCAGCGCGTCCTCGCCGAGGGCCGCGCGCCGGCTCCCGAGCTGGAGGCGGCGCGGCGCGAGCTCGTGGAACTGCGCAGCCACGACTACCGCGGCACCGCCGGCGAGGAGAGCGCGCCGCTCGCGGCGTTCTGGGAGAAATGGCGCGGCCACTACGGCGATAGCGGCCTGCGCCACCCGCGCGGCGATCGGCTGCTGACCGAGCTCGCGCTGTGGGCGATGCGCGAGCTGCGGCCGCGGCTGATGATGATCAACTACCAGGATCCCGACTACGTGCACTGGGGCAACGCCACGCACTACACGCGCGCCATCGCGGTTATCGACCAGGGCCTGGAGCGCCTCGATGCCGCGATCGCCGCCGACCCGTTCTATCGCGGCCGCACGGTGATGGTCGTCGTGCCGGATTGCGGACGCGACGCCAACCCGCTGATGGCGGTGCCGTACCAGCACCATTTCAACTCGCGCACCGCGCACGAGATCTTCGCGCTGTTCGTCGGCGCCGGGATCGCCGCCGCTCGCACCGTCGCCACGGCGGTCGACCAGACCAGCGTCGCCGCCACTATCGGCGCGTTGACGTCGGTGACGGTCGGCGCCGAGGGGCGAGTGCTGTCGGAGATCGCGCCGTGACCGCACGCGCGGAATCCGCCGCCGTCGCGCCGGTGTCCGGCGGCCGCCTCGGCGCGTTCGTCGCGACGCTCGCGGCGGTGGCGCTGGCGCTGACGCCGATCACGGCCGTTCTGACCTTGGGCTGGCTCGTTCGCCTGATGCGGCGCGAGGCGATGATCGCGCTGCTGTCGCAGGGCTGGGCGCTGCGGCGCCGGCAGGCGATCGCCGACCTGGCGCGAGTGCCGGACAGCGAGATCGCCTTCCCCGGTTTCCTGCGTGGTCTGTGGCGCGCGGTGCGCGCGGGCATCTTCGCCGCTGCCGGGATCACGATACTGATGCTGCCCGCCTCGGCGCTGCTGGCGCTGTCATGGTGGGCGGGCTGGGAGAACTCCTTCAACAAAGGCTACGAGCAGGCCTGGGTCGGGCCAACGCTGGGTCTCGCCGGCACGCTGGTCGCGGCCATGACGTTGCTCCACGTGCCGATGCTGACGGCGCACGCCGCGGTGGAGGGCCGGCTCGCGGCGTTCCTGGAATTTGGCGTCGCGCGCCGTCTCATCGGCGCGGTGCGCTGGCGCTATCTCGCGCTTGGGGTCACCACCGTCATCGCCGCCCTGCCGCCGCTCGCGTTGCAGGCGGCCCTCGTGTTCATGGCCAATACCATGGACGACGCCACCGCCCGCGAGACGGGCGCGCGGTGGCACGGGCTCGCGACCATCTACCTCGTCCTTGTCGTCACCGTGCTGCGGCTGTGGGCGGCGCGTCTCTACGCGCGCGCGGTGCTGGCGATCTGGCCAGCCTCCCGGCTACGCGATCTCGCGCCTACACTGGGCATCGCCGTCCCGTCGAGCCCGACTCCGCCGCCGAAGCGAAGGCTGGCGGCGCTGGTCACCGGCATCCTGGACTTCGCCGCCTGGGTAGGCTTCATCCTCGCGCTCTACGTCGTGCAGTTCGCCAACCACGCGTGGTGGAACTGGTTCAGCCAGCCCATTGTCGGCCTGCCCTGGGTGTTCCGCGTTCTGTAAGCGGCCGCCTGATCAGGCGGCCCGCTCGACGCGGATGAAGCCGGACTCGGCGCGGCCGATCACCAGTGCGTTTGGTAGTTGTGCCCGCAATTCTGGCAGATGTTGTAGCTGCCGGTGAAGCCAGGGCAGGCGCAGGCCGAGCATCGGCCGTAGCCGTGTAGCACCGGTTGCTTCTCCTCGGCGGCCACTGCGGTGCAGCGTAGTGCAGCGCCAGCGGCCAAAGGCGCCGCGACCGCCAGAGCCAGGCGCGGCAGGGCGTGGCGGCGCGAGATCTTCCGGGACATGAGATGGACCTCCAGGCTGGGGATCAACGAAACCCGACCACTGAGCGAACACCTTGGAAAGCATGCTGGAATCCGCGGCGCCTTCCCATCGAATAGTTTTCATAGGTGATGCCAATTTGGAATGGGGCGTGGCGTGGCGGGAGACACTTGCTAAGGTCGCGGCCCCCGATGTCCCGCCCGAGAGGCCGCCATGACCGACGCGCTCAAGTTCTGGCCGCCCTATGCCGAGTACCAGGTGAAGGCCGGCTCGCGGCAGATCCCGGTCGTGGTGCTCGACCCGATCAGGTAGGCGTCAGGCGTCGAAGAACACCGTCTCGCGCTCGCCCTGCATGTGAATGTCGAAGCGGTAGGTGTTGCCCTCGCGCTTCGCGATCAGCGTGTCGCGCCGCTCGGCCGGCACGCGGGCGAAGTAGAGCCGCGTGGAACTGCTTGTCGGCAGCGCGATCACCGAACAGCGGCGACGTAAATCAACACGCCCATCGCGACCATGCAGGCGACTTGCGCGAAGAACAACGCAAACCGCAGGCTCGCCGCGGCCGTCGAGGGACGCAGCGCGATGTGAGAGACCGTCTGCGCCACCCGAGCCGCCAGCATGACGAGCGCCAGATTGTCGATGACCGCACTCTTGAGGCCGGTCGCGAGCAAGGCCACGACGATCGCGGCGTAGACCGGCAGGTTCTCCACGCAGTTCATGTGCGCGCGCATGGCCCGCTGATACCAGTCGCTGCCTTGCGGCACGTCGGCCCGCCACTCCGCTATCGAATGCGAGCCGGTGAGAATGCGGCCCCAGCGATAGACGCCGACCGTGCTGAACAGCGTGAGCAGCGTCCAGCCGGCGAAAGCCAGGAGCACCAGGACTGGTGTGGTCATGGAACAATCTCCGCATCGGAGGCTCGGGCACGCGCGGTCCCCGCCGCGTCAGGATCAGGCGGGAGCGTCGCGGCGCCGGCGGCGGCGTCACACGGAAGACGCCGCCGTTACCACCAGCGATGAGATCAAGACGTCGGCCGTTGGACAGCGCCGCCGCTCTCGACCCAATCCTTGAAGGCCCCGAGATTGAGGACCTTGGCGTAGCCAAGATCCTTGAGCGCCTTGCCGCCGAGCGCCGATCGCCCGCCCGAGGCACAATAGAGGATGACCGCCTTGCTCTTGTCGAAGGCCTTGTCGTGGTACGGCGATAGCGGATCGGCGCGGAACTCGAGCATGCCGCGCGAGACATTGATCGCGCCGGCGATCATGCCCGTCTTGTCCACCTCCGCCGAGTCGCGCACATCGACGACCAGCGTGTCGCCTTGAGCCATCAGCTCCCGCGCCCGCGGCGGGTCGATCCGGGGCACCGCCGCGTTCGCGGCCTCCATCAGCTCCTTGACACCAATCGCCATAGCAATCACCTCATTGCCGAGCCGGCGAACCCGAATGGTGCCGGACAGCCCATCGATATAGCCTCACGTCCGTGGACGGAATGATCGTCCGACCGAATGAGGTGGCAGAGCGTCCAGGTGTGATGGGAGGAACGGCGATGGACCCGCTGTCGGATGTACTGCGCGCGGTGCGGCTCACCGGCGGCGTATTCCTGTCCGCTCATTTCACCGCGCCATGGTGCGTCGGGGTCAAGATCGGACCCGACGACTGCGTGCCCTTCGTCGGCAGGCCGGCTCAGGTCATCGACTATCACGTGATCATGGAGGGCGAGTTGCTGCTCTCCTTGCCCGGTGAGCCGGCCGTTCGTGCCCAAGCCGGTGAGATCATTCTGTTTCCCGGCAACAGCGAGCACGTTCTGGCGAGCGCCAAAGGCTTGCCGCCGGTGAGCGCCCGCAATCTCATTCAACCTGGTCCGGAGGGACAGCTACCGCGCATCGACCATGGCGGAGGCGGCCCGTCGACCCGCATCGTCTGTGGCTTCCTCGCGAGCGAGATCGCCTATAACCCGCTTCTCTTGTCACTGCCGAGAATGCTGAGAATCGCAATACGCGAGGCTATGGAGCGCGACTGGGTCGAGGCGTCGGTGCGCTACGCCGCCGGCAAGCTCGCCGAGGGTACGCTCGCCTCGTCGAATGTCATGACGAGGCTGTCGGAAGCGTTGTTGATCGAGGCCGTGCGGCAATACGCGACGACCTTGCCGGATGGGCAACTCGGCTGGTTGAAAGGCTTGAGCGACCTCCGCATCGGCCGAGCGCTGGCCCTCATGCATCAGGATACCAGCACGCCTTGGTCGGCCGACACGCTCGCGCGGGAAGTCGCGATGTCACGCAGCGCCTTCGTCGAGCGCTTCACGAGCCTCGTCGGGATGCCGCCGATCCGATATCTGACGGCGCATCGCCTGCAAACCGCCAGGCTCAACCTGCGCGAAACGCGCCGGTCCATCGCTCAGCTCGCGAACGCCGTTGGCTACCAGTCCGAGGAGGCCTTCAGTCGCGCATTCAAGCGCGAGTTCGGAGTTTCCCCGGGAGTGTGGCGAGGCAGTCAGTAGCCCCGTCAGCGTGCGCGCCGCCTACAGAAGAGCCCTCATGCCTGATACCGTTTAGGAATGAGCGTGGTGCGGCCGCCATCTCTTGCTAAGGTCGCACACCCGACGTCACGAAGAATGAGGCCACCATGACCGACGCCCAGCTCGCCCCCAACATGCCCAAGTGGATGGTCGACCACACCGAGCTCTACCTCAAGAGCGGCGGCAAGGAAGGGCACATGTACAAGATCAAGCTGCCCAACCTGCCGGAGCGCGAGGTGCCGTCGCTGCTGCTGACCACGGTCGGCCGCAAATCCGGCCAGAAGTACCTGTTCCCGCTGTTCTACGGCCGTCACGGCGGCAGCTACTACATCGTCGCGTCGAAGGGCGGCGCGCCGGAGCATCCCGGCTGGTTCCGCAACATCGCCGCCAACCCCGAGGTCGAGATCCAGGTCGGTCCTGAGAAGATGAAGGCCAAGGCCCGTGTCGCCGAGGGCGCCGAGCGCCAGGCGATGTGGACCGACGCGCTCAAGTTCTGGCCGCCCTATGCCGAGTACCAGGTGAAGGCCGGCTCGCGGCAGATCCCGGTCGTGGTGCTCGACCCGATCAGGTAGGCGTCAGGCGTCGAAGAACACCGTCTCGCGCTCGCCCTGCATGTGAATGTCGAAGCGGTAGGTGTTGCCCTCGCGCTTGGCGATCAGCGTGTCGCGCCGCTCGGCCGGCACGCTCTGCAGGACGGGGTCGGCGGCGTTGGCCGCCGCCTCGTCGGCGAAGTAGAGGCGCGTATAGGCGTGCAGCAGCATGCCGCGCATGAAGACAATGACGTTGATATGCGGCGCCTGACGCGCGTCGACGCGGCCTGGCTTGATGGTGTCGAAGATGAAGCGGTTCTGTGCGTCGGTGCCCGTGCCGGTGCGGCCGAAACCCTTGAAGCGCGCGTTGGAGCCGCGTGGATCGGCGGGATGGGCGTATCGCCCCTGTGAATCGGCTTGCCAGATCTCGATCATGGCGTCGACCACCGCGTTGCCGGCGCCGTCGAAGACGCGGCCCTCGATGCGGATGCGCTCGCCCTCGGTATCGGGCTGGCACATCGCGCCCGAGGCGATGCTGGTCATGGGATAGCCGTACTGCTCGGGCGTCAGGCCGTAGGCGAAGTACGGGCCGACCGTCTGCGACGGCGTCTGCTTCAGCGCCATGGCTCAACGCTCCATCGGCGTGGCGTTGCGCCCGCGCAGCACGATGTCGAAGACGTAGCCCAGCGCATAGCCGGGCTGGGTGATGTCGATTGAGAACTGCGACACCAGCAGCTCGCGCGAGCCAGCGGGCGTGGCGTTGTAGATTGGATCGAGCGCCAGCAGCGGATCGCCGGGAAAGTACATCTGTGTCACCAGCCGCGTCAGGAAGCTCGGCCCGAACAGCGAGAAGTGAATGTGCGCGGGGCGCCAGGCGTTGTGATGATTGGGCCACGGATAGGCGCCGGGCTTCACCGTGAGGAAGCGATAGCGGCCTTCGGCGTCGCTGACTGCGCGGCCGCCGCCGAAGAAATTCGGATCGAGCGGCGCATCGTGCTGGTCGGCGGCGTGGATATAACGGCCGGCCGCGTTGCACTGCCACAGCTCGACCAGTGCGTCGGGCACCGGCTTGCCGTTCTCATCGAGCACGCGGCCGGTGACGATGATGCGCTCGCCTTGCGGCTCGCCGTCCTTGCGGCCGTTGCGCGTCAGGTCAGCGTCGAGCTCGCCCACGCTCTCGTGGCCATAGACCGGGCCGGTGAGCTCCGACAGCGTCTGCTTCAACGGGATCAACGGCTTGGTCGGCGCGCGCAACGGTGTCGACTTGTACTCGGGCGCGAGATACGCGGGCTGGGTCGACCAGTCGCGCGGATTGTAAGCGTCCATCGTCTCCTCCTTCGTCCGCCCCTCAGTAGGGTAGCCCGACGTAGTTCTCGGCCAGCGATGTGCGCGCCGCACGCGAGCCCATCAGATATTCCAGCTCGGCGAGCTGCATGCGCGCCTCGAACGAGTCGGGATCGTGGAATTTGTGCAGCATCGAGGTCAGCCACCACGAAAAGCGCTCGGCCTTCCAAACGCGCGCCAGCGCCATCGAGGAATAGGCGTCGAGCAGATAATCGTCACCGCCCCTGTAGCGGGCCGCGAAAGCACGCGACAGGTAGTATACGTCGGAGGCCGCGAGGTTGAGCCCCTTGGCGCCGGTCGGCGGCACGATATGCGCGGCGTCGCCGGCGAGGAACAGCCGGCCCCAGCGCATCGGCTCCGAGACGAAGCTGCGCAGCGGCGCCACGCTCTTCTCGATCGAGGGGCCGGTGGTCATCGACACGCCCAGGCGCAGCTTCAGCTCGTCCCAGATGCGATCGTCCGGCCACTCCTCGAGGTTCTCGTCGATTCTGGACTGGATGTAGTAACGGCTGCGCTTCGGCGAGCGCATGCTCGCCAGCGCGAAGCCGCGTTCGTGCGCGGCGTAGATCAGCTCGTGCGAGGCCGGCGGCACCTCGGCCAGAATGCCCAGCCAGCCGAAGGGGTAGGTGCGGTCGTAGGTGCGCAGAAGGTGCCGCGGGATCGTCTGGCGACTGACGCCGTGATAGCCGTCGCAGCCGGCGATGTAATCGCAGCGCAGCGTGTGGAGGTCGCCGTCCTTGCGCCACGTCAGCGACGGGGCGTCGGTATCGGCGCCGTGGATGGTGACGTCCGCCGCCTCGAACACCAACGGCCTGCCGGCCGTCAGCCGCGCCTCGATCAGATCGCGCGTGACTTCGGTCTGGCCATAGACGGTGACGGTCTTGCCGACGAGATCGCGGAAGTCGACCCGATGGCGCTTGCCGAGAAAGGCGATCTCCACCCCGTCGTGGACCAGGCCTTCGCGCTTGAGGCGCGCGTCGACACCGACTTCGTGCAGCATGTCGACGGTGCCCTGCTCCAGCACGCCGGCGCGGATCCGGTTCTCGACATAGGCGCGGTCCTGGCGCTCGAGGATCACGCTGTCGACGCCGGCGACGTGCAGCATCTGACCGAGCAGCAAGCCGGCTGGACCGGCGCCGATGATGGCGATCTGGGTTCGTGTCTCAGCCATCACGGAACTTCGCGATCACGGCGTCGGGGATCGGCTGGGATTTCAGGCGGTGGGGATCGTCGGGATGCCGGCCCGACCACACGCGCGTCTCGAAGCCCTCGACCGCCAGTTCACCGCCGTTGAGCAGCCGGTGGTTGACGTCGAAACTGGAGCGGCGGAATTCGGCGATCGAGCTCTCGATCACCACGATGTCGCCGAACTTCGCCGGCCGCAGGAACTTCGCGCGCGACTCGACCAGCGGGAAGCCGACGAAGTCGAAGGCCTTGACCATCTCGTGCTTGCGCAGGCCGACATGGGCGAAGAGCCCGGCGGTGCAGTGATCGAACCACTCGAAGAAACGCGGGTTGAAGACGATGCCGGCCGGATCGCAGTGTCCCCACTCGATCTCGATCCGCCTAGTGGCGACGATCATATCTGCGAGTACCCCGAGCCCACCGAGTCGACGCCGCGGCCGCCGGCTTTCTCAATCCAGCCGAACTCCTTGAGGATTTGCTGGCTGTAGGTGACTCGGCCATTGACCTTCGCCGCCGGCTCGCTTGCCAGCAAGAGCGCGGCGCGCGCCATCATCGAGGGCGGCTCGCCCCGGGGATCGTCCATGCCGGTGACCAGATTGTGGTGCACGGTGCCGGGCGTCGGTACGACGCGCGAGGGCGACAAAGCGGAGATCGCGATCCCGCCATGCGCCGACATCTCCTGCGCCAGGCCTTGGGTGAAGCGCTCCAGCGCCGCCTTGGTGGCGCCATACATCACGCCGCCGCGCACCGTCTGATCTTGGTACGGACCGCGGCCCGGCCCGATCGCCGAGCCCGAGCTGATATTGACGATGGCGCCGGCCTTCCTCGCGATCATATCCGGCAGCACGGCCTTGCTGAGCATGAACGGGCCATGCACGTTGACCGCGAACGCCTTGATCCAGCGATTCGTCGGATAGGTCTCGGTCGGCAGGTAGTAGTTCAGCGCGGCGTTGTTGACGAGGATATCGATCGGCCCGTAGGCCTTGCGAGCCGCGTCGGCGAGCTTGATGCACTCGTCATCGACGGAGACATCGGCGGCGACGGCGCTGGCCTCGCCACCCTTGGCCTTGATCTCGGCGACCGTGCGTCCGAGGGAACCCTCGAACATGTGGTCGCCTTCCTTCAGCGTGCGGGCGGCGACCACGACCTTCGCGCCTTCGGCGGCGAAGAGTTCGGCGATCGCTTGGCCTATGCCGCGGCTGGCGCCGGTGACGATCGCCACCTTGCCGTCGAGCTTGCCCATCGTCCCCTCCCGGCCGGCGCTTCCCCTTCGGAGCGCCGGTACGGCCGGAGTATCGGGCAGGCCGACGAAAGATTCGAGGGTCTCAGTGGGCCTGCGCGCGCATCGCCGGCAGCTTCGGCATCGACCAGGCCGCGACCTCGACCCGGCGCTGGCCGGCGGCCGAGCTGCGCGCGGTGGCGCTACCCTCGACCTCGTGCAGCGACCCGCCATTGAGGTGGCCGGCGCTCAGCAGACCCGCCGGCGGCAGATCGACGTTGAGGCGCTCATAGGTGTAGCGGCCCTCGAAGATCGTCGGCATGCCACGCTCGGCCATGAAGACATCGACACGCTCATGCGGCTCGACGACCAGCAGGATGCCCGGCTCGTACCAAGTGCCGCCGCTGCGGGCCATGTGGCCCTCTTCCACGAAGAACGTCTTGACCATGGCTTCTCTCGCCTTCCGCTCAGCCGCTCCGCGATTGCGGATCGTGAAACTGAGCACTCACTCTCTATGTCCAATGCATAGAACGAGCACTCACTCATAGTCAAGCGAGAGTTATCCACAGATGCTTTTTTTCTGCGCCCTCCTTCATGAAAAACGCCCCGCCGGGAACCGACGGAGCGCTAATCATCTGAAACAACTGGTGATTCAGCTCAGGCCGGCAGTTTTGACCGGACCAGCTTGCCCGGCAGATTCCCCGTCGGCTCGTTGTCGCGCAACAGGGTTTGGCCGTTGACCACTGTCGCCCGGATGCCGTGCGCCTTCTGGCGCAGGCGTTTGGCGCCGGCCGGCAGGTCGGTGACGACCTCCGGCATCTGCGGTCCGACGGTCTTGGGATCGAACACCACCATGTCGGCCGCCATGCCTTCGCGCAGCAAGCCGCGATCGTGGAAGCCGAACTGGGTGGCGGTATCGCAGGTGATCATCTTCACCGCTTCCTCGAGCGTGAACGCCTGCTTCTCGCGCACCCAGTGGCTCAGCAGATGCGTCTGCAGCGAGGAGTCCATGATCTGCGAGACGTGCGCGCCGGAGTCGGAGAAGGTCACGACCGAACGCGGATGCTTCATCAGCTCGAGCGCCGCCGACTGATCCTCGTTGGCGATCGGCTGGATCATGAAGAACTTCATGTCGCGATCGAGCGCCATGTCGATCATCACGTCCACAGGATGCGTGTTGCGCTGACGCGCCAGCTCGGCCATCGACCGGTGCGGACCCTCGATGGTCTCCATGGCGTAGACGTATTCCCACGACGGCGGCCGCGCTTCGGTGCCGAACACTTGCGGGCCATCGTAGGGACGCGAGGCGATCTCGACCAGCCGGCGGCGCTTCTCGGGATCCTGCAGCGCTTTCTTCTGCTCCGACAGCGGCAGCGCGCGGATCTCGCGCCAGTACTCCCACTTGTCGAACGGCGTGTGGGTTTCGAAGGACAGCAGCACGTTGAGCGCGCGGCTGTGCACCTGCGCGAACAGGCGACCGCCCATCTGCGCCGCCTTCTCGATGATGTCGAAGGTGCCGCGCCAGGCGCCGGGCTTCTGGCGGCGACTGAACAGGCCGAAGGTGATCGGCCGGCCGCTCGACGCCGAGAGCTTGGCGAGATCGTTGTAGTACTTGATCGCCTTGTCGCTGTCGGCGCCGCTGGGCTCGCCCGCGACCTCGACCAGGCCGGTACCCATCTCGCCCATGGCGTGGACCAGCGCCTCGAACTCGCCCCAGGTCGCGAGGCGAGACGCCACCGGCTTGTCGTCGGATGTCTGGTGGTTGACGCTGCGCGTGGTCGAGAAGCCGTAGGCGCCGGCGCGCACCGCCTCCTTGAGGTGGTGCACCATGGCCTTCATGTCGGCTTCGCTGGCTTCCTCGGTGAAGGCGCGCTGGCCCATCACGTAGGTGCGCAGCGCGCAGTGGCCGATATAGCCGGCGTAGTTGATGCCCTTGGGCAGCGACTCCAGCACGTCGAGGAACTGCGGGAAGGTTTCCCAGCGCCACTTGATGCCCGCGAGCATGGCGGCGCGGCTGATGTCCTCGGCGCGCTCGAGGTTGCGGAAGACCAGGTCGGCCTCGCTCTCGCGGCAGGGCGCCAAGGTGAAGCCGCAATTGCCCATCACCACCGAGGTGACGCCCTGGTAGCAGGAGCTGGTGCCGATCGGGTCCCAGAAGATCTGGGCATCCATGTGGGTATGGCCGTCGATGAAGCCCGGCGAGACGACATGGCCCTCGGCGTCGATGGTCTCCTTGGCGCCGTTGCCGGGAATGCGCCCGATGGTGACGATGCGACCGTCCTTGACGCCGACATCGCCGCGGTAGCGCGGCAGGCCGGAGCCATCGACGATCATGCCGTTGCGGATGACCAGATCGTACGTCATCGGTCGTTCCTCCTGTGATTGGTTGGCCAGATGGTACACCCGGACGGGGCCTCCCGTCGCCGATAGCTGCCCTGCGGCGACGACATGCCGAAACGCTGCTAGTATCGGCGTCAGGGAACCAGGAGACGGGCAATGAAGTACAATAGGATTTCGGCCGACTGCCATCTCGACATGCCCTGGATGCCGCCGGAGCTGTTCGTCAGCGAAGCGCCGCGCGAGCTCAAGGACCGCATGCCCTTCGTCACCGACACGCCGGAAGGCGCGAAGTGGGTGACCAAGAGCGGGGCGACCTTCGGCTTCAAGAACGGCGTCGGCCCGGCCGGGTCGAAGTATCAGCCGGGCAAGCACCACCGCGTTGATATCATGGCCGAGACCGGCCTGTACGCCGATGGCGCCAAGGACATCCGCCGCGTCTCCGATCCCCACCTGCGCATCAAGGACCTCGATCGCGACAACGTCGACGCCGAGGTGATCTACGGCATCCTCGGCGCCGCCAGCCGCCTCAACGATCCCGAGGCGGCCAACGAGATGATGCGCATCTACAACAACTGGCTGAAGAGCTTCTGCAGCCACTATCCCGACCGGCACATCGGCCTCGCCTGCCTGCCCTACGGCAATGTCGACGAGGCGGTGAAGGAGATCTATCGCGCCGCCAAGCTGGGGCTGCGCGGGCTCGAGCTGTCGTGCTCCTGGGACATGGAGCCGATGTGGCATCCGATGTGGGATCCGCTGTGGGCGGCCGTCAACGACGTCGACCTGCCGCTGCACTTCCACACCTTCCCGACCATCCCGCCCAACACCATCGAGAAGCACGGCGGCCAGGTCGGCCGGCGCGTGTTCTTCACCGTCGTGTCCGGCTTCCAGATGAACCTGGTGAACATCCTGGCGGCGATGATGTCGGCCAACGTCTTCGAGCGCTTCCCCAACATCCGCGTCGCCTTCGGCGAGAGCGGCTGCGGCTGGGTGCCTTACGCGCTCGACCGCATGGACTACGAGTGGGAGGACCGCTTCACCGATCTGGGCCTCAAGATGAAGCCCAGCGACTACTGGCGCCGCCAGTGCAAGGCGACCTTCCAGTTCGACCGCGTCGGCCTGAAGATCATCGAGGATATGGGCGCCGAGACCTTGATGTGGGGCTCCGACTATCCGCATGGCGACGGCGTGTGGCCGCAATCCGACAAGTACATCGCCGAGCAATTCGCCCATCTGCCGGCGGCGATCACCAAGCAGATCACCTGCGACAACGCCGCGAAGTTCTACCGGCTGTCGAACTGATCGGCGCTGGCTCGGGCTGGGCGAGGGCATCTCCGCGCCCGCCCGCGAGATGATGGAGGCGGCCTCGCGAGCCTGCCTCTATCGGGCGGCGGATCGCGCCCGCAGGGCCTCACGGTAGGTGTCCTCCAGCCCGCGCGCCGTCGTGCGCGCATCCATCAGCGGCGAGCCGAGCAGGCGCGCGCGCATGCCGGATCGCAGCCGCGCCAGCGCATCGCGGTCGGCAGCCAGTCGCGCGGCGATCGCGACGTATTCGTCGAGATCCGCCACCACGAGGTCGCCCAGCCCGACCGCGCGCAACAACGAGGCGCTGACCCGCGCCGCGTGCCGGCCGGCGACGCCCATGAGCGCGACCACGGGGACACCCATCCACAGCGCCTCGCAGGTCGTGGTCGTGCCGTTGTATGGAAACGGATCCAGCGCGATGTCGATCTGCCCATACAGGCGATAGTGATCCGCGAGCATGCGGCTCTTGGGCACGCATTGGACACGACCGGGCGCCACACCCTGCGCCGCGAAGCGCGCCAGCAGCCCGTCGGTCGCTGTCTGGTCGATCGGACTGGAGCTCTTGATCATCAACCGCGAACCGGGAACGGCGGCGAGGATACGACTCCAGGTCGCCACCACCGAGGGCGACAGCTTCATGATGTTGTTGAACGAGCCGAAGGTGATGTGGCCCGCGGTCAGGCACGGCGGCGACGGGTCGGGCTCGGGCGCCTCGGGCGGCCCGGAATAGCAGAGGAACACCGGGTCGAGCCGCAGCAGGCGCTCGCTGTGCAGCGCATCGCCCGGCCCCGGCGGATCGGCGACGGCGTCGGTGATGCGGAAGTCGACACTGTCCATACCGGTCGTCGCCGGATAGCCGATCCACGTCCCCTGCACCGGCGCCGGCCGGCGGGCCAGCACGCCCAGGCGATTGCCGTTGGAATGGCCGGCGAGGTCGACCAGCACGTCGATACGATCGGCGGCGATACGGCGCGCCACCTCGTCGTCGCTGACGCCGCAGGTCGTGAACCAACCCCGGGCATGACCGCGGATGACCCGGCTCACCTCGTCCTCGACCGGGACCTCGGCGTAGCAGAAGACCTCGACGGCGTCGCGATCATGCGCCGCGATGATCGGCGCGAAAAAATGCGCCACGGCATGGCTGCGGAAATCGGGTGAGATATAGCCGACCCGTAGCCTCCTCCCGTCCTCGTATGGGCGGGGAGACGGATGGATCGGCGTGACGCCCCGCTCGACGCGTCGTCCCATCGCGCGATGGGCGTCGAAGATCGATCGCGGTGTCGAGCCTTCGGCGTAAAGCAGGATGTTGAGCCGTTCGCGCTGTGCTTCGATCATGTCGGGGGCGAGCGCGAGACAACGGTCGATCTCGGCCAGCGCCTCGTCGATCCGGCCCATCTTGTGCAGCAGGATGGCGAGGTTGAAGGCGGCGTTGGCGGAGCCAAAGTGCAGACGGACCGCCTCGCGCAGCGCCCGCTCCGCTTCGCCGAAGCGCACCCGGTCGGCCAGCAAGGTGCCGAGATTGAGCCAGGCCTCGTGGAAGCGCGGCTCCAAGGCCACGGCGCGCTCCAGCAGCGACGTGGCCTCGTCGGCCCGGCCGCGGATCAGCTTGGCGAGATTGTAGAGACCGACGGGATCGGACGGCGCTTGGGCGCAATAGGCGCGCAACTTCGGCTCGGCCGTTTTCGTATCACCGCGACGTAGCGCGTCGGCCGCCTCCATCAGCAGCTTGGCTTCGCGTGGCCCGGGGGGTCGGGGAGCGATACGCGGCGGGGTCATCGCCCGCCAGCCTATATCAGCGCAGGTGGCAGGCGACGAGCGTCTCGGGCGACTTGGTCGCCGGCTTGAGCGTCGGCTCCTCGACCTTGCACCGGTCGATCGCGTAGGGGCAGCGGGTGTGGAAGTGGCAGCCCGTGGGCCGGCGCACCGGGCTGGGCACGTCGCCCTCGACCAACCGCTTCTCGCGCTTGATCGCCGGATCGGGCACCGGCACCGCCGAGAGCAGCGCCTCAGTATAGGGATGCTGCGGCGAGGTGAACATCGTCTTCTTTTCGGCGACCTCCACGATGCGGCCGAGATACATCACCGCCACGCGATGGCTGATGTGCTCGACCACCGCGAGGTTGTGCGAGATGAACAGGTAGGCGAGGTTCGAGCCGCGCTGCAGGTCCATCAGCAGGTTGATCACCTGCGCCTGGATCGACACGTCGAGCGCCGACACCGGCTCGTCGCCGACGATCACCTTGGGGCCCAGCGCCAGCGCGCGGGCGATGCAGATGCGCTGACGCTGGCCGCCGGAGAACTCGTGCGGGAAGTTTCTCATCTGGGCCGGGCGCAGACCGACGCGCTCGAACAGGGCCGCGACCCGTTCCTGGCGCTCCTTGCCGCGCGAGATACCGTGCACCATCAACGGCTCGCCGACGATGTCGCCGGCCGACATGCGCGGATTGAGCGAGGAAAAGGGATCCTGGAAGATGATCTGCATCTGCCGGCGGAAGGGCCGCATCTCCGCCTTGCTCATGCGGCTGACATCGGCGCCGTCGACCATGATGCTGCCGGCGCTGGGCTCAATCAGCCGCAGCAAGAGTCGGCCGACCGTCGACTTGCCGCAGCCGCTCTCGCCCACCAGGCCCAGCGTCTCGCCCTCGTAGATCGCGAAGCTCACGCCGTCGACGGCGTGTACATGGCCCACCGTGCGGCGCAGCAGCCCCTTCTTGACCGGGAAATGCTTCTTGAGGTCGACGACCTCGACCGCGGGGATCCGCTCTTTCTGTGCCGCCTCAGCCACGCGCCTCTCCCTTCGTCTTGCCGGCGTGCCAGCAGGCGGCCCAATGGCCGGAAACGTGCTCGACGTAGGGCGGATACTCGGCGCGGCAGCGATCGTCGGCCATGGCGCAGCGCGGCGCGAAGGCGCAGCCCGGCGGCAGGTCGTTGAGCGGCGGCACGGTACCGACGATCTCCTGCAGGCGGCCGCCGGTCTCGGTCTCCTCGCCGCGCATCAGGCCCAGGCGCGGGATCGAGCCCATCAGGCCGCGCGTATAGGGGTGCAGCGGGCGGCCGAAGAGCTCGCCGACCTCGGCTTCCTCGACCTTGCGGCCAGCGTACATCACCACCACGCGTCGCGCGGTCTCGGCGACCACGCCGAGATCGTGCGTGATCAGGATCACCGCGGCGCCGAGATCGCGCTGCAGCTCGACGATGAGCTGCAGGATCTGCGCCTGGATGGTGACATCGAGCGCCGTCGTCGGCTCGTCGGCGATCAGCACTTCGGGATTGCAGGCCAGCGCCATGGCGATCATCACGCGCTGGCGCATGCCGCCGGAGAGCTGATGCGGGTATTCCTTGGCGCGCTGCTCGGCCTCGGGGATCTTGACCTTGTGCAGCATCTCGATGGCGCGCGCCATGGCGTCCTGCTTCGAGAGCTTCTGGTGCAGGCGCAACGCCTCCGACACCTGCCGGCCCACGGTCATCACCGGGTTGAGCGAGGTCATCGGCTCCTGGAAGATCATCGAGATCTGGTTGCCGCGCACGTCGCGCATCTTGGCTTCGTCGAGCTGGATCAGGTCGACGCCGTTGAGCTTGACGCTGCCCGCCACGATGCGTCCCGGCGGCGTCGGAATCAGGCGGATCACGGAAAGCGCGGTGATGCTCTTGCCGCAGCCAGATTCGCCCACGATCGCCAAGGTCTCGCCCTTGCGCACGTGGAAGGAGACGTCGTCGACCGCCTTGACGATGCCGCGGCGGGTATAGAACCAGGTGGTGAGGCCCTCGACCTCGAGCGCGACGTCGCTGTTGGTCCGGGCGACGGCGTCGGCGCGGTGATCCGGCATGCTGTGCTAGCTCCGCTGCCGTGGGTCGAGGATATCGCGCAGGGCGTCGCCCAGCAGATTGGTGCCGAAGACGATCAGGCTGATCGCCAGGCCGGGGAAGATCACCAGCCATGGCGCGCGGCGGACATATTCGGCGGCCGATTCCGACAGCATGCGCCCCCAGGATGGATGCGGTTCGGGCACGCCCAGGCCAAGGAACGACAGCGACGCCTCGGTGAGGATCGCCGAGCCGAGCTGCGCCGTGGCCAGCACGATCAGCGGCGCCAGCGTGTTGGGCAGCACGTGGCGGATGGCGATGCGGAACTCGCTCATGCCCACGGCGCGCGCCGCCTCGACGAACGGCATCTCGCGAAGGGACAGCGTGTTGGAGCGCACGATACGCGCCACCGTCGGCACCAGCGGGATGGCGATGGCGATGATGGTGTTGCGCAGCGACGGCCCGAGCGAGGCGGCCATGACCAGCGCCATGACCAGCAGCGGCAGCGACTGCATGATGTCGGATACACGCTGCACGATGAGGTCGAACCAGCCGCCGATGTAGCCGGAGGCCAGGCCGACGATGACGCCGATGCCGCTGCCCAGGATCATCGCGCCGATGCCGACGGCGAGGGAGATGCGCGCGCCGTGCACGATGCGGCTGAACATGTCGCGGCCCATGAAGTCGGCGCCCAGCCAGTAGGTCGAGGTCGGCTCCGACAGCGAGGCGCGCGCGTTCGTGGCGAAGGGATCCATCGGCGCGATCCACGCGGCGAACAGCGCGCAGAAGGCGAAGACGGCGAAGATCACCGCGCCGGCGGCTCCCAACGGGTAGCGGCGGGCGAAGAACTTCACGTTCCCCCAGGTGGAGGAGATGTTGGCGCCGGCGCGGATCAGCTCGGCTTGATGGTCGATAGCGGCCATGCTCGCCTCCTCAATCCGAGTACCGGATACGTGGATCGAGCACCACGTACGCCATGTCGACCAGGAAGTTCACCACGACCACGACCAGCGCGATGAACAGCACAAGATTCTGCACGATCGGGTAGTCGCGCCAACGGATCGCCTCGACGAGGAAGCGGGCCACGCCGGGGATGTTGAACACCGTCTCGGTGACGATCAGGCCACCCAGCAGGAAGGCCGCCTCGATGCCGATGATGGTGACCACCGGCAGCACCGCGTTGCGCAGCGCGTGGCGGTAGTTCACCGATTGCTCGGTGGCGCCTTTCGAGCGCGCCGTGCGGATGTAGTCCTGGCGCAGCACCTCGAGCATCGACGATCGGGTCAGTCGCATGATGATCGCCGAGGCGCGGAAGCCCACGGCGGCGGCGGGCACGAGATAGAGCGCCAGCTCGGCCCACAAGGTCTTGGGCGGCGATGTGTAGATCGGGATGTCGCCGAACCATCGCACCGCGGCCATCAGGATCAGCAGGCCGAGCCAGAACGAGGGCAGCGACAGGCCGCTCAGGCTGACCACGCGCAGGAAATAGTCCAGCGACGTGTTCTGACGCACGGCGCTGATCACGCCCAGCGGCACGCCGATCACGGCCGAGAACACCAGCGCCAGCACCGCGAGCTTGGCGGTGATCGGGATGCGCGGGCCGATCTCCTCGACGGTCGGTTTCTCCGAGACATACGAGTAGCCGAGATCGCCCTGGAACAGGCCGCCGATCCAGTGCGCGTACTGGGTCCACAGCGGCAGGTCGAGGCCGAGCTCCTTGGTGATCTTGGCCTTCTCGGCCGGATCGACCATGCCCGCCGACTCGAAGAGGATGTCGGCGATGTTGCCGGGCACGATGCGCAACAGCAGGAAGATGACGATCGACATCCCGAACAGGGTCAACGCCATCAACAGCAGACGCCGGACGATATAGGAGCCCATGGGATTGGCCTGCGCGCTTTGGTTCCGGGGACGCGACGACGACTACCTGTCGAGCCAGACGTGCTCGAAGCGCCAGTGGTTGTAGATCGAGTTGACGGCGATGTTCACGCCCTTGACCTGGGGGTGCCAACAGGTGGCGCCGCGGCCATGGGAGATCACCGGACGGGCGCCGTCCTCCTGCAGCTTCTTGTCGATCTCCCACACCAGCGCGCGCCGCTTCTCGAAGTCGGTCATCTGCGACTGCTGGTGCATGAGCTTCTCGAGCTCGGGATTGCAGTAGTTCGTGTAGTTGCGCTCCGAGCCGCAGGCGAAGGTCTCGTAGAACACCACGTCGGGGTCGTCGATGCCGACGCCCTGCACGTTGAGCCCGATACTGTAGTCCTTGCGCAGCATGCGGGCGTACCACACCGGCGTGTCGAGCGGCTCGAGTTCGCCCTCGACGTGGACCTGCTTGAGGTGGTCGATCAGGATCACCGCCGGATCGCGATAGCTCGGGATGTTGCGGGTCGAGACCTTGAGCTTCAGCGGCTTGTCCGGCCCGTAGCCCAGCTCCTTCATGATCTTGCGCGCCTCCTCGCGGCGCGCGTTCATGTCGGGGCTGTAGCCCGGCACGGTGGCGAGGAATTCCTTGGACATGCCCCAAAGACCGGCCGGCGGCGGCAGGAGCGTGGCGCCGATGTCGCTGTTGCCCTCGCTCAGGATGTCGATGAACGCCTGGCGATCGAGCGACAGCGACAGCACGCGCCGCAGCTTGGCGTCGTCGAACGGTGGCTTCTCGCGGTTGACCAGCAGATTGGCCTGGGTGTTGGTCGGCAGCATCTCGCAGATCGCGCTGGGCGCCTGCGACTTCAGCTCCTTCATGACCGGGAACGACAGATCGGCCGTGAAGGTCATGTCGAACTTGCCGGAGACGAAGGCCAGCACCGAGGTCGAGCGATTGGGGATGATGGTGAACTCGATGGCGTCGAGATAGGGCAGGCCCGGCTTCCAGTAGTCCGGGTTCTTCACCACCTTCATGCCTTCGTTCTGCTTGAACTCGACGAACTTGAACGGACCGGTGCCGATCGGCTTGGTGCGCATCGTCGCGGCGTTGACGTGGCAGGGATAGACCGGCGAGAAGGCGCCGGCGAGCATGGTCAACAGCGAGGGCTGCGGCCGCCCGAGGTGGAACGTCACCTCGTGGTCGCCCTGCACCGTGATGTCCTTGAGGTTGAAGTACCAGGCCTTGCGCGGATTCTTGCGCAACCGGGCCTCGTTCTTGCCGATCAGTCCCTCCCAGGTGCACTTCACGTCGGCGCTGGTGAAGGGCTTGCCGTCGTGCCACTTCACGCCCGAGCGCAGCTTGAAGGTCAACGTCTTGCCTTCGTCGCCCCATTTCCACGATTCGGCGAGGTCGGGGATGATGACGTCGGGCGTGTTCTGTTTGGTCTTGGGATCGAACATCACGAGGTTGTTGAACACCGACATGAAGGGCATGACGGTGGAGATCGTCGCCTCCTCGTGGATCGAGGCGCTGGGCGGATTGTCTCGATGCGTGATGCGGAGCGTGCCACCAGGTTTCTGGGCCAAGGCCACATCGGCGGCCAGCGTGGCGGCGGCGAATGCGATGGCGGCCGCCATCCTCCCCAACGGACGGGACATCGTCGTTTCCTCCGAGGCGCCCTTCAAGGCGCCGTGATCGTTGTCGCGACCCGACTCTTATGGCCGGGGCGGATGCCGGCGCGCCTTCCGTCGACGCGCTTCATCCGAGATGAAGCTCAGTAGATCACAGGCGGCGGCGATGACGAAACAATGAATCGCTGTTCATCGCGGGAAAGCGGCCATGCGCGTGGGCCCTAGCGTCACCACGACCCGCCAGATCGAAGCATCGCGCCGCGAAATGCGACACGTTGGAACAGCCCGCTTAGCCCTCGGGACGATGAGTCATGCGTTCGGCGTCGCCGGCGCTCGTGCGGGCGAGGGAATGGGTCGCGAGATAGTCCGACACCGCCTGCAATCCAGATACTGGTTTGCCATTGGCCACGGCCTGGCAGACCGCGTCGATCGCTGGCAGCACGTCGCGCTGCAGGTCATGGCCTTCGACCAGCCAGTGCGCCATCCAGCGTTCGAGGTCGGCCGGCGGCCCGCCCGGCCAGGACTGGCCCAAGCGCCAGCGGATCGCCTTGCGCCAGCGCGACGACACCCTGACGCCGTTGGCGTCGGCCGCGTGTCGCGCGGCGGGCGGCGGGGCGGCCATCGTCTCTACCGGCACGGGCTTGGCCGGATCGGCCGGGTAACGATGCCGCGCG
>CAYTFW010000011.1:0-67680 GCA_964437145.1 uncultured Rhizobiaceae bacterium
AGCTGAGGATCAGCAACCATAGAAATCCAGAGCAACGGCAGGTCACGCTGAAGCTCGGCAAGCTGCAGGCGCTGGCGGCGCTGACGAAGAACATCCAGTTGCTGGGCAGGAAGTCGGTGCAGGCGCTGACGGCGGAGGAGCGGCAATACTACGAGGAGCGGCACGCGGCCGACCGGCTGGAGGTGAAGAGCAGCGACGAACGGTACTGGGAGATCCAGAGCGAGTTGGCCAAGACGGAAGAGGCGCTGGCCATCGCCGAGTCCAAGCTGATGGCGGCGGCGAGGCACGTCGACGACGCTTCCGACCTTTCCTCTCACTATGGCGAGGAGATGGAAAACCATAGCAATCCACATGCGATGGCCGAGCCCGAAGCGCCGCGGCCGCCGATCGTGCTGAAAGGAATGAGGCCGCCCGATCCGCCGAGCCCGATGCGGCCGGCGTCATCGCCGACACGGGTCGAGCCCGAGCCGCATGTGGCGGGCGCCGGAAACGGGCGGATCTTCTGGAACACCTCGCGCCAGCCGCCGTCAGGACCCACCTGGCACGACATCATCCGCAACAGCCGGTTCCCGGGACAATTGAGGCAGTAGCCGACGCCTTTACCTTGCCCTTAATGGCGCAGAGCTATCGCATGTGGATTGTCGATCGCTTTCTTGGGCCGCGCCGCTCCAGCGGCGCTCATGATGCGTCGCTGGAGCGGCGCGGCCCGCAAACGCCAAAAAACCGCCGCCCGGTCGGGGCGCGCCACTCCAGTGGCGCGGCGGCGGGACGACAAGACGCGCTACCGGAGTGGCGCGCCCCCAGCATCTTGACGCCCCGAGCGATAGCCCTGCCCTATGGCGGGTGAAGGTGAGGGAGGGGAGACCGCCATGCCCGATCGCGATGACCTTGGTGCGGCCTGGAAGGTGCCGCCCAGCCGTTACCTCCAGAGCCGGCCGGCCGAGCACGCGGTCGGCAAACCGTTCTCGCTCTACGTCGCCATGGAAGATGGCTGCCGCATCGCGCTCGACGTGCATCTGCCCGACGGCGACGCGTCGAAGCGCTGGCCCACGGTGCTGATCCTCACGCCCTATGTCAGGCGCTTCGCGCTGGCCGAGGGCGCCAACGACGTCGAGGCGTCGCCGAATTCCTACCGCTATCGCGACATGTTCTGCGCGCGCGGCTACGCCGTGGTCGTGGTCGACGCGCGCGGCACCGGCGCCAGCTTCGGCACGCGCGATTCATTCCGCTCGCCGCGCGAGCGCGCGGACTATCGCGTCATCGCCGACTGGATCGTGGCGCAGCCCTGGAGCGACGGCGCGATCGGCGCCACCGGCATCTCCTATCTCGGCGCCGCCTGCGACTTCCTCGCCAGCACCGGGCACAAGGCGGTCAAGGCGATCGCGCCGTTGTTCGCGGTCTGGGACACCTGGGCCGACAACTATTATCCCGGCGGCATGCTGATCAAGCGCCTGGCGCTGGTCTACGATGAGCTGATGCTGGCGCTCGACCACGACCGGCGCGATCTGCGCAGCCAGTTCTCCTATTTCAGCAATCCGGCGCTGAAAGGCCCACAGCCGGTCGACGCCGACACCGACGGCTCGCTGGCGCGCGCGGCGGTGCAGGAGCATCTCGCGAATTTCCGCATGCCCGACTTCATGACGGAGTTCAAATTCCGCGACGACTCGCTGCCCTATGATCCATCGTTCACGCCGGCCTCGTTCAGCCCGTACAACTACCTCGACCAGATCCCGAAAGACGTCGCGGTCTACGCCATCTCCGGCTGGATGGACGGCGCCGGTTACGCCAACGGCACGCTGTCGCGGTACCTGACGCTGCCCAACGCCGAGCGCCGCGTGATGCTGGGCCCGTGGGATCACGGCGCGCGGGTCAACGCCTCGCCGTGGCGCGCGCGCATCGAGCCGGAGCTGCCGGTGCTGGGCGAGGTGCTGCGGTTCTTCGACCAGCATCTCGCGGGCCGCGACACCGGGCTGAAGGACGAGGCGCCGATCCACTATTTCACCGTGCACGCCGAGGAATGGCGCGCGGCGGCGGAGTGGCCGCCGGTGAGCGGCACGGCACGGCTCTACACCGCGCCCGATGGACAACTCGCGACGGCGCAGCCCACTGCACCGAGCGTTGCGACCTACCAGGCGAATTTCGCCGCCGGCACCGGCTTCCAGACGCGCTACGAGCGCATCGCCGGCATCGACGCCACGGCCTATTACGCCGACTGGTCGAAGCGGCAGGATCAGCTGCTGAGCTTCACCGGCCCGCCGCTCGATCGCGATGTGGAGATCGCCGGCCATCCCGTGGTGTCGCTATGGCTGGCCTCGAGCGAGCCCGACGCGGCGGTCTTCGTCTATCTCAGCGAGATCGAAGCCGACGGCACGGCGCGCTACGTCACCGAAGGGCTGCTGCGCGCGATCCATCGCGCCGAGGCGCCCGCGCCGCGCAACTACCGCACGACCTGGCCGTGGCGCAGCTTCGCGCGCGCGGCGGCGAAGCCGATGCCGGTGGGCGAACCCCAGCTCCTACGCTTCGCGCTGCTGCCGGTGGCCTGGCGCTTCGCGAGAGGCAGCCGCATCCGCATCTCGATCGCCGGCGCCGACGCCGACCACTTCGTGCAGACGCCACACGGCCGCCCACCGCTACTCACCGTGCTGAGCGGCGGCGACAAGGCGAGCGTGATCGAGCTGCCGACGGCATGACATCATTCCCTCTCCCCGCTCGCGGGGAGAGGGTCAGGGTGAGGGGCTGTATCAGGTGGCGCACAACGGTCGTACGCAACCTGCGACGGCCCCCCACCCCAACCCTCTCCCCGCAGGCGGGGAGAGGGAGGAAGAAGGAGGAGTCCGGTATGAAGAGTCCGCTCTGGTTCGTGCTCGCCGGCGTGATCGCCGTCGCCGGCTTCGTCGCCGCCGGCTTCCACGTCTTCTCGGGTCTGGGCGGGATCGAGAGCCGGCTGATGCAGGTCGTGATGCCCGGCAGCGTCGCGCTGAATTTGAAAGAGCCGGGCACCTACACGATCTACTACGAGCACCAGAGCGTCGTGGACGGTCGGGTCCATGTCGGGACCGGCATGGCTGGTTTGCGACTGTCGATGCGGGGGCCCGGCGGCGACGTGCAGCTGGTGCCCAACAGCGCCGGCGCGACCTACACGTTCGGCAACCGCGAAGGACGCTCGATCTACAGCTTCGCCGCGACGACGCCGGGCGAGTACCGCATCACGGGCACGCTGCCCGACGGCCGCGCCGAGCCAAAGGTCGTGCTGGGGGTGGAGAGCGGGCTGATCGGCGGCATGGCGCGCATGATCGGTGGCGCCATCGGCATGGCCTTCGGCGGCCTGGCGATCGCCGGCATCCTCGTCATCGCCACGGTGTTGGGGCGGCAGAAGGCGAAGCGCGCTTGACCGCCATCATTCGGCGCTACGCTCGGCATGACGGATGGGCTAGCCTCGCGGCAACTCCGGTGGCGCACACGACCCGAACACGGGCGGCCACCGGGCGAAAACGGGAGGTGGCATGACGGGTGATGGATCGGCCGCGCTGGCGGCCGCGCATCGCTATTGGTCGCGGCTCGAGGACGGGATGAACCTGATCGCCGCGGCCGCGATCTTCGTGCTGATGTTCATCGGTGTCTTCCAGATCGTCGGCCGCACCGCCTTCGACACCGCGATCCACGGCTACATCGACTACATGGAGCAGGCGAGCGCGCTGTTCGCCTTTCTCGGCATCGCCTACGCCCAGCGCACCGGCGCGCATATCCGCATGGACCTGCTGCTGCGCGGCGTCTCCAAGCGCTTCCTGTGGGCGATGGAATTGTTCGCCGTGCTGGTGGCGCTGGTGATCATCACCATCCTGGTGCAGACGACCTTCGAGAACTTCCTGCGCGCCTATCAGCTCGGCGACTCGACCATCGACATCAAGCTCAAGACCTGGCCGACCAAGCTCCTGGTGCCCTTCGTGCTCGCCGTGCTGTGGCTGCGGCTCGCCCTGCAGGCCGTGGACTACGCGCGGCTGGTGGCGCATCCCGACGCGACGCCGATCGCCGTGCCGGTGATCGAGACCATCGAGGTGCAAGCGCGCCATGAGATCGAGGAAGCGCTGGGACGCGAGGAGAAGCGGCAATGACCCTCGATCCGCTGGCCATCGGCATCGTCGGCTGCGGCCTGCTGATCCTGCTCTGCGTGCTGGGCGTGCGCATCGCCTTCTCGGCGGCGATCGTCGGCGCCTTCGGCCTCGTCGCCATCACCGGCTGGGGTCCGGGCCTGCGCACCGCCGGCATCGTGCCGCACGCCTCTGTCGTGAACTACACGCTCTCCGTGCTGCCGATGTTCATCCTCATCGGCTATCTCGCCTATTACGCCGGCATCACCCAGGCCGCCTTCGAGGCGGCGCGGCGCTGGCTCGGCTGGCTGCCCGGAGGGCTGGCGATCGCCACGGTCTACGCCGTCGCCGGCTTCTCCGCCGTGTCGGGAGCCAACACGGCGGCGGCGGCGGTGTTCGCCAAGGTGGCGATCCCGGAGATGCTGAAGGCCGGCTACAACAAGCGGCTGGCCGCCGGCGTGGTCGCCGCCGGCGCCACGCTCGACTCGCTGATCCCGCCCAGCGCGCTGCTGGTGGTCTACGGCATCATCACCGAGCAGTCGGTCGGCAAGCTGCTGGTCGCGGGCTTCGCGCCCGGCCTGTTCTCGGCGCTGGTCTACACCGCGATCATCCTGATCATGTGCTGGCGCAACCCGGCCTACGGCAAGCCGATCCGCGGCTACACCTGGCCGCAGCGGGTGTCCTCGCTGCCCGGCACGTTTCCGATCGTGCTGGTGATCGCCATCATCTTCTGCTCGATGCTGTGGGGTTGGGCGACGCCGACCGAGGCCGGCGCGCTGGGCGCGGCCTGCGTGCTGGCCATCGCGCTGGCGAACCGGATGAAATGGCCCGAGCTGCGCGGCGCGCTGCTCGAGACCGCCAAGCTCACCGCGGTGATCTTCACCGTCGTCTGGGGCGTGCTGATCTTCGTGCGCTTCCTCGGTTTCGCCGGCCTACCGGAGCAGCTCGCGACGTGGGTAACCGGGCTGAAGGTGGCGCCGATCTGGATCCTGCTGGCGATCTACCTGGTCTACCTGATCCTCGGCACCATCCTCGAGGGCGTCGGCATGTTCCTGCTGACCCTGCCGGTGGTGTTCCCGGTGATCGAGGCGCTGGGCTACGACCCGATCTGGTTCGGCATCATCCTGGTGAAGCTCAACGGCATCGCCACGCTGTCGCCGCCGGTGGGCCTCGTGGTCTTCGTCGTCAACGGCGTGCGGCCCGACATCTCGGTGTCGGACATCTTCCGCGGCATCTGGCCGTTCATCTTCGCCGACATCATCACCATCGCCTGCCTCACGGCGTGGCCGGAGATCGTGACCTTCATCCTCGACGCGGCGGGGTAGTCATGCCGCTGGCTGTCATCCCGAGCATCGCGATCCAGGGCCATCTGGATTCCTCGCTTCGCTCGGAATGACAGATTATGACCGCGGAGCACCCGCTTCCTTGAGCAGGAAGTTCAAGAGCTCGCGGCCGGGGATGCCCTGCGCCTCGCGCTTCGCCACCCATTCCTCCCACACCGGCTCGCCGCCGGCCTTGCGGAAGGCCGCGACTTCCTCGGGCTTGTAGCGGAGGAACTCCAGCTTCTTCTTGAACAGCGGGATGTTCTTCTCGTCGGCCGCCGCGTAGGCGGCCTTGAGCGCGGCGTGCGCCGCTGGCACCGCCTCCATCAGCAGATCCTGGTACTGCTTGGGCAGCTCGGCCCAGCGCTGTGTGTGGATCAGGGTCGGGCAGCCGACATTCCCGAGATTCATGTTCTCGGTGTACCACTTGCCGACTTCGTAGGTGCGGTAGGACTGGTGCGCGTAGGTCGTCGGGAAGGCCGCCGCGTCGACTGTGCCGCGCTCGAGCGAGGTGTAGACCTCGGTGGCGTCGACCGAGGTCGGGATCGCGCCCAGCTTGCGCATCGCCTCGCCGATGCCGGCCAGCGCGCGCACGCGCATGCCCTTGAAATCGGCCACGGCTCGCGGCGCCTTGCCGCGGCCGACGAACTCGTTGTTCGGCAGCACGGCGGAGAGGAACGGCATGGCGTTCCAGCCGGCGAACTCCTTGACGATCGCCGGATGCTTGTAGAAGGCGCGATGCACGCGCTCCTGGGTGTCGAAGTCGGGGATCGGCAGGAACGGCAGGTCGAGCGCCGAATACGCCGGCAGCTTCTCCGGATGGTACGAGGCGCAGATGTTGGTCATCTCCAGGCTGCCGACCTTCAGCGAGTCGAGCAGCTCCTTGGGCTGGCCGAAGCTCTCGTAGCCGATGGTGATCTGGAACTTGCCGCCGGTGCGCTCGGCCATGAACTTCTTGAGCGTCTCGACGTTCTGGGTCGCGGCGCGCGGCTTGCCCCAGGCGCCCAGCTTCCACTTCACCTCCGGCCCGTCGACGATCTTCGCCTGGGCGAACGCGCCACCCGACCACGCCACCACGCTGGCCGCCACGACGGCGACGACGCCCAACCCCTTGAGACGGACCATGGGATGCCTCCTCGGTGAGTCCTCCAAATGCCGGCTCTTGCGGCCGGCTGACGGCAACGTTACCGAGGCTCAGGTCGCGGCGCCACCATTGATCTGGAGCATCTGGCCATTGATGAAGGCGCCGTCGTCCGACACCAGCAGGCGCAGCGCACCGGCGATCTCGGTCGAGCTGCCCATGCGGCCCACGGGCACGGCCTTCACGCTGTCCTGGCGATGCTTCACCGAGGCCGGATCGTCGTTGTCGCGGTCGCCGGCGATCGGGCCGGGCGAGATCGCGTTGACGGTGATGCCCTTCGGCCCGAACTCGCGCGCCAGCGCTTTGGTCAGGCCCCACACGCCGTGCTTGGCCACCGTCACCGACGGTCGGCCGCCGGTGCCCTGCATGGCGTTCATGCCGGTGAAGTTGACGATGCGACCCCAGCCGCGTTCCAGCATTTTCGGCAGGCATGCCCGCGACAGCCACACCGCGGCGTCGAGATCGACCGACATCACCCGCCGCCATTCCGCGTCGCTGGTCTCGAGGAACGCCTTGCCCGGCCGGATCGCGGCGTTGTTGACCAGCACGTCGACGGCGCCGAAACGCGCGATGGCCTCCGACGCGATGCGCTGGGCGTCCTTGGGATCGCCGACATCGCCCATCGTCACCAGCGCCTCGATACCGTGCGCCGCGCATTCCTGCACCACCGCCTCGCAGGCGGCGCGGTTGGACGAGCCGTTGACGACGACGTTGAAGCCGTCCTTCGCCAGGTAGAGCGCACAGGCGCGGCCGATATTGCGGCCGGCGCCGGTGATCAGCGCGGTGCGGCGTGTGGGCATGCTCATTCTCCGGTCGGGGCGCGCCACCCCAGTGGCGCGTGCAGCAACAAGACGCGCCACTGGAGTGGCGCGCCCCCAGCGTCTACACCACGCCGCCGGCGCGCAGTGTCGCGATCGCGGCGCCATCATAGCCCAGGCCCGCCAGCACCTCGTCGGTGTTCTGCCCGAGCTCGGGCGTCGGCTTCAGCTCCTTCGGCTGCGGCGCGGCGCTCAGGTTGATCGGCTGGCCGACGACCTTGATGTCGCCGAGCTTGGGATGCTTCACCGGCCGCGCGATGCCGAGATGCTGGACCTGCGGCTCGGCGAAGGTCTTGTCGATGGTGTTGATCGGCCCGCACGGCACGCCGGCCTTGTTCAGCGCCGCGATCCAGTGCGCCGACGGCTTGGTCTTCGTCACCTCGCCGATGCGCTGGTTCAGCGCCTTGCGGTTCTGCGAGCGCGTGCCGGGTGTGGCGTGCTCGGGATGCTCCAGCAGATGCGGCGCGTCGATGGCCAGCGCGAAGCGCTTCCACATCTTGTCCCCTGATGCGGCGATGTTGATGTGGCCGTCGCTGGTCGGGAACACGCCGGTCGGAATCGAGGTCGGGTGATCGTTGCCCGCCTGCTTGGCGACTTCGCCCTTCATCAGCCAGCGTGCGGCCTGGAAGTCGAGCATGAAGATCTGCGCCTCGATCAGCGAGGTGTGCACCCACTGGCCCTTGCCGGTGCGCTCGCGGTCGTAGAGCGCGAGGATGATCGCCTGCGCCAGCAGCAGGCCCGACGTCAGGTCGGCGATCGGGATGCCGACGCGCATCGGCCCGGCGCCGGGCTCGCCGGTGATCGACATCAGCCCGCCCATGCCCTGGGCGATCTGGTCGACGCCCGGCCGCGCCGCGTCGGGGCCGCTCTGGCCGAAGCCGGCGATCGAGCCGTAGATGATGCGCGGGTTGACCTTGCTCACCGCGTCGTAGTCGATGCCCAGGCGATGCTTCACGTCGGAGCGGTAGTTCTCGACGATGACATCCGCTTTGGCCGCCAGCTTCATGAAGATGGCGTGGCCTTCTTTGCTCTTGAGGTTGAGCGTCATCGCCTTCTTGTTGCGATGCAGGTTCTGGAAGTCGAAGCCGTGCCGCGCGCCGCCCATCGAGTCCATTTTGCCGTCGCTGGGCTGCTCGATCTTGATCACCGTGGCGCCCCAATCGGCGAGCTGGCGCACCGCCGTGGGGCCGGCGCGATGCGCCGTCAGGTCGAGGACGAAGAGATGGGAGAGCGGCAGGGCGGCCATGACACTCACCGTCCCTTGAACACCGGCTTGCGCTTCTCCATGAAAGCGCGGCGGCCTTCCTGGTAGTCGCCGCTGTCGAAGCACTCCACCGCCATGCGCTCGAGCTTGGCGTGATCCTGTTTCGATTCGGGCTTGGCGATCTCGCGCGCCGACGCCTTGGCAAGCGCGATGGTCAGCGGCGCGTTCTCGCCGATCGCCTGGGTGATCTTCGCCACCATGGCGTCGAGCTCGGCATCGGTCGCGGCGACGCCGTGTACCAGCCCCATCTCGGCGGCTTCCTTGCTGCTGTACTGCTTGGCCGTGAACAGGAACTCCATGGCGCGCGGCAGGCCGACGATGCGCGACAGCCGCTCGATGCGCAGGAAGCCGTAGCCCAGGCCGAGCCTGGCCGCCGGCACGCCGAAGCGCGCCGCCTCGTTGCAGTAGCGCAGGTCGCAGCAGGCCGCGAGGTTCATGCCGCCGCCGATGCAGTAGCCGTTGATCTTGGCGATGGTCGGCTTGGGGAAACTGTAGAGCGCCTCGTAGCCATCCTTGGAGATCGCGTCGTAGCGCACCTGCGCCTCGGCGTTGGCGCGCTCGCTCTCGAACTTGGAGATGTCGGCGCCGGAGACGAACGCCTTGCCGCCGGTGCCGCTGACCACGACGCAGCGGATTTCGGGATCCTGGGCGAAGTCGCCCAGCACGCCGACCATGCGCTCCCACATGTCGAGCGACACGGCGTTGAGCTTGGCCGGGTTGTTGAAGACCACGTGGCCGATATTGCCCTCGCGGTGTCCGAATAGCTTCTGATCCTGCATGCCGATTTCCTCCATCGGCGGCTCTTATAGCGCAGCCGGGCTGATTTGGGCCGGCTAATCCTGTTATGACAGGCGGCGGTAAGGTGGGAGCGGGCATGAGCGAGATCTGGGACGTTGTCGTGATCGGCGCGGGCGCCGCCGGCCTGCGCGCGTCCGCCGTCGCGGCCAAGGCCGGCGCGCGGGTGATGTGCATCGACAAGCTCGGGCCCGGTGGCCTGATGATGAATTTCGGCGAGATCCACGACGCGCCGGCGGAGGCTGCGGGCATGACCGGTCCCGACTTCATCGCCGCGCTGCTCGACCAAGCCACGGAGGCCGGCGTCGAGATGGGCTTCGGCGAGGTCACGGCGCTCGGCGCCGGCGCGACCTGGTCGATCGTCGCCGACGAGACGCATGCCGCGCGCGCCGTGATCGTCGCCACGGGGCTGAGCCACGGCACGCTCGGCCTGCCGGAGGAGGCGCGCTATCTCGGCCAGGGCATCTCGCATTGCGCCGTCTGCGATGGGCCGCTCTATGCCGGTCAGCCGGTGGTGGTGGTCGGCGATCAGGGCTGGGCCGTGCAGGAAGCGCGCGAGCTGGCCGGCATGGCCAGCGCCGTCACCGTCGTCGCCGAGACGGCGCCGGCGCTGCCCAACGTCACCGCCATCCCGGGTCGTATCATCGCCCTCGACGGCGATGACGGCCTGCAAGGCCTGGTGATCGAGCGCGGCGGCCAGACCATGCGGCTCGAGACCCGGGCGCTGTTTCCCTACATCGGCCGCAAGCCGGCCTGCGGCTTCGTCGAGGCCGAGCGCGACGCCGCCGGCGCGTTGGTCGTCCAAGCCGATGGCGCGACGTCGGCACCGGGCTTGTTCGCCGCGGGCGATGTACGCGCCGGCGCACCGGAGACCATCGCCCAGGCGCTCGCCGATGCCGAGCGCGCCGGCGCCGCCGCGGCCGCCTGGGCAGCCGCGCATCGCTGACCGGAGCGGGGCAGGGCTTCGCCCGGCGCACTTGTCAGGATGATCGGGAGGGTCGAAAGTCCCCACACCACGAACCATCCGGGAGGAAGGTCGGCATGAAGATTGTGAACCCGAGTTTCGGCGTCTCGGCGACCGGCGGCGAGAAGATGGCCACCGCACCGGTCGACTGGCTGCGCGATCCGATCGCGCTGGTCACCAACGCCAAACCCAACGCGCGCGAGCTGCTCGACGGCATCCGCACCAAGCTGGGCGCGATTCGGCCCATCGACAACATCGCCTTCCTCGGCAAGGACAGCGCCAGCCAGCCGGCGCCGAACGCGCTGTATGACGAGATCGCCGGCAAGTACAAGGCGGCGCTCCTCGCCTTAGCCGATTGAGGCTCCTGTTCATCGTGGAGTTTCCACGACAGCGTCGAACTGGAGAAGAAGGGCGTCACGGCCTACGTGATCGCGACCGAGACCTTCAAATCGCTGGTTCTTGCGCAGGCCAAGGCGCGCAAGATCACGCCTCGCCTCATCGTCGTGAAGCATCCTGTCGGCGGGCTGAACGCCCAGGAGCTCGCCGAGCGTATCGAAACCGCTACCGCCGGCCTGACCAAGGTCATGAGCGGCGGCTGACCTGAACGAGTGACGACAACGCCATGACCGATACGTCCCAGACCGACCCCGCCGACGCCGAACTCATCGACGTCGGCGAGATGGATGTCACGGCGTTCAATGAGTACGCCATGCAGCAGGGCTGGAGCGACGGCATGCCGCTCTACATCCCCACCGAAGAGAAGGTCGCGAAGTTCGTCGCGGTCTGCCGCGGCGACAACCGGCCCTTCCTGCCGGTCTCGCCGCGCTCGGTGGTGCCGACCCTGCAGAGCCTCGCCGCCAACGCTGTCATGGCCGGATGCAGGCCGGAGTATTTCCCGGTGGTCACCGCGGCGCTGCACGCCGTGCTGAACCCCGACTACAATCTGCATGGCACGTTGGCGACGACGCATTCCTGCGCGCCCATGCTGGCGGTGCACGGGCCGATGCGGCACACGCTGAAGATCAATTGCGGCAGCAATTGCTTCGGCCAGGGCTGGCAGGCCAATGCCACGATCGGCCGCGCGCTCGGCCTGATCCTGCTCAATGTCGGCGGCGCCAAGCCGGGCGAGATGGATCGCTCGACCCAGGGCTCGCCCGCGAAATACACCTTCTGCTTCGGCGAGAACGAGGAAGAGAGTCCGTGGGAGCCCTACCACGTGCGTCGCGGCTTCAAAGCCAACGACAGCGTGGTAACGGCGATGGCGGGCGAGGCGCCGCACAACATCAACGACCACGGCAGCACGACAGGCGACGACATCCTCACCACCATGGCCGGCACCATCTCGCAGGTCGGCGCCAACACGATCTATGGCAAGGGGCCGTACTTCGTGGTCATCGGGCCGGAGCACGCCCAGACCTTGAAGCGAGACGGCTACACCATCGAGAGCATGCAGGCCGCGCTGCACGAGCGCTCGAAGGTGCATGTCTCGCGCGTCTCCAAGGGCAACCAGGAGAGCTACGCCAGCTCGAGCCGGCCGCGCCAGGGCGACTACTACTATATCGGGCCGACGCCGCAGGACATCCACATCCTGGTCGCCGGCGGCCCGGGCAAGCACTCCGCCTTCATCCCGTCTTTCGGCGGCACCACCGTCAGCTCGGTGCGCATCGCGCCGCCGACCTGAACCATGGCCAATCCCTGATGGAGTGGGGCAACCTGCCGGTCTTCGACGACGGCGCCGTCTTCGAGGATGTGCAGGCGGCGCTGGCCGAGGCCGAGCAGGCCGACGGCCTGCCCTTGGTGCCGCCGACGCGTCGGCGTCTAGAGGCGATGATCAAGGGCGTCGGCGCGCCCGATCGTTCCTACGGTTCGATGCCACCGCTGTTTGGCGAGGTCACGCCCGCCGCGGTGGCCTATCAATGCGTGCTGGCGGGCTGCAAGCCGGCGGAACTTCCGCTGGTGGTGACGGCCGCCGCCGCATGCCTGGCGCCCGACTTCAATCTCCTCGGCGTCTCGACCACGACGGGCACGGCTTGCGTCGTGACCATGGTCCATGGCCCGGTGGCGACCGCGCTGGAGATGAACGCTGGCACCAATATGCTGGGGCCGGGCAATCGCGCCAATGCCTGCATCGGCCGCGCCGTCGCGCTCGTGCTACGCAACGTCGGTGGCGCGCGGCCGCTGGTCGGCGATATGGCGACCATGGGCCAGCCCGGCAAGTACACCTTCTGCTTCGCCGAAGCGAATGCCGAGGACGAAGCGACTAACGCGGCCTTCCCATCCTTTGCCACGCATCGCGGCGTTCCATCAGGCGCCGATGCCGTCACCGTGATGGGAGTCTCGGGCACCATGGAAGTGCTGATCGGCCATCCCGGCGACACGCCCGAATCCGCGCTGGCCTCGGTGCCGCACATCATGTGCGCGGGCGCGATCGCCACCGGCGCTGCGCGCAAGCCCGAGCGCGGCGAGCAGGCGCTGCTGCTGCCGCCGGAGCTGGCGCGACTCCTGGCTCTGCGCGGCTGGGATCTGGCGCGCACACAGCAATGGCTGTTCGAGCGCTGCGGCGAGCTGAGCGGCGAGGTCGCGCGCACGCCACGCGACATCCACATCATCGTCGCCGGCGGCGCCGGCCAGAAGATGACCTACCTGCCGCTATGGGGCGGCGGCACGGTGCCGGCGACGAGCCGGGTAGTGGAATTGTAGCGTAAGCTGTCATCCCGAGCGCAGCGAGGGATCCAGGAAAACCGCCTGGATCCCTCGCTGCGCTCGGGATGACAGAAACTCAAGCCGCCGCCGTCTTGAACGCCGCGACGAAGCGGTCGACGTCTTCCTCGTCGTTGTAGACGTGCGGGCTGATGCGCAGGCGGCCCAGGCGCGGCGCGGCGTAGACCTTCTGTGCCGCCAGCTTCTTCGGCAGGTCCTCGGGCATGCCCTGCGGGAAGCCGAGGCAGAGCACGTGCGGCGCGCGCAGCTTCTCGTCCATGACGGTGGCGCCCGCGTTGGTGCGATCGCCCGAGAGGCCGTCGGCCAGCCGCCTGGTCAGCATCGACAGGCGCTCGACGATGGCGTCGTTGCCCCAGCCGGCCATCATCTCCATGCCGATCGCCGCCATCTCCATCGAGATGAAGTGGTCGCGCTCGCCCATGTCGAAACGCTTGGCGCTGTCGACGTAGGAGGGATCGGTGAAATAGACCGGGTCCTCGGCCACCACGCGCTTGCGGCCGAACGCGGTCTGCTCGACCGGAATGCCGCCCTGGTGGCGCTTGGCCACATAGGCGAAGGCGCGGCCATAGGGGCCCAGCACCCATTTGTAGGTCGGGAAGATCAGGATGTCGGGATCCAGCGTCTTCACATCGATGCGGCGCACGCCGGCGTCGTGCGTGGCGTCGACCAGCAGCATCGCCCCCACCTTGCGCAGCGCGGCGCCGATTTTGGGCATGTCGAGCGCGCCGCCGTCGGACCAATGCACGGAGGAGATCGAGGCCAGCGCCACCGGCTCGGCGCCGGGACGCTCAATCGCCGCCAGCACCGCCGAGGTCCAGTCGCCGTCGCCGCCATGCGCCACCGACTCGACGCGAAAGCCGCTGGCCTCGGCGCGGCTCATCCACTCCAGCACCGGCGAGGTGTGGTCGTCCTTCAAGGTCAGCACGCGCGTGCCGCGCGCGATCTTCAGGACCTTGCCAGCGATCGCCACGCCGTAGCCGACCGAGGACACCAGAGCAATGTCGGCGGCGTCGGCGCCGATCAACGCCGCCGCGGCCTTGCGCGCCCGCTCGTGCATGGCGTTGGCGAAGGCGGCATCGAGCTCCCACGGCCGGCCCTTGCGGCCGACGCCGACGCGGCCGGCCTCCTGCGAGGCCAGCGGCAGCGGGCTCCAGGCGGCGGCGTTGAGGTAGCAGACGTCGCGCGGCATATCGAACAGCGCGCGTTGCGAGGGCAGCATGGCGAACTCCGACGAAGCGAGGCGCTCAGCCTAGGCCATCGCGCGCCGCGTTTCAGCGGGAGTCTTGTCGCCGGACAATCGCGTCAGGCGCGGGCCACCATCGCCGGCACGAGGTCCTTCAGCGACGGTGCGCCCATCTGCTGCATGGCGGCGAACAGCTCGCGTCGCAGCAAGTGCAGCACGCGCTCGACGCCCTCCTGGCCGAAGGCGCCCAGGCCCCAGAG
The DNA here is from genome assembly GCA_964437145.1 of uncultured Rhizobiaceae bacterium. Lineage (GTDB taxonomy): Bacteria > Pseudomonadota > Alphaproteobacteria > Reyranellales > Reyranellaceae > JAFAZJ01. Next base: position 14,557 of record CAYTFW010000011.1, read on the forward strand.
ATAGGGCCGACCGATGCACACCGCCTTGGCGCCCATCGCCAGCGCCTTGACGATATCGGTGCCGCGGCGGAAGCCGCTGTCGACCAGCACCGGGATACGCCCGTCGACGGCGACCAGGATCTCCGGCAGCGTATCGATGGTCGAGCGGCCGTTGTCCTCCGAGCGCCCGCCATGGTTCGACACGACGATACCGTCGACGCCATGCTCGACCGCGAGCTTGGCGTCCTCGCGCGCCAGGATGCCCTTGAGCAGGATCTTCGTGCCCACCGTGTCGCGCAGGCGCTTGACGAAATCCCAGGTCAGGTTGGTGGCGCCGCTGCTGGTCGCGACGCCGAGGTCGAGCCCGTCGAAATGCGGCTTGCGCCGCACGAAATTGCGCAGGCCCATACCGTGACACGAGCCGCATTGCGCCGCGCCCTCCTTATCGGCGCGCCACAGCCGCTGGAACGTCTCCCAGTTCTGCGTCGCCAGCACATCGACGGTGACGACAATCGCCGGCGCGCCGGCCTTCTCGGCGCGCTTGGCCATCGCCAGACCGACGCGCCATTCGTTGGTCGGATAGAGCTGGAACCACACCGGCGCGCCGCGCGCCTCGGTGACCTCCTCGATCGGGGTCGTGGACAGGGTCGACAGAATCTGCAGATGCCGCCCGGCGCGCGCCGCCTTGGCCACGGCGATCTCGCCATCGACGTGGAACGCCTTGTTGCTGCCGGTCGGCGCGATGACGATCGGGCTGTCCCACGTCGCGCCGAAGAGCTCCATCTTCATGTCGATGCGGCTGACATCGACCATGCGGCGCGGCCTGAGCTGGAAGGCGGCGAAGCCCTCCCGGTTCGCCCGCAGCGTGACCTCGTCGTCATTGCCGGCCGCCAGATACCCGAAATGCGCCGGCGACATTTGCCGCCGCGCCACCGGCTCGAAATCGAAGACGCTGAGCGCGCGCGACGGGCTATCGATCAGCTCGCCAAGCTCGCGCGGCGCCCAGACCATCGGATCGGGCAGACGTGACTGCGGCGACTGCGCGAACGCCATGCCGCTGCCGAACAGCGGGCTGGCGGCAAGGTAGTTGAGGAGTCGGCGCCTTTGGATAACGCGCTCAATGTGGTTGGTCATATCTGGGTTCTGCGGTAGTTCATCGCTTGTTGGCGAGAATCAACATTCTGTGCCACCCTAGAAGGTCGTTACCCAATAAGTTGTGGATTGCATCGAGTACAAAACAGGAACAATATGGATTGACCTGAGGAATAGAACCGTTGGACGCACCCGAACCATATGAGATTCGCGACCCAATTCATGGGTTTGTTCGTCTTAGTCAATTGGAATGGGATGTCGTCAATCAGCCCGTGTTCCAGCGCCTTCGAAAGATACGACAGCTGGCTTGGACGGATTTGGTCTATCCCGGCGCGATGCATACACGCTTCGAGCATTCGCTAGGTGTAATGCATGTCGCCTCTCGATTGTTCGATACCTTGGCTCGCCGCGATAGTCAGATATTGTTGAGCGACTACAAGTTCGACAGTGACAGCTTGGGCCGGCAGCGACGAATTATTCGACTTGCTGCGCTTTTGCATGATCTTGGTCATGGCCCCTTCTCGCATGCGGGTGAAGGGCTTCTGCCGATGAAGGCAGACAAGAGCAGGCGCTTGGAGCACGAGGACTACTCTGCTGCAGCGCTCGAGTTTGGTCTCAAGGATGTTATCGAGAACCATCCGGAAGCCAAGAATCATGGCATCGGTATCCGGGACGTCTTGTCGGTTTTTGGTGCGTCACCCGCTACTGCGGGAGTTCTGGTTTGGAAGGATCTTGTGTCGGGGCAGATGGACGCGGATCGGATGGACTATCTGCTGCGCGACGCATATCACGCTGGTGTGCAGTACGGTCGGTACGATCTTGATCGGGTCGTTCAAACTATTCGGCTCTGTCCTGATCCAGAAACACGCGGCCACCATATCGGCGTTGATGAAGACGGCATACACGCCGTCGAAGGACTATTGATCGCCAGATTTATGATGTTTACTCAGCTCTACTTCCACAAAACTAGAACAATATACGACTTTCACTTGGCTGAATGCATGCGCCATCTGCTCACCAAGAATGGCGGAGAGTTTCCGCCGACTCGAAACATCAGTAAGTTTCTGCAATGGGATGATTGGAAGGTGCTGGGTCGGATCGCGGAAGGAGCGGGTGGTGACCACGGGGAGATCATAAGGACACGACAGCACTATCGACCGGTGTTTATGACTCCTGAGGTTGCCTCTGACGACGACCTACTTCGGGCGACTGAGCTGGAAGAGAAACTAAAGGCGCTTGGTTGCATTGCGAGAGATGCCGAGAAGTCTTGGTACAAGTCGGGTCCAGATGAGATCAAAGTTTGGCGGACGTCGGGCGGAACTGCCAAGTCGGTTCCATTGGCGACCCTATCGCCAGTAGTCAATGGCCTAACCAAGGTTAACCAACGTCGCCTTTACGTGCCTATCTCGGAGCGAAAGGCGGCAAACGAGATTATTCAAAAGAATGAGGAGAAGAAAAAATGAGCGATAAATCGCCCTCGAATCTTGACCGCTATGCCTTGATTGCCCTGATTGCGGATCGCCTTGGCGAGAAGCAGCGGTTGGGCAAAAAGGCTCTTCAGAAGATCGTGCATCTTCTTCAGGAATTCGGAGAGGTAAGAACTGGGTACAGATTCTCATTCTATACCTACGGACCTTACTCGACTGAGTTGGCGGGTGACCTCGATTTGGTTGCTGCCAAGGGGGGTGTTAGTGTGGCTTATAATTCCTCCGACAACTATTATCTGATTTCATCAACGTCTAGAACTAAACAGGTAGTAGAAAAAGGTGAGTCGTTTATTAAGCCAAACAAGACAAAGATCGATAAAGTGCTAGATAAGTTCGGTGGCCGGCTGGCCAAAGACCTCGAACTGGTATCTACGATTGCGTATGTTCGGCGTTATGCGCCGGATGAGTTTGCAAACGACCAAACGCTAGCTCGCCTGGTTAAGGAGCTGAAGCCAAAGTACGAGGATGATGAGATCAAGAGTGCAATGGCTGAAGTTAAGAAGTTCCTTCGTGAAGGCGGGCGCCATAGTTAGGATTTTGCTCTCCTACCACATCGTCTTCGCCGCGCGGCCCGGCCATTCCTTGTCATAAACCTCGCCGCCAACCCGGCCCTTGCTCAGCGCGGCGAGGATATCGCCGGCGCTGGGCAGGTCCTTGGGTGAATGGTGGCGCGCGGGGTTCCAGAGCTCGGAGCGCACCAGGGCGCGGGCGCATTGGAAATAGACCGCGTCGACTTTCATCACGATCACCGAGCGCGGCGGCTTGCCGTCGACCGCAAACGAGTCGAGCAACACCGGTTCGACGCTGAGATGGGCGCGGCCGTTGACGCGCAGCGTGTTGCCGACGCCGGGGATCAGGAACAGCAGCGCCACGCGCGGGTCGCGCACGATGTTGCGCAGCGAGTCGACGCGGTTGTTGCCCCTGCGGTCGGGCAGCATCACCGTGCGCTCGTCGTGGATGCGCACGAAGCCCTGGAGGTCGCCGCGTGGCGAGCAGTCGAGGCCTTCGGGGCCCGAAGTCGCAAGCGCCAGGAAGGGCGAGGCCTCGATATAGGCGCGGTACTGCGGCGTGATCCAGTCGACCTCCTTCACCGTGGAGGTTTCGCCGGGCAGGCCGTAGAGGGCCTCGAGCTGTTCGACGCTGGAGATGATCGACACGGCGGGACCTCGTCGGCGCGGGGCGGGGCGGTCTTTTACAGCGTCTGGTGGCGCGCCGCCCTGCGACGGGACGCTACGGGCAGGTGCATGGCCTGTCGGGACCGCTTCTTGCAAGGACAGGGGCGCGCGGCGTAGCGTCCGCCCAGTTGCCTTTCCCGGGAGACCCCAGAATGTCCAGTTTCATGCGAAGCGCCCGCCTGGCGCTCAGCGCGGCCGTGCTGTCGACGGCGGCGGCGCTGCCTGCGATCTCGCCGGCCTCGGCGCAGGTCACCCTGCGCGCGGCGATGCATTCGGACCTCAAGATCATCGATCCGATCTGGACCACGGCGCTGATCTCGACCCATCACGGCTACCTGGTCTACGACACGCTGTTCGCGCTCGACGGCACGCTCACCATCAAGCCGCAGATGGTCGACAAGCACACGCTGAGCGACGACCGCGTGACCTGGACCTTCACCCTGCGCGACGGGCTCGCCTTCCATGACGGTGCGCCGGTGACGTCGGAGGACGTCATCGCCTCGCTCAAGCGCTGGGCCGCGCGCGATTCCGTCGGCCAGAAGCTCCTGTCCTTCGTCGCCGCGATGGAGGCGGTCGACGCCAAGACCTTCCGGCTGAGGATGAAGGAGCCCTACGGCCTGGTGCTGCAGAGCCTGGCCAAGTCGGGCTCCAACGCACCCTTCATCATGCCCAAGCGTGTCGCCGACACCGATCCGCAGCAGCAGATCACCGACGCCACCGGCTCCGGCCCGTTCATCTTCCTCAAGGACCAGTGGAAGCCGGGCGAGAAGGCGGTCTACGTCAAGAACCCCAAGTACGTGCCGCGCGCCGAGCCGGCCTCGGGCCTGGCCGGCGGCAAGGTCGCCAAGATCGATCGCATCGAGTGGTTGGCGATCCCCGATCTGCAGACCCAGGTCAACGCCCTGCTCAACGGCGAGATCGACATGATCGAGATCGTCCCGGCCGACCTGCTGCCGCTGCTCGCCAAGGACAGCAACATCCAGCTGACGGTGACCAACACCGCCGGCCGTCAGTACGCGATGCGCTACAACACGCTGCACAAGCCCTTCGACAATCCGAAGATCCGCGCCGCCGCCATGGTGGCGCTGAGCCAGCGCGAGTTCCTCGAGGCCAATGTCGGCGATCCGAAGTGGTTCAAGGAATGCAAGTCGCTGTTCCCCTGCGGTACGCCGCTGCAATCGACCAAGGGCTGGGACGGCGTGCTGACCGGCGACATCAACAAGGCCAAGGCGATGCTGGCCGAGGCCAAGTACGACGGCACGCCCATCGTCTTCCTGCACCAGACCGACACGGCGGGGCACAACAACCTCGCCACCGTCGGCAAGGCGCAGCTCGAGCGGGCCGGCTTCAAGATCGACCTGCAGCCGATGGACTGGCAGACCCTGGTGTCGCGCCGCGCCAAGAAGGATGCGCCTGATAAGGGCGGCTGGGGCGCCTACTTCACCTCCTGGGGTTCGGTCGACGTGATCGATCCGGTGTCGGCGTCCTTCCTCAACGGCGGCTGCGAGAAGGCGACCTTCGGCTGGCCATGCGATCCGGAGCTCGAGAAGCTGCGCGACGCCTATTCCAAGGAGACCGACGCGGCCAAGCAGAAGGCGATCGCCGAGCAGGTGCAGCTGCGCGTGCTGGAGTATCCCACGCACGTGCCGCTGGGCCAGTTCACCACGCCGACCGCTTTGCGCAAGAGCCTGTCCGGGCTGGTGCAGGCACCGTCGCTCGCCTTCTGGAACCTGGAGAAGAAGTGACCGATCTCGCCGATCGCGTGGCGCTCGTCACGGGCGCCTCGCGCGGCATCGGCCGGGCGATCGCGCTGGCCTTGGGCGAGGCTGGCGCGGCTGTCGCGGTGAACTACGTCGAGCGGGCGGCCGACGCCGAAGCGGTCGCCGGCGCCATCCGCCAGGCCGGCCATGCCGCGCTGGCGGTGAAGGCCGATGTCTCGGACTCGGGCGCCGTGGCGCGCATGGTGCGCGAGGTCGAGACGGCGCTCGGGCCGATCGACGTGCTGGTCAACAACGCCGGCATCGGCATCATGCGCGGCCTCGACGACCTTACCGAGGCGGATTTCGACCGCACCATCGCGGTGAACCTGAAATCGGCGTTCCTGTGCACGCAGGCCGTGCTGCCGGGCATGCGCGCGCGGGGCTGGGGCCGCATTGTCAACATCACATCAGGCGCGGCGCGCGGCGCCGGCATGGTGGGCGCGCACTACAACGCCTCGAAGGCCGGCATGGAAGGCCTGACGCGGGGCTACGCCGCGCGCCTGGCCAAGGAAGGCATCACCGTCAACAACGTGGCGCCCTCGCTGATCGACACCGACATGATCGGCGCACGCCGCGCCGAGGCCGCCGCGCGCATCCCTGTGGGCCGGCTCGGTACGTCTGAGGAGGTCGCGCAAGCGACCTTGATGGTGATCGGCAACGCCTACATGACCGGCCAGACCGTACAGACCAACGGCGGCCTGCACTTCAACTAGGCACCGCTGTCATCCTGAGCGCAGCGAGGGATCTAGGGAAGTTGTCTAGATCCCTCGCTGCGCTCGGGATGACAGTTGGGTGCGCTTGAGCGGATCACGCTCCAGGCGCCGTCCGCCAAAGCCTGATCCGCACGAGCAGCGCGGCTGCCACAACGGCGAGGCCGGCGATCAGCACGATATGCGCCGGCCGCGGGAACAGCAGCGGGTCGAGGCTGGCCTCGACGATGCGCAGTGGCGGCACGCCCTTGCTGCCCCAATACCATAGCGCCTCGACGATCACCGTGAGGATCGGTGTAGCGATAGCGAGGCCGATCAGCACCGGCGGTCGGTTGCGGATGTCGCGGGGCAGCAGGCGCCACAGCATCAGCCAGAGGAACAGGCCGGCGGCCATGACCGCGTCGGAGACATTGGCCTTGGACTGCAGGAAGAAATGGATCAGCGCCAGCACGGCAAGCGGATAGACAAGATAGTGCAGGCGTTTCCAGTTGCGCCTGAGCTTGCGCTGCCAGCCGTCGGTCGAGGTGATCGACAATGCGATGAAGATCAGCACGGCCGCGAAGCCGATGGTGAGATAGAAGCGCTTGAGAATCTCCAGCGCGACCACGACCAGATTCCATTTCTGGTCGAAGACGTAGAGCGTGACGTGCAGCACGGCGTAGCCGGCGGCGGCCAGGCCGAGGCGGCGGCGCAGGGTGATCAGCGGTGGCCAGTCGAACAGCGCGCGCGCCGGCGTGATCGCCAAGGTGATCAGCAGGAAGGTGACGGCCCAGTCGCCGGTCCACAGCAGCGCCTCGGTGGTCGGTCGCGCGCCCATGCGGCCCATTTGCCAGCGCAGCGCCAGCTCGGCCGCCGGCAGCAGCGAGAGAACGACGACGGCGTGCTTGATCAGCGACAGGCGGGTTGCGGGCGACACGGGTTCGAGTCTATCGCATCGTTTGCTCGCGTGCGCTCACACCGGCGTCAGGCGCCGGTGAAGACCGGCGCGCGCTTGGCGATGAAGGCGCGCACCGCCTCCTTGTGGTCCTCGGTCCGCTGGCCCTTGACCATGCGCTCGGCTTCCTGGTCGGCGGCCTCGCGATAGGGCACGTGCGGCGCGAGGTCGAGATTGTCCTTCATCAGGCCGAGCGCGATCGCCGGACCGGCCGCCAAGTCGCGCGCCATGGCGAAGGCGGCGGCGCCCAGCTCGGCATCGGGCACGACGCGGTTGACCAGGCCGATGCGCTCGGCGCCGGCGGCGTCGAGCCGGGCGTTGGTGAACATCAGCTCGCGCGCCCGGCCGGTGCCGACCGGCCGTGTCAGCAGCCAGGCGATGCCGTAGTCGCCGCTCAGCGCCACGCGCGAATAGCCGGTGCTGACGAAGGCCGAGGCGGCGGCCAGCCGAATGTCGCAGCTCAGCGCCAGCGCCAGGCCGGCGCCGACCGCCGGGCCGGGCAGCGCCGCGATGGTCGGCTTGCGCAGCGCCAGGATCGCGCCGGTCGAGGCCATCTGGCGGAACTTCAGGTCGGCGAGTCTCTCTTCTGGTGTCAGGGTCGTCTTGCGGTTCTCGCCCATGCCCTTGACGTCGCCGCCGGCGCAGAAGGCGTTACCGGCGCCGGTCAGCATGAGCGCGCGAACGGCGGGGTCTTCGCCCGCCAGCTTGATCATGGCGCGCAGCGCGGTGCTGAGCTCGACCGAGAGCGTGTTGCGCGCCTCGGGCCGGTTCAGGGTGACCACCAGGACGCCCTCGCGCAGCGTCGCCAGCAATTGGCCGGTGCCGGTGTCGATCTGCCGTTCCATGTGCTCTGCCTCCGCGCTTTGGCGGCGGCATATCGGCATGCCGGCGGGGTCGTCGGCAAGGCCCCGCTGGGGCTAGCGGCGGTGGTGCCGCCCATGGCATGGTGCGCGGTGACGGCCCGACCGCTCGTAACGGCCGCGCCGCAGAGGAGGGGGTTTGCGATGAAGACTGGGATGTTGCTGGGGTTGGTTCTGGGTACGCTCGCGCTGGGCGCTTGCACCGCCACCACCACCAAGCAGGCCGGCACACCGCTGGGCGGCGATCCTGAGCTGCGCCGCCAGAACTATGCCTGCGCCAACGGCGTGAACCTGATCGTCACCTTCGACCGCCGCGCGCAAACCGCGTCGGTGCAGACGGCGGCCAACGGCGCGTCAACGACGCTGTCACAGGTCCCATCGACTGGCGGCTTCTCCTACGCCAACGATACGCACTCGCTGCGCAGCTTCGAGACCACCGAGGTGATGTACGCGACCAGCCGCGCCGGCGCGCCGACCCGTTGCCGCCAGGCGGCCACCTAGTTCACTCCAGACGCAGCCCCGGCCTCGCGGGCGGCGGTCACCAGCGCGTGCCTTGCGCCGCCCCATCGCCCGCCTCATATGCCGGGCGATGGAGGACGGCATGAGCGTTCAACTCAATCACACCATCGTCTGGAGCCGCGACCAGAAGAAGGCGGCGGCGTTCCTCACCGACATCCTCGGCCTGCCACCGGCGACCCAGTTCAGCGTCTTCGACGTCGTCGAGCTCGGCAACGGCGTGTCGCTCGACTTCCATACCGATCCCGACAAGCTGGTGATGCAGCATTACGCCTTCCTGATCAGCGAGGCGGCGTTCGATGGCGTCTTCCAGCGCATCCAGGATCGCGCGCTGAGATACTGGGCCGACCCCGCGCGCAAGAAGGAAGGCGAGATCAACCGTCACGACGGCGGCCGGGGCATGTATTTCGAGAGTCCCGACGGTCACCTGCTCGAGGTGATAACGCGGCCCTACGGTAGCGGCCGCGCCTGAGGCGCTTATTCAGCGGCGAGCTTCGGCCGCGCCATCGACAGCAGCGCGCGCAGCTCGGGCAGGCACGAGCCGCAATTGGTACCGGCCCTCGTGCGCTCGCCGATCGCCGCGGTCGTCGCGCAGCCATCGGCGATCGCCGCCTCGATGACGGTGCGGCCCACGGCGTGGCAGCTGCAGACCAGTGGTCCCTGGTCGACCGCCCGACCTGGCGCGCGCCCGCCCAGCAGCGAACGGCGTTCCTCGGGTGTGATCGCGCGTCGGCCGCATAGCGCGCTCAGCCACTCCCGCGCCGGCAAGCCGTCGCCATCGCGGGCGACGAAGGCGGCGAACTCGATGTGGCCACCGGCGATCGCGGCGGCGCGGAAGCGGCCGATGCCGGGATCGCGATACCGCTGCCACTCCGCACTTCCAGCCACGGCCATTCCCAACGCCTTGATGCGCATCCAGGCCTGTGGCGGCGCCTCGGCGCCGGCGATCTCGTAGCGCCAGTAATCCTCACCGCGCACCGCCACCCAATAGTCGAAGCCATCGAGCTCCAGCGGCCGGCGCGACAGCAGGAAGCCCTCCCAGCCGACGGCGACCGGCGTGACGCGCACGGGCGTCGCCTTCAGCTCGGGCTGGCCGGATAGCGGATCGGTCTCGGGGTTGACCGTCTCGTTGACGCGCGCGGTGCCCGACAGCACGGCTGTCCAGTGCATGGGTGCGAAGCAGGTGCCGGCGGGCTGATCGACCGTGACCCGCACGCGCAGTGTCGCGCGGCCCCAGCGGCTTTCGATGCGCGCCAGGCCGCCGTCGTGGACGTGCAGGCGCGCCGCGTCCGCCGGATTGAGCGCGAGCAATGGTTCCGGTAGGTGATTCGCCAGGCGCGGCGCGCGGCCGGTGCGCGTCATCGTGTGCCATTGGTCGCGATAGCGGCCGGTGTTGAGCGACAGCGGATAGTCGGGGTCGGGCGCGTTGCGCGGTGGGCGTGGTGTCAGCGGCACCAGACGAGCGCGCCGGTCAGGCGTGAAGAAGCCGCCGTCGGCGAAGAGGCGTCGCGTCGGCTCCGCCTCGCCCTTGCGCCACGGCCAGAGGAAGGGCGTCATCGCCTCGTAGGCGGCGTCGCTGATGCTCGCCATCGCGCCGATGTCGAAATCGCGCCGGCCATCGTTCTCGAAGGCCGACAGCGCGGCGTGCTCGCGGAAGATGTCGGCCGGGCCGGCATAGGTGAACGCCTCGGCGCAGCCCATGCGGCGACCGATCTCGCTGACCATCCACCAATCTGGCCGGGCGAGACCCGGTGCCGGCAGGAAACCGCGCTGGCGCGAGATGCGCCGCTCGGAATTGGTGACGGTGCCGCTCTTCTCGCCCCAGGCCATGGCCGGCAGCCGCACATGGGCCTGGCGCGCCGTGTCGGTGTCGCGCACGAACTCGCTGACCACGACCAGCTCCGCCGCTTTCAGGGCGCGCACGACCTGGGCGGCGTCGGGCAGGCTCACCGCCGGGTTGGTGGCCATCACCCAGACCGCCTTGATCTCGCCGGCCTCGACGGCGCGGAAGAAATCCACCGCCTTGTGGCCGGCCGATGTGGCGATGCGCGGCGCCTTCCAGAAGCGGCGCACACGATCGATGTCCCGCGGATCATCGTAGGTCATGTGCGCGGCGAGCTGGTTGGACAGCGCGCCGACCTCGCGGCCACCCATCGCGTTGGGCTGGCCGGTGACCGAGAACGGCCCCATGCCCGGCCTTCCGATGCGGCCGGTCAGCAGATGCGCGTTGATGATGGCGTTGACTTTGTCGGTGCCTGCTGAGGACTGGTTGACGCCTTGCGAGTAGACGGTGACCACGCGTTCGGTGCGCGCGAAGAGATCGTAGAAGGTCTGCAATGCGTCGATCGGCAAGCCGGTGAGCGCGGCGACAGCCGCGATATCCGGCGTGCTGGCGCGCGCGGCGGCGAGCGCGGCGTCCAGGCCGGTGGTGTGCGCGGCGGTCCAGTCGCGCGCCGTCGCCCCGGCAGCGTCGAGCGCCAGCAGCAGGCCGTTGAACAGCGCTACGTCGGAGCCAGCGGCGAGCGGCAGATGTAGGTCGGCGATGTCGCAGGTGGCGGTGCGGCGCGGATCGATCACCACGACTTTCAAGTCGGGCCGCTTCTCGCGCGCGGCGACGATGCGCTGGAACAGCACCGGATGACACCAGGCGAGGTTCGAGCCGGTGAGCACGATGAGATCGGCTTGCTCGAGATCCTCGTAGATGCCCGGCACGGTGTCCGAGCCGAAGGCGCGGCGGTGGCCGGCGACTGACGATGCCATGCATAGCCGCGAATTGGTGTCGAGATGACGCGAGCCGATGAAGCCCTTCAGCAGCTTGTTGGCGACGTAGTAATCCTCGGTCAGCAACTGGCCGGAGACGTAGAAGCCGATCGAGTCGGGACCGTGCTGATCGATCAGCTGCGTGAGGCGGCGCGCGACATACTCGAGCGCTTCGTCCCAGCCGGTGGCGCGTCCGTCGATCTCGGGCGCCAGCAACCGGCCTTCCATACCCAGCGTCTCGCCCAACGCCGAGCCTTTGGAGCACAGCCGGCCGAGATTGGCGGGATGTTTCGGATCACCGGCGATACGCGCGCCGCCAGTACCGTCGGGCGTCGCCCAGATGCCGCAACCGACGCCGCAATAGGGACAGGTCGTGCAGACCGTCTCGGCGATCCGCATGGTCAGGCGGCGGCGCGGGCGAGGTGGCGGCCCAGCGCGACCGCTTCGCGCAGAGCCCCGACGGACCGGCCTTCGCGCATCAGGGCGAACAGCCAGCCGCCATCGCTCGAATCGCCGACGAGGATCGCGCCGACAACCTTATCGTCGCGCAGTATGACGCGGCGATAGAGCGCGTCCGAGGGATCGACATAGAGAAGGTCGTCATCGCTCGCGGCCACCTCGATCGCGCCGGCCGAGAACACCGAGACGCCGGCCACCTTCAGGTTGGTGCCGACGATCGAGCCAGGGTAACGCACGGACTCGCCAGCGAGATGGTGCGCCAGGATCGCCGCCTGCTCCCAGGCCGGCGCGACCAGGCCGTAGGTCTGGCCCCGATGCTCAGCGCATTCGCCCAAAGCGAAGATCGCTGGATCGCTGGTGGTGAGCGTGTCGTCGACGATCACCCCGCGGCCGACGGCAAGGCCCGCCTCGCGGGCCAAGGCCACGTTGGGTCGGATGCCGACGGCCATGACGACGAGGTCGGCCGGCATGACGCCGCCATCGTGCAGTCGCACACCGGTGACATGCGTGTCGCCTTCGATTGCGGCTGTGTTGGCCGACAACGCGAAGGCGATGCCGAGGCGTTCGAGCGCGTGGCGCAGATAGGCGCCGGCCTCGGCGTCGAGTTGGCGCTCCATGAGGTGGCCCATGAGGTGCACGACGGTGACCTCGAGGCCGCGACGGCGCAGGCCGAACGCGGCTTCGAGGCCGAGCAGCCCGCCGCCGATGACGACGGCGCGCTGCGCCGTCCGGCTCGCCGCGATCAGGCGGTCGACATCGGCGAGATCACGGAAGGTCATCACCTCGGGCAGGTTCGCGCCGGGCAGCGGCAGCAGGATGGGATCGGAACCGGTGGCAAGGACGAGGCGGTCGTAGGGGGTCTCGACGCCGCTGGCGTCGACCACCACGCGGCGATCGCGTTCGATGCGCGCGACCCGGTGACCGGCGTGGAACTCGATGCCGCGGGCAGTGAACCACGCGGCGTCGCTCTCCATGATCGCATCGGCGCCCTTGTCGCCCGAGAGCACGGCCGAGAGCAGGATGCGGTTGTAGTTCGCCCGGGGCTCGGCGCCGAGTACGGTAATCCCCCAACGCCCGGGTGCGCGCGCGTGCAGGCGCTCCAGCAGGCGGTGCGCCGCCATGCCGTTGCCGACGACGACCAGGCGCTCGCGCATGGTCAGGCCGCGCGCGAGGGCAGCTTGTGGCGCGCGTAGAGGAACTCCATCACCGAGGCCCGGCAGCGCGTGTACTCGGCGTCGGTCGCCAGCTCGAGTCGGCGGCGCGGGCGCGGCAGGTCGACATCGAGCACCTCGCCGATGGTCGCCGCTGGGCCGTTAGTCATCATCACGATGCGATCCGACAGCAGCACCGCCTCGTCGACATCATGGGTGATCATCATCACCGTGTTGCCGAGCTTGGCGTGGATCTCCATGACCGAGTCCTGCAGATGCGCGCGGGTCAGCGCGTCGAGCGCGCCGAACGGCTCATCCATCAGCAGCACCTTGGGCTGCATGGCCAGCGCCCGGGCGATGCCGACGCGCTGCTTCATGCCGCCGGAGATCTCGTGCGGGCGCTTGTCCTTGTGCTGCGCCATCTGCACCAGCTCGAGCTTGTGCATCACCCAGTCGTGGCGCTCGGCCGACGACTTGACGCCTCCGAACACCTTGTCGACGGCGATGCGCACGTTGCCGTAGACGCTGAGCCAGGGCAGCAGCGAGTGGTTCTGGAAGACGATGGCGCGGTCGGGGCCGGGGCTGTTGACCTCCTTGTTCTCCAGCAGCACCGCGCCCGCGGTCACCGGCAGCAGGCCGGCGACCAGGTTCAGCACCGTCGACTTGCCGCAGCCGGAATGGCCGATCAGCGAGACGAACTCGCCCTCGGCGATGACAAGATTGATGTCGCGCAGCACATCGGTCGCCATGGCGCCGCGGTTGAAGCGCTTGTCGACGTGATCGAGCTTGAGATAGGCGGGCTTGTTCATGGCTTGCCTCCTCACGTCACGCTGGCGCCACGCGTGACGACGCTGCCGACCGCGCCGACCAGGCGGTCGAGCAGGAAGCCGACGATGCCGATATAGGCCAGGGCGACGACGATGTCGGACAGGCGCGAGGAGTTCCACGCGTCCCAGATGAAAAAGCCGATGCCGACACCGCCGGTCAGCATCTCGGCGGCGACGATGGCGAGCCACGACAGGCCTACGCCGATGCGCAGGCCGGTGAAGATGTAGGGCGCCGCCGACGGCACCATGATCTTGAGGAAGAACTCCACGGCGTTGAGCCGCAGCACCCGTGCGACGTTGCGGTAGTCCTCGGGGATGTTGCGGATGCCGACGGCGGTGTTGATGATCACCGGCCAGATCGCGGTGATGAAGATCACGAAGATCGCCGAGGGATTGGAGTCGCGGAAGGCGGCCAGCGAGATCGGCAGCCAGGCGAGCGGCGGCACGGTGCGCAGCACCTGGAAGATCGGATCCAGCCCGCGCATCGCCCACACCGACTGGCCGATCACGGCGCCGATAAGGATGCCGACGATCGCCGCCAGGCCGAAGCCGACGGCGACGCGCTGCAGCGAGGTCAGCACGCGCAGGCCCAGGCCGATATCCTGCGGCCCGGCGACGAAGAACGGATCGAGGATCAGATCCTTGGCGTCGCTCCAGACTTTCGACGGCGGCGGCAGGGTGGCGCCGGCGCCGCCGAAGGCGAGCTGCCAGATGCCCAGCAGCAGGCCTAGCACGATCGCCGGCGGGATCACCGAAGCCGCGATGCTCTTCAGCATGGGCACATAGCGCTCGCGCCAGTCGCGCCGAGGCGGCGCGAAGGCGACGACCTCGGCCGGTGCAGCGGCGGTCGGCAGGGACGCAACCGTATCGATCTTGGGAGCGGGCAAGGCCATGGCTTGTGTCCTCAGGCGATACGCTTGATGTCGAGGGCCTTGAGGTAGGCCATCGGATCGGCGGGATCGAAGACCTTGCCGTCGAAGAAGGTCTCCTTGCCGCGTGAGGACGTCGCGGGGATGTCGCTGGCGGCGATACCCAGGGTCTTGGCGGCCTCGCGCCACAGATCGTCGCGGTTGACCTTGCCGACGAGCGCGTTGATGTCGGTGTTGGCGTCGAGCTTGCCCCAGCGCATGTCCTCGGCGACGAACCAGGCGTCGTGGCTGCGGAACGGGAAGGACGCGTGGTCCTGCCAGAACTTCATGAAATGCTTGGTACCCTTCTCGACTCGGCCGTGGCCGTAGTTGATGTCACCCCTGAGGCGGCCGATGATGTCCGCCACCGGCACGTTGAACCACTGGCGCTTGCCGACGATCGCCGCCAGCTCCGCCTTGTTGTCGGGCTTGTCGCACCATTGCTGCGCCTCCATCACGGCGGCGAGCAGCGCGCGCGCCGCGCGCGGATGCTTGTCGATCCACTCGGCGCGCATGCCCAGAGCCTTCTCGGGGTGCTTGAACCAGATCTCGCCCGTCGTGCAGGCGGTGAAGCCGATATTCTGGTTGACCAGCTGCTCGTTCCACGGCTCGCCGACGCAGAACGCGTCCATGTTGCCGACCTTCATGTTCGCCACCATCTGCGGCGGCGGCACGACAATCGTCGAGACGTCCTTGTCGGGGTCGATGCCGCCGGCGGCGAGCCAGTAGCGGATCCAAAGGTCGTGCGTGCCGCCGGGAAAGGTCATCGCCACCTTCACCTCCTTGCCGGCGGCGCGCTTGGCGGCGAAAGCGGCTTTCAGCGGCGAGGCGTCGGTGGTGACCTTTGCGTCCTTGTACTCGTTGGCGACCGAGATTCCCTGGGCGTCGAGGTTGAGCCGCGCCAGGATGTGCATCGCCGTCGGCACGTTGTTCTGTGTCACCTTGCCGGTCGAGATCAGGTAGGGCATCGGCGTCAGGATGTGCGCGCCGTCGATGCCGTTCTTCTCCGAGCCCAGCACGATGTTGTCACGCGTGGCGCCCCACGACGCCTGCTTCAGCACCTCGACATCGGGCATGCCGTGCTTGGCGAAGAAGCCCTTTTCCTTGGCGATGACCAGCGGCGAAGCATCGATAAGCGCGATGTAGCCGAGCTTGGCGGTCTTGGTCTCAGGTCCCGCGCCCTGCGCGAAGGCGCCCGAGGGCAGCGCGGTACGCGCGGCGGACAGCAGCGCAGCGGTGGCGGAGAGCTTGAGCAGAGAACGACGAGTCGTCATGACGTGGAGGCCTCTCGAGGTGATTCTTGGGCTGGTCGGTCGATGCCGAAGCCGGCGAGGTACGCATCGATACGCGTCGGATCGAACAGTCGGCCGTCGCAGAACAGATCGGCGCCCAGCGTGATTGCGCCACCGTCGGCTGATGCCGCGCTCCAGGGCGTGGCGTGGACGCCTTCGGGCTTGAGGTCGGCGGCGGGTGTCGCCAGGCCAAGGTCGGCGGCGGCCGCGCGGAACAGGTCGGGGCGATAGACCGCGTCAGCGACCGCGCTGATGTCGACGTCGTTGCCGATCTGGCCCCAGCGGTGCATCTGGCTGAGCGTCCAGCGCGCGTGCGAGCGCCAGGGGAAGCTGGCGGCGTAGCGATCGAAGGTCGGGCCGATCCCGCTGGTCTCGGCGCCAGTGGCCAGCGCGTCCTCGATCACCTCGACGGGCGCGTTGACCGCCTCGGGATTGGAGAGCCAGTAGGCCGCCTCGGCGTGATGAGCCGGTGAGCGCAGCCAGGTGGCGGCGCGGATCAGGGCGCGCAGCAGCGCGCGCAGGGTCGCGGGATGGCGCGCCGCCCAATCGGCAGTGACCGAGAAGACCTTTTCCGGCGCGTTGTTCCAGATGTCGTAGCCGCTGGCGACGACGCGGCCGACGCCCAGGCGTTCGGCCAGGCTGTTCCAGGGCGCGCCGACGCAATAGCCGTCGATCCGCCGCGCCGTGAGATAGGTGATCATCTGCGGCGGCGGCACGACCAGCAGGCGCACGTCGCGATCGGGATCGATGCCGCCGGCCGCGAGCCAGTAGCGCAGCATGTAGTTGTGGCTGGAATAGGGGAAGACCACGCCGAAGGTCGGCGGCGGCAGACCTTCGGCACGCCGCTTCTCCAGCGCGGTGCGCAGCGCGCGCGCGGTGGCCAGCGGACCGGAGTCGTCCGGCGCTCGCGCCGCGTCGACGTCCTCGGCCAAGGTGACCGACAGCGTCACGGCGTTGCCGTTGACGTTGAGCGACAGCGGCGTGGCCATCGGCACGCGCCGGCCACTCAAGCCCAGCGTGCTGGCCAGCGGCATCGCCGCCAGCATGTGCGCGCCGTCGAGCATGCCCGACCCCACGAGATCGCGCACCGCCGCCCATGAAGCCTGGCGCACGAGCCGCACGGACAGGCCCTCGTCGGCGAACAAGCCGCGTTCACGCGCCACGATCAGCGGCGCGCCGTCGACCAGCGCCACGAAGCCCAGATCCAGCTCGGTCTTTTCCAGGGAACGCACGGCGCGGACGACTCCAGATCGTCGGAGGTCGAGCCGCCATTGGCCCGGTCACGGGAGCCGCCCGCCGTTGGGCAACGCCCTTCCCTATTCAAGGAGCGTGCCAAGCGTGAAGCGCCGAGGTTCCAAGGCGTCGGCGGTGCGCGATCCGACGCTCGCTGCCCAAAGCGCGCGCGGCTGCCGAAGTTTCGTCCATTGTCAGGTCTTGCCGTTGCCGAGCAACTGGCTAACCGAGATCACCTGGTCGGCGATCTCGACCAGCCGCTTCCCCTTGTCCATCGCCAGCTTTCGCAGCGCCTTGTAGGCCTCGTCCTCGGTGATGCCGCGCTGGTTCATCAGGATGCCCTTGGCGCGGTCGATCTGGCGGCGCTCGACCAATGTCGCCTTGGTGCGCGCCAGCTCGTCGCGTAGCTCTTGCACGGCGCGAAAGCGCGCGATGGCGACGTCCATGATCGGCTTTACGCGCGCCGGGCTCAGGCCATCGACGACGTATGACGTCACGCCGGCGCGCACCGCTTCGATAGCCAGCGCCTCGTCGCTCTCGTCGACGAACATCACGATCGGCTGCGCGCGCTCGCGCGAGACGCTGCGCATCTGCTCCAGCATGTCGCGATTGGGCGCCGTGACGTCGACAATGATCATGTCGGGCGTATGGGCGCGCACGCGCTCAAGGAGGTCGTCAGCGCCCGGCACCCGCGCCACCACTTGGTGCCCGCTATCGGTCAGGGTGCGCTCCAGCATGGCGGCGCGCTCGGAGTCGGCGTCGACTAGAAGGATGCGCAGCGGCGCATCGCAGATGCCTTTCATGCCCTCTTCCGTAGCAATGCTCATGCCGCAGCGCACCATTGGACGCTGCATTGCACAAATTTCATGCAGCTACGGCGGTCCATTCAGTCTAAGTCCTTGGAATCACGGGGCTGGCATGCACTTTGCTCAGGAAGAGCGCAGCGCGGCAAGGGCGTCGCGTGATCCCAGCGGCAGTGACGTCGCGCTCGTAACCGTGACCTGGTGATGAGCGAGCAGAGCGGCTTCACGCCTGAACAGCAGCAATATCTGAAGGGCTTCTTCAGCGGCCTGGTGGCGCGACGCGGCGAGGCAGGCGCCGCCGCCCGTCCGGCCGGCGAAGCGGCGCCGTCTGTGGATACCATCCATCTCGATGCACAGGACCGCGTGGTCGCCGCCGGCGGCAAGCTGTCGGCGGAAGAGCAGGCCAAGCGCAGGAAGGACCCGTTCCAGATGTGGGACGAGATCCAGGCCAATGCCGCCGCCGGCCGCTTTCCCAGGGGCACCGACGTCTTCCTGACCAAATTCCACGGCCTGTTCTACGTCGCGCCGGCGCAGGACTCGCTCATGTGCCGCCTGCGCATCCCCAACGGCATCCTGAGCAGCGCCCAGATGCACGGCCTTGCCGACATGGCCGACAATCTTGCCGGCGGTTATGCTGATGTGACCACGCGCGCCAACTTGCAGGTGCGCGAGATCGCCGCGAAGAACGCGCCGGAATTCCTGATCGCGCTGTCCGAGCTGGGTCTCACCTCGCGCGGATCGGGTGCCGACAACATCCGCAATATCACTGGCAGCCCGACGGCAGGCATCGATCCGCACGAGCTGATCGACACGCGCCCGCTCTGCCGTGCGCTGCACCACTACATCCTGAACCACCGTGAACTCTACGGCCTGCCGCGCAAGTTCAACGTCGCCTTCGACGGCGGTGGCGACATCGGTGTGCTCGAGGACACCAACGACATCGGTTTCGCCGCCGTGCGCGTCGAGGACGGCAATGACGTGGCGCCGGGCGTCTACTTCCGTTGCGAGTTGGGTGGCATCACCGGCCATCTCGATTTCGCACGCGACACCGGGCTGCTGCTGACACCACAGGAATGCGTGCCGGTGGCGGCCGCGATGATCCGCGTCTTCATCAAGCATGGCGATCGGACCGACCGGAAGAAAGCGCGATTGAAGTACCTGCTTGATGCCTGGGGCTTCGAGAGGTTCCTCGCCGAGGCGGAAAACGAGTATGGTCAGCCGCTGCGCCGCCTGCCGCGGGAGCGCTGCGTGGCACGTCGGCCTTGGGCGCGAGACGGCCATATCGGCGTCCATCGCCAGAAACAGGAAGGGCTGAACTACATCGGCATCGTACTGCCTGTGGCGCGCATTACCTCTGAGCGCATGCGCGCGCTGGCCGACCTGGCGCGGATCCACGGCAGTGGCACGATCCGGCTGACAGTCTGGCAAAACCTTCTGATTTCCGATGTCCCCGACGCAAGGGTCGAGGAAGCCAAGGCGGCGATCGAGCGCATTGGCCTTCGCTGGCAGGCGAGCCCGGTGCGCGCCGGCATGGTCGCCTGCACCGGCAACGCCGGTTGCAAATTCGCGGCCTCCGACACCAAGCGTCACGCCGCCGAGCTGATCGACCATCTCGAGGCGCGGGTGCCGGTGGACCGGCCGCTCAACATCCACCTGACCGGCTGCCACCACAGTTGCGCGCAGCACTATATCGGCGATATCGGCCTGCTCGCCGCCAAGATCGATCGCGGCGAGACCGAGGTCGAGGGTTATGTCGTGCATGTCGGCGGCGGCGCCGGACCCGACCGGCAATCGATGGCGCGCGAGATATATCCCGCCACCAGCTTCGATGAATTGCCCGCGCTGCTGGAGCGCATGCTGCGGTCATGGCTGGCGCATCGCCGCGACGCAAGCGACAGCTTCCGCGACTTCACCCTGCGCCATGACATCGCGTCCCTGCGCATCCTCTTCGCCTCGCCTGTGGCTCCAGCGGCGGACTAACGTCATGAGCTACGTCGCGCCAATGATCCCCGACAACGCGCCGTTCACAGCGCGGCAGCGCGCCTGGCTGAACGGATTGTTGGCGGGTCTGCTCGGGCCGGATGCTTCGGCGGCCCCGCCCAACGGTATCGCGCTGCCCATCGGTGACGCGCCCGCGGCCACCGTCGACGAATCCGACGAGGAATTCCCTTGGCACGACCCGGCGATCGACATTGACGCGCGCTTGGCGCTGGCAGAAGGCAAGCCGCTGGAGCGGCGCCTGATGGCGGCGATGGCGCAGATGGATTGCGGCCAGTGCGGCTACGACTGCCGAATCTACGCTGAGGCTATCGCCGCCGGAACCGAGACTTCGCTGGGGAAGTGCCAGCCCGGCGGCAAGGCCACCGCGCGCATGCTCAAGGAGCTGCTGGAGTCAGGCGATGCGTCGACTGCGCCCGCCGCTTCGGTGTCAGTGCCGGCGGGCGTCCCGGGCCGCTCCGCCATGCGCGATGCAGTGCTGCTGCGGGCGGCGCGATTGAACGGCGAGTCCTCGGACAAGGATACGCGCCATGTCGTCCTCGAGACCGACCTGGTCTACGAGCCCGGCGACAGCCTGGGCGTGCACGTGCGAAATCCGGTCGACGAGGTCGACGAGATCATCGCCCATCTGCGCGCCGAACCGGCGGAAAGCGTGAAATGTCCCGATGGCATCGATCGGAGTCTGCGCGAGGCGCTGCTGGTCGCGGTCGACATCGCGCGCCCCAGCGATCAGGCGATCGAGGTACTGGCGTCGTACGCGGGCGAAGGAGACGGCGATCGCCTGCAGGCGCTGGCCGAAGGCTATCCCGGCGCCGAGCCTACGGATGCGGACCTGCTCGACCTGCTGGCGCATTTCCCGACGGCACGGCCGCCGGTGCGGGAGTTGATCGGCGCGCTCGATCCGCTGCAGGCAAGACTCTACTCGATCGCGTCCTCGCCGCGCCACCAGGCCGGCACGGTACATCTCTGCGTCGGTACGGTGCGTTTTCGCAAGCGGCGGCGGAACCGGCGTGGCATCGCCTCGACCTTCCTCGCAGAGCGCGCCGATCCGGGCAGCCGCATCCCGGTCTTCATCCAGCAGAGCAGGGATTTCCGTTTGCCGGCCGATGACGACGCACCGATGATCATGATTGGCCCCGGCACCGGCATCGCGCCCTTCCGCGCCTTTCTGCAGGAGCGACGCTTGCGCGGCGCCAGGGGCCGCAACTGGCTGTTCTTCGGCGACCAGCACCGCGCCACCGATTTCCTGTTCGCCGACGAACTGGAGGCATGGCGCAGCGACGGCCTGCTGAGCCGCCTCGATCTGGCCTTCTCGCGCGACCAGGAGGACAAGGTGTACGTGCAGCACCGCATGCGCGAGGCCGGAAAGGAGCTGTACACCTGGCTGCGCGAGGGCGCGCGACTCTACGTCTGCGGCGACGCGCAGCGCATGGCCAAGGATGTCGACACCGCCCTCGCGCTGATCGTGGCGCGAGAAGGCGGCATGAGCCAGGGCGCGGCGAAGGCCTGGGTCGCGGGGCTGGCCCGAGAGCACCGGTACCTGCGCGACGTGTACTGATGCGCGCGCTGCCCCTGTTCCATGATCTGCGCGGCCGCACATGCCTCGTCGTTGGCGATGGCGAGGCCGCGACCCGAAAAGCGGCAGTACTCGAATCGGTCGGCGCACGGATCGTGCGGTGCGCCGCGGTCGAGGCGGTCGACGATGTCGCGTTGGTGGTGGTTGCCGAGGCCTCGGATGCGATCGCGCAGCAGGCATTCGATCTCTGTCGGGCACGCGGCGTCCCGATCAACGCGGTCGATCGGCCGCGCTACTGCACGGTGACGTGGCCGGCGATCGTCGATCGCGATCCGATCACTATTGCCATTGGCACCGGCGGCACGGCGCCGACGCTGGCGCGCCTGCTGCGGGCACGAATCGAGCGGGCTGTGCCGGCCCAGATGGCGACTCTCGCTCGCCTGGCCGAGACATGGCGCGCGCGCGTGAAGGCGGCTCTCGCCCTGCCGGCTGGACGGCTGCGGTTCTGGGAAGACTTCTTCCAGGGGCCTGTGGCCGAGTCGGCGCTCGCCGGCGATCCGGCGGAAGCGGATCGCCGTGCGCGGGCGCTCCTGGCCGGCGCCGACTGCGCGCCGCAAGGCAAAGTGCATCTGGTGGGCGCCGGCCCCGGTGACCCCGAGCTGCTGACCCTGCGGGCGCTTCGCCTGATCCAGGCCGCCGACATCATCGTCCACGACAGGCTTGTGAGCGCCGAGGTGCTGGCCTTCGCGCGCGCGGATGCCGAGCGCATCCATGTCGGCAAGCGCCGCGCGAATCACTGCGTCCCGCAGCAGGACATCAACGCCTTGCTCGTGGCGCATGCTCGCGCCGGCAAGCGGGTCGTGCGCTTGAAGGGCGGCGACCCGTTCGTCTTCGGCCGCGGCGGCGAGGAGGTCGAAGCGTTGCTCGAGGCCGGCGTCGACTGCGACATCACGCCGGGCATCACCGCGGCAACTGGCTGCGCCGCGTATGCTGGTATTCCGCTCACGCATCGCGACCACGCCCAATCCTGCGTTTTCGTCACGGGCCACCTCAAGAACGGCCGCCTCGATCTGAACTGGGATGTGCTGGCGCGGCCGAGCCAGACGCTGGCTGTCTACATGGGCATTGCGTCGCTACCTGAACTGTCGCGCCAGCTCATCGCGCACGGCCTGCCGGGCGGGACGCCTGCGGCAGTGGTGATCGACGGCACGACGGCCACTCAACGTGTCTTGGCGGGCACGCTAGAGACCTTGCCGGCTTTGGCGGCGTCGGTGGATACGTCGCGGCCCGCGCTGGTGCTGATTGGCGCCGCCGTCGGCGTCGGCGCGCGCCTGCCAGACAGGGCCTGGCCGATCGCCGCGGAGTGAGGGCTACGGCCGGCGCGACCAGCTCGACGCGTTGATCGCGCCCGGCGGCACCTCGCCCCTCAGCAGCGCCTGGACCTGGCGCACCGTGTCCATCGCCTGGCTCTCGCTGGCCGGTGGCGTCAGGCCGCCGATATGCGGCGTGGCGATCACGTTGGGCAGGCGCGCCAGATCGGGTGAGGGCATCTGGTCGGGCGCGCGGCCGACATCCATGGCGGCGCCGGCGATGCGGCCCTCGCTGAGCGCGGCGGCGAGCGCCGCTTCGTCGACGAGGTTGCCGCGCGAGAGATTCACGAAGAACGCGTCCGGCTTCATGCGCGCGAAGGCTGCGGCATCGAGCAGGTTCTCAGTCTCCTCGTTGGCGATCGCGAGGCAGACGACATAGTCGGCGCGGCCCAGCAGTTCTTCCATCGGCAGCTTGATGAAGCGCGGATCGTCGACTTGCGCATACGGATCCGATACCAGCACCGTCATGCCGATAGTCGCCAGCAGCGGCGCGAGGTCACGCGCGATGCGGCCGTAGCCGATGATGCCCACCGTACTGCCGGCGAGTTGGCGGCCGACTTTGATCTCCGGCTTCTCGCCGGCGTGATAGGAGGCGACGGCGCGCGACACGCCGCGCGAGAGATCGACAAGGAAGCCCAGCGCCAGCTCGACGACGGACCGCACGAAGCCCGGCTCGGCGCGCGTCACCAGGATGCCGAACGTCGACGCGGCCTCGACATCGATGGTGCGGATGTCGACGGCGGCGCGCATCACCGCCCGCAGGTGGGGAAGGCCGGCGAAGACCTCGCCGGGCACCGCTGTCGAGCGATCGACGATGATCAGCTCGGTTTCGCGCGCGGCGGCGATCAGGCCTTGCGGATCGAGCGGCGTGTCGCCCTCGTGCGTTTTGAGGTCGACCAGGTCGCGCAGCAGCTCGAGCGGCTTGGCGCCGTAGTACTGACGGCGCGATTGCGGCGTGTGGGTCAGCAGCAGCTTCAAGGGCGCATCGGCGTCGTCTCGCCGACCAGCGAGACATGCGCGGCGACGATGCGCCAGCCCTCCTGCGTACGCAGCCAGGTATGGCTTTGGCGGCCGGTCTTGGTGGCGCCGTGACGGCGGAACTCGATATTGGCGGTGCCGAAGTCGCGGCCGTAGGTGACGATCCAGACCTTCAGCAGGTCGCGGTTCTGCACGAAGGCGGGATCGCGGCCGGAGCGGAAGGCGGCGATCTCGTCGTGGCCATAGAGCTGCTCGCCGATGCCGTAGCGCAAAGTGTGCGGGCTCTTCCAGAACAGCTCGTCGAGCGTCTTGACGTCATTGGTGTTGAGCGCGGTCTCGTAGCGATAGAATGCGTCGGTGACCTCCCGGACGACCTCCGGAATGTTGATCTCGTGATTCATCGGCATCCCCTTAGCACGAACGGCGGCAAGATTGGTCTGTCATCCCGAGCGCAGCGAGGGATCTTAGCGCCGCTGAAAGATCCCTCGCTGCGCTCGGGATGACGGCAGGAAGCGGGCGGCGTTCACGCCGGCGGCGCGGCGCAGATTCCTTCCTTCTCCAGCCAGGCGGCGACGCGCAGTGCCGCCTGCTCGTTGAACGGCCGCGCGATCACCTGCACGCCGATCGGCAATCCCTCGGGCCGCTGGATCGGCACCGCCACCACGGGCAGGCCGATGAAGGAGATCGGCTGGGTGAAAATGCCGAGATTGGCGCGCACCGGCATGTCGACGCCGGCGATGCTCATCATCTTCTGACCCAGCGACGGCGCGGTGGTCGGCGTCGCCGGCGCCAGGATCACATCGACCTCGTCGAACAGCTTGAGCGTCTGCGCCCGGAAGATGCGACGGAAGCGTTGCGCCTTGATGTACCAGGCGGCCGGCGTCAGTGCCCCGGCCATGAGGCGCTCGCGCGTATCCGGGTCGAAATCCTGCGGCCGCTGGCGCAGGCGATCGAGATGCAAGGTGCCGCCTTCCGAGGCGGTGATGACATAGGCTGAGCCGCGCGCGGCAGCGGCGTTGGCGATCACCACCTTGCGCGTGACGCCCAGCGCCTTGGCCACCTTGGCCACCGCCTCGGCGGCCACCGGCTCGAGCTGGCGTTCGAAGTAGTCCCCGGCCACGGCGATGCGCAGACCGTCGATGCCTTCGTCGAGCAATGGTGTGGTCGCCATCGCCGGCCGCTCGGTGCAGACCGGGTCGTCCTCGTCCGGCCCCTGCATGGCGTCGAACGACAGCGCGAGGTCGGCGGTCGAGCGGGCCAGCGGACCGAGATGGTCGAGGCTGTCGACGAAGGGAAAGCTGCGCGCGCGGCTCAAGCGACCATAGGTCGGCTTGAGGCCGAACAGGCCGCAGAGCGAGGACGGCACGCGGATCGAGCCGTTGGTGTCGGAGCCCAAGGTGATCGGCACCAGCCCGGCGGCGGCCGCGGCGCCCGAGCCGCCGGACGAGCCGCCGGTCATGCGCGATGGGTCGCGCGGGTTGCGCGATGGTCCGTAGTGGCTGTTCTCGCCGGTAAAGTCGTAGGCGTATTCGCCCATGTTCAGCCCGCCCAGCAGGACGGCGCCGGCTTCTTCCATGCGCTCGATCAGGGTCGCGTCGCGCGACGCGGGCGGCAGCTCGGCGTTGATCTTCGCGCCGGCCAGGGTCGGCACACCGGCGATGTCGAACAGGTTCTTCACGGCGAAGGGTACGCCCGCCAGCGGGCCGGGATCGCCGCCCGCCGCGACGGTCGCGTCGATCGCCGCGGCTTTCTTGCGCGCGCGGTCGGCCGTCACCGTCGTGAAGGCGTTGAAGACGCCATCGCGCGCGGCGATGCGCGCCAGCGCCGCGTCGGTCACGGCCAGGGCGGTGACCCGCTTCGCTCTCACCGTCTGCGCGATGTCCGATGCCGTCGCTTGCGCCGAGGTCGGATCGGCGCTCACGGCTCGAACACCGGCGCGTTCTCGGTGGCGTCGGGCAGCGGTGCCGCGAAGGCCAAGCCGGCGATGGTGCGCGCCACGTTGACGTTGGCGATCACCTTGTCGCGCGACGCCGGATCGATCGGCAGGCCGATGACCTTGGCCATGGCGTCGACATACGCGCCCGTATCGTCCTCAGGCTGCATCATGGTCCTCCCAATCCATCTGTCGCGGGCGAAAGATTCCGCACCGTGCTCAAGGTGACGGCCGTGTCGGCGAAGTGGCAAGCGACATCACGGCTGGGCGTCACGCGGCGCAGGGCCGGTGCGGACTGGGCGCAGACAGGGGTACCGATCGGGCAGCGGCCGTGGAAGCGGCAGACATGGGGGTCCGGATCGATCGGGCTGCGTGGTTCCCCCGACAGACGCAAACGGCCGGCGCGGCGCGCGGGATCGGCCTGCGGGATCGCCGAGATCAGCGCCCGCGTATAGGGATGCAGCGGCCGGGCGAAGACCTCGGCCGCCGGCCCGGCCTCGACGATCTTGCCGAGATACATCACCAGCACGCGATCGCACAGCAGGCGCACGACATTGAGGTCGTGGCTGACGAAGAGATAGCTCATGCCCAGCCGCGCCTTGAGGTCCTGCAACAGCTGCAGGATCACGACCTGTACCGAGACGTCGAGCGCGGCGGTGGGCTCGTCGAGGATCAGCAGCTCGGGCTCCACGGCGATGGCGCGGGCGATGCCGACACGCGCCTTCTGGCCGCCGGAGAGCTGGTGCGGGAAGCGGCTCAGCAGCTCGCGCGGCAGGCCGGTCATGTCGGCGAGGGCGTCGACCCGAGCGGCGAGCGCATCGCCGCTGGCACCCTTCAGCCGGCGCAATGGATCGGCGATGGCGTCGAAGGCGGTGTAGCGAGGGTTCAATGAATCGCCGGCGTCCTGGAAAACCATCTGGATGCGCGCACGATTCTCGTTGCTGGCGAAGTCGCGGGCGCGGAACAGCGACAGCTCGGTGGCGCCCAGGCGGATCACGCCGTCGGTGGGATCGAGCAGACGGTTGATCAGCCGCACCAGGGTGGACTTGCCGCAGCCCGACTCGCCCACTAGCCCCACGGTCTCGCCGCGGCCGATGGTCAGGCTCACATCGTCGACCGCGTGCAGCTTCGGCGTCGGCGCCTCCTTGCCGCGCAGCCGGTCGCCGAAACGCCGCCACGCGCCACGCTTGGCGCCAACTTCGAAGTGCTTGCGCAGCTCGGCGATGTCCAGCAGCGGCGCGGTCATAGCGGGTTCCGGCAGGCGACGATGTGCGCCTCGGCGATCGCCGTGCGCGGCAGCGGTCCGGCGCAGGCGTCGAGACGCCGCTCGCAGCGTTCGCTGTAGCGGCAGCTCGGCAGGTCGGCACGGCGCAGATCGGGCAACGAGCCCGGGATCGACGCCAGCGAGGCCAGCGCGCCGCTCTCACTGGGCGTGGCCGCCAGCAGGCGCGCGGAGTAGGGGTGGCGCGCGGCGCTGAACAGCGTGGCGCTGGGCGCGCTTTCGACGATGTGGCCGGCATGCATGACGACAATGCGGTCGCAGTACTCGGCCGCGAGCGTCAGGTCGTGGGTGATGAACAGCGTCGCGGTGCCGGTCTCGCGCGCCAGCTCGGCGATCAGGTCCATGATCACCGCCTGCGTCGTGACGTCGAGGCCGGTGGTCGGCTCGTCGGCGATCAGTAGGCTGGGCCGGCAGGCGATGGCGATGGCGATCATCACGCGCTGGCACATGCCGCCCGACAGCTCGAAGGGATAGGCCCGGGCGCGGCGCTCCGGGTCGGGAATACGGACCTTGTTCAGCATCTCGACCGCGAGCGCCGGCGCCTTGGCGCGCGTGGCGCCGCCGTGGCGTACCAGCACATCGGCGATCTGCTCGCCGACGCGGCGGATCGGATTGAGCGCCGTGCGCGGGTTCTGGAAGATCATCGACAGCTCACGGCCGCGCAGCTCGGCCAGCTCGCGTTCGGGCAAGGCCAGCAGGTCGGAGCCGCCGAACATCGCCGTCCCTGACGTGACGCGACCGGCGGCGTCGAGGATGCCCATGACGGCGAAGGCGGTGACCGACTTGCCCGAGCCACTTTCGCCGACCAGCGCCACTGTCTCGCCCTTGGCGATGCTGAAGCCGACCTGGTCGAGCACCTTGACCACGCCGGAGCGCGTGCGGAACTCGACGCACAGATTCTCGACGGCGAGCGCGGGCGCGGCGCTCACGTGCGCTTCCGGGGGTCGATGATGTCGCGCAGCCCGTCACCCAGCAGGTTGAAGCAGAACACCGCCAGCATCAGCGTCGCGCCGGGGAACAGCGCGATCCACCATTCGCCGGATTGGATGAAGTTGGCGCCCTCGGCGACCATGATGCCCCATTCGGGCGCTGGCGGGCGCACGCCCAGGCCGATGAACGACAGGCCCGCCGCGTTGAGGATGGCGTAGCCCATGGTCAGCGACATCTGCACCATCATGATCGGCATGATGTTGGGCAGGATATGGCCAAACAGCACCCGCGCCTCGCCATTGCCGGAGAGCCGCGCCGCTTCGACGAAGCCGACGTCGCGGCGGATATTGGCCTCGGCACGCGCGACGCGGGCGTAGAGCGGGAAGTTGATGATCGCCGTGGCGATGATGATGTTGGTGACCGTGTTGCCCAGCGCGGCGACGATGCCCATGGCGAGCACGAAGAGCGGGAAGGCCATGATGGTGTCGGCGAGCCGGCCGACGATCCGATCGGGCCATCCCCCGAAATAGCCGGCGGCGACGCCGGAGACGGCGCCGAGCAGGAAGGCGAGGATCACCGAGGCGAAGGCGATGGTGAGGTCGATCCGTGTCGCCACCAGCACACGGCTGAAGATGTCGCGGCCGAGCTGGTCGGTGCCGAACCAGTGCGCCGCCGAGGGCGGCTTCAAGGCGAGGCTGGTGTTGGTCGCCAGCGGATCGTAGGGCGCGATCAGCGGGCCGAGGATCGCCGCGAGCAGGAACATCGCGAACAAGCCGAAGGCGAACGCCGTGACCGGATTCTCCGACAGCACATAGCGGGCATGGCGCAGGAGGGGGAGCACGTCCTAGCGCTCCCTCCCTCTCCCCGCATGCGGGGAGAGGGTCGGGGTGAGGGGCTGGGAATCGCGGGACCGCGGCCGCGGTTGCTGCACGAGCCCCTCACCCTCCCATCGCGCTGCGCGCGACGGGCCCCGCCCTCTCCCCGCTTGCGGGGAGAGGGAAGTCCCCTCGGAAAAGTGGAGGTAAGTGAAGCCGCTCACGTGTCGAGCCTCACGCGCGGATCGACCAGGCCGTAGACGATGTCGATCACCAGGTTCAGCGTGATGTAGAGCACCGCCATGGTCAGCACGAAGCCCTGCACCGGCGCGTAGTCCGAGGTGATCAGTGCGTTGACGGCGTACAGCCCGATGCCCGGCCAGGCGAACACCGTCTCGACCAGCACGTTGGCGCCGAGCAGGAAGGAGAACACCATGCCGAGCACGGTGATGACCGGCAGCACGGCGTTGCGAAAGGCGTAGGTGAAAACCACGGTGCGTGGCGCCAGCCCGCTTGCCCGCGCGGTTCGGATGAAGTCGCTGCCCAGCACCGCCAGCATCGAGCCGCGGGTCATGCGGGCAAGCGGGGCCAGCGAGAAGATCGCCATGGAGATCGCCGGCAGCGCGAGCTGGCGGAGCGCCCCCCAGAAAACCTCGCCGTTGCCGGTCAGCGCCGAGTCGATCAGGTAGAAGCCGGTGATGTGCGTGGGCGGCGACAGGAAGACGTCGAGCCGGCCGGTCGGCGCCGGCGCCCACTGCAGCAGGTAGTAGAAGACGTAGGCAAACAGCAGGCCGGTGAAGAACACCGGCAGCGACACGCCGGCCGTCGTCACGACACGGCAGAGATGGTCGATCCACGTCCCCTGCTTGACCGCCGCCAGCACGCCGAGCGGAATGGCGATGAAGACGGCAAGCAGCAGCGCCGCCAGGGTGAGTTCGGCCGAAGCCGGCAGGCGGGTGGCGATCTCCGCCACCACCGGCTGGCCGGTGCTGAGCGAATTGCCGAGATTGCCGCTCAGCAGGTCGCCGACATAGGCGACGAACTGCTCGGGCAGCGACTTGTCGAGGCCGAGCTTGGTGCGGATCTCGGCCACCGCCTGCGGGCTGGCGGCGAGGCCCGCGAAATAGGCCGCCGGGTCGCCGGGCAACAGGCGTGTCAACATGAAGGTGACGACGACGACGCCCACGATGCTGGGAATCGCCGTCGCCAGCCGCGACAGCAGCAGGTTCAGCATCTCCGCCTCCAGCGTTCGCGCCTAGCTCTTGGCGAGCTGGCGGTAGTCGAGCTGGCGGTGGAACCAGTAGCGGTAGCCGGTGACGTTCTTCTGCATCGCCACGTTGAGCAGCGGCTGGAAGAGCGGCACCCGCGGCACCTCCTCGAAGGCGATGTCGACGAAACCGTTGACCGCGTCCTCGTACTCCTTGCCCGACGCGAAGCGCGCCTTGTCGATCAGCGCGTCCATCTTCGGGTTCTGGTAGCTCATCGTGTTGAAGACGGCGTTCTGGCCGTGATAGCACCAGTAGAAGAAGTACTCGGCGTAGTTCAGCCAGCCGCCGAAGGTATTGGTGATCATCGGCATGTTCTTCTTCAACAGCTCCGCCCGCCAGTTGGCGCCGGGGATCTTGTTGATCGTCGCCTTGATGCCGATCTGGCCGAGGCTCTCCTGCAACAGGATGGTGAGCGGCTCGTTGATGCCGGCCAGCCCGAGATCGAAGCTGAGCGTGGTCTCGAAGCCGTTGGCGTAGCCCGCCTCGGCCAGCAGCGCCTTGGCCTTGGCGATGTCGGTGGTGTAGCCGTGCTTCTGCGGCCAGCCCGTGCCCTTGGCCTTGTTGTCGGCGCCGCCGTAGAGCGGGATCGACTGGCCGAACATCACGGCCTCGTGGATCTTCTGATAGGGGATGGCGTAGGCCACCGCCTGCCGCACCTTCACGTTGTCGAACGGCTTCTGCTTCACGTTCATGCCGATGTACTGCATGGCGTTCTCGACCGGCGTGCCGACGATGGTCAGCTTGGGCGAGGCCTTGAGCTCGGCGAAGTCCTTGGAGCCGAGATCGAAGGAGATGTCGGCGTCGCCGCGCTCCAGTAGCGCGCGACGATTGCCGGCGGAGGGGATGATGCGCAGGATCACGCGGCGGATTTTGGGCATCGGCCCGTTCTTCCACTCGTCGTTACGCGCGTAGACGACCTCCTGGCCGGGCTGCCAGCGCTCGATCTTGTAGGCGCCGCCGCCGGCTAGGTTGTTCTTGGTCCACTCCATCGCCCAGGGATCGGTCGCGGTCGCGTTCTTCTTGCAGAGCTCGGAGTGCATGACCACCGGCACCGGCACCGCCATGTCGGGCATGGTGAGCTTGTCGGCGCGCACGAAGTCGACGCGGAAGGTGTGGTCGTCGACGGCGACGAACTGCTCGGGCTTCTCCAGCGAACCGGCGCGCATCTGGAAGGTCGGGAAGCCGCCCACCGTGACGGCGCGGTCGAACGACCACTTCACGTCCTTGGCGGTGATCGGTGTGCCGTCGTGGAACTTGGCATCCTTGCGCAGCTTGAAGGTTGCCGAGGTCGGCGTGACGTTCCAGTCGGTCGCTAGCTCCGGCTCGAGCTTGGAATAGTCGTAGTGGTCCTGGCCGCTGGCGTCCTTCTTCACGCCGTAGGTCATCAGCCGGTCATGCGTGTTCCACGACACCTCGTAGGACGGCCGGTTGGCGCCCACGCCGTGGATGTCCATCATGTTGGGCGTGTTCTCGGCGACGATCAGCAGTGTCTCCTGCCGCGACTGCGCTTTCAGCGGCGAGAACACCGCCGGCGCCGCCATCGACGTGGCCAAGGCGCTCGAAGATGCGAGAAAAGTGCGGCGCTTCATGATGATGGATCTCCCGTCTGCCCCGACCTACAGGCAGCAAGGGATGTGCCAGCGCTTCCCCCGTTGATTCACAGGGTTGTGTGATATCTGCGCGGACAGTCTGCATACATTCAGGCGTGATATGCCTATTTATTAGGCTGAATCCGCAGCGCGCGGTGCCTTGGAGCGTGGCACAGGGCTTGATTAAGGACTTGGCGGTACGAACGGGGAGGCAGGATGCCGTCGGTGCGAGAGAGCCTGGATATCCAGCGCCTGCGCCAGGACTACCGCGAGGGGCATCGCAAGCCGTCGGCTGTCGTCGAGACGGTGCTGGCGCGGATCGCGGCGGCGGGCGAGGACGCGGTGTGGATCAGCCGCGTCGCGGACGAGGCGTTGCGGTTGGCCGCCGCTGATCTCGATCGGGCGTTGGTCGCCGATCCAGCCATCCTCGACCGGCTGCCGCTGTTCGGCGTGCCCTTCGCGGTGAAGGACAATATCGACGTCGCCGGCCTGCCGACGACGGCCGCGTGTCCGGCCTTCGCCTACACGCCTGCGCAATCGGCCACCGTCGTCGAGCGGCTGACGGCGGCCGGCGCGCTCGTCATTGGCAAGACCAATCTCGACCAGTTCGCCACCGGGCTCGTCGGCGTACGCTCGCCCTATGGCGTGGCGCGCAATCCGTTCAACGCCGACTACCTGCCGGGCGGCTCGAGCGCCGGCTCGGCGGTGGCGGTGTCGTCGGACCTGGTGAGCTTCGCGCTGGGCACGGACACCGCCGGCTCGGGCCGCGTGCCGGCGGGCTTCAACAATATCATCGGGCTGAAGCCCAGCATCGGCCTGCTGTCGACCTCGGGCGTCGTGCCGGCGTGCCGCGCGCTCGACGTGGTCTCGATCTTCGCGCTCACAATCGGCGACAGCCTCGCGGTGCTGCGCGCCGCGATGGGCTTCGACGCCGCCGACATCTATTCACGCGCTGCGCCGGCGGGCTTCGTCGCCGATCTCGCCGCGCCGCCCCAGGGCTTCCGCTGCGCCGTGCCGCGGCCGGATCAACGCGAATTCTTCGGCGATGCGCAGGCCGCGTCGATCTACGCCCAGTCGCTCGATCGCCTCCAGCGTCTGGGCGCGACATTGGTTGAGATCGACTACGCGCCGCTCGCCGAGGCCGCCGCCGTGCTCTATAGCCCGGCTGGCGCGGCCGAACGCACCACGGCGATCGACGCCTTTATCGCCGCGCGTGGCGACGCCATGCACCCCGTCACGCGCGCCATCATCGACAGCGGCCGCAAGGCCACGGCGGTCGACGTCTATCGTGCGCGCGACCGCCTGCGAACCTTGCGCCGCCACGCCGAGGCGATCTTTGCCGATTGCGAGGTGCTGGCGCTGCCGACCTCGGGCACGATCTACCGCGTCGCCGAGGTGCTGGCCGATCCGGTGCGGCTCAACAGCAATCTCGGTCACTACACCAACTTCGTGAACCAGCTCGATCTCTCGGCGCTCGCCGTGCCATCAGGCTTTCGCGCCGATGGGCTGCCCGCAGGCATCACGCTGGTCGCGCCGGCCTTTCGCGAGGGCCGCCTCGCGGCGATCGGCGAGGTGTTCCACCGTGATGTCGGCGGCACGATGGGCGCCACCGGCGTCGCGTTGCCGCCGGCCGAATCGATGGCCGCCGCGCCGAGCTACCCTGACATGCCGATCGTCGTGGTCGGCGCGCATATGCGCGACCTGCCGCTCAATCGCGAGCTGCGAGCCTTGGGCGCGCGCTTCGACTCGGCCTGCTCGACGGCGGCGATCTATCGCTTCTATCGACTGCCGGGCGCCGGTGTCGCGCGGCCTGGGCTGGTGCGCGTTTCGAAAGATGGCGTCGCCATCGACGGCGAAATCTGGCGTGTGCCGACCGAGGCCGTTGGCGCCTTCCTGGCGCGCATCCCCTCGCCACTCGGGCTGGGCGACATCACGCTAGCCGACGGCCGCAAGGTGAAGGGCTTTCTCTGCGAAGCCGCCGCCGTCGAGGGCGCCGAGGACATCTCGACCTGCGGCGGCTGGCGCGGCTATCTCGCGCGCGCCTCCGCGACATAGGCCAGCGACGCGTCGCCCACCGTGTGCACATGGGCGCGCATGTGGGCGGCGGCCTTGGCGGCGTCGCCGCGCTGGATCGCCTCGACGACCAGCGCGTGCTCGCCGAAGGACTTCGCCAGACGCCCCGCGACGTTGAACTGGCCGGTGCGGTAGGGCGCCACGCGGCGGCGCGCGGCGTGGGCGGTGTCCTCGAGCGGCCGGTTGTGGCTGCCGCGATAGATCGCGGCGTGGAACTCCGTGTTCAGCGCGTCGTAGTCTTCCCGCACGCCGTGGCGCATCGACTCGCCCGAGCGCTCGTGCATCTCCGCCAGCAGTCGCCGTTCGACCGGTGTCATGCGTCGCGCCGCGTAGTGGGCGCACAGCGCCTCGAGGTCGGCCATCAGCTCGAAGGCCTCGCCGACCACGGCGGGCGCCATGACCGCCACCACCACGCCGCGACCCTGGCGCTGCGCCAGGCCGATGCCGACCAGCTGGTTCAGCGCCTCGCGTACGGGGGTGCGCGATACGGCGAAGCGCTCGGCGGTGCCGACCTCGTCCAGCCGGGCGCCGGGCGGCAGCTGGCCGGTGATGATTTCATCGGCCAGTCGCCGGCGGATGCTCTCGGCGCGTGTGGCCGCCTCGTCGTCGACGATCGGCACGATCGGGCTGGCGATCGACATCGGACACCTGATGTTTCCGTCCGGGACCGATCCTACGCAAGACGCGGGCCGTTGGCTCCCATGCGTCGGGCCCCCTTGGATGGGCGGCCGGTCCGGGCAAGAATGGCGTAACAAGACCGACGGGAGAAACGTGCGTGGACGGCGTGATCAACATCGAGGATCTGCGCAAGGCGGCCAAGCGGCGTCTGCCGAAGATCGCTTTCGACTTCATCGAGGGCGGCGTCGACGACGAGGCCGGCCTGGACGGTTGCGAGAACGCCTTCAGCCGCCGCGAGCTGGTGCCGCGCTACATGGTCGATGTCAACAAGCGCGACCAGAGCGCGGTGCTGTTCGGCCGCTCCTATTCGAGCCCCTTCGGCATCGCGCCCACGGGGCTCGCCGGCCTGTTCCGCCCCGGCGCCGATCTGATGCTGGCCCAGGCGGCGCGCGACGCGAACGTGCCCTTCATCATGTCGGGCGCCAGCACCGGCTCGATCGAGGATCTTGGCAAGCTCGCCCCCGACCATGGCTGGTATCAGCTCTACACCGCCAAGGACCGCGGCATCTCCGAGGACATGATCCGCCGCGTCAAGGACGCCGGGCTGAAGACCCTGGCGATGACCGTCGACGTGCCGATCACCTCCAACCGCGAGCGCAACCAGCGCAATGGCTTCACGCGGCCGCTGCGCATGACCTGGGCGACCAAGTTCGAGGCGCTGCGCCATCCCGGCTGGATGATGGAGTACATGCGCACCGGTACGCCGATGTTCTCCAACTGGCAGCCCTACGCGCCCAAGGGCGCCAGCGCCGACGAGGTCGCCGCCTTCGTCGCCACCCAGACGCCGACCTCGGTGACCTGGAAGGACGTCGAGAACTTCCGCCGGCTATGGCCGGGCAAGTTCGTCATCAAGGGCATCATGCATCCCGACGACGCGCTGCGCGCGCAGTCGATCGGCGTCGACGGCATCATGGTGTCCAACCATGGCGCGCGGCAGCTCGATCGCGCGCCTTCGCCGCTCGACGTGCTGCCGGCGGTCGTCGAGGCGGTCGGCGACAAGATGACCCTGATGCTCGACGGCGGCGTGCGCCGCGGCGCCGACGTGATCACCGCCCTGTGCATGGGCGCGAAGTTCATCTTCATGGGCCGCCCGACGCTCTATGGCGCCGCCGCCGGCGGCACCGCCGGCGCCACCCACGCCCTGGGCATCTTCCGCCGCGAAGTCGATCTGGTGATGGCGCAGATCGGCGCGCCCGATCTCGCCGCGTTGGGTCCGCACTACCTGATGTGGGACGACGACCGTAGGCGCAACGCGCGGGTGTAGCCCGCCGAGAAAAAAAGCGGGCTGGTGCCGCCTTCGCGGCACCAGCCCTCAAATTACGCGCGTGAATTCCCCAGACTGTGAATTCCCCAGACTGGCCGGCGCGGCGTTCCGCGTGCGGCTACTGCAGCTTGTTGGCGGTGTTGCTCATCAGGCCGCTGAGCTTGGTGCCGACCGTGCTGAACGCGGTGATAGCGGCGACCGAGATCAGCGCGGCGATCAGGCCATACTCGATGGCGGTGGCGCCGGACTCATCACGAAGAATGCTCTTGAGAATGGTCATTGTCATATCCCCTGCCCAAATATTGCTTTTTGACTATCTAAACGTGTTGAATGTCTAAACGTGAACAAGAGCTATATATCGTGATTCTAACGTCAAAACAAGCTCTTTTCTCTAAGCCGCACGAAAACCTGGATAAAGTTGAATCTCTCGGGCCTTTCAACGGTTAAAGTGCGATGTAAGACGGATCTTCTAGCGCAATTCCTCACCAAGCAGGGCGAGAGCCGCAGCCGCGAACGCGCGCATGTTGCCGACGCGGTCGGGCTTGCCCGTCTCGATGGTGATGCTGCGCTCGGTGGGCCCGCTCAGCGCGACGCAGGCGTGGCCGGCGGCGTCGCCGTAGCGGTTACCGGTCGGGCCGCTGGCACCGGTTTCGGAGATGCCCCAGGTGGTGCCCAGGCGCTCTCGGATGGTGCGCGCCATCAGCAGGGCGTAGGGCTCGGTCGAGGCGCGCAATCCGACGCGCGCCTCCGGCGGGATCATCAGCAGCGCGTCACCGGCGGCGCGCGTGTAGATCACAGCGCCGCCGATGTAATAGGCCGAAGCGCCGGGCACCGAGAGCAGCGCGGCCGAGATCAGGCCGCCGATCGAGGATTCGGCGACGGCGATCGTCTCGCCGCGCGCCTTCAGCCGCTCGCCGATGCGCGCCGCGATTGGCAGCAGGTCCTGCATGGGTTCAGTCCTTCAAAATGGACAGCTCGAGGTCGACCTTCTCGCCCAACCAGATGGCGCGGTCGCGGTGGTCGGTGAGATCGCGACCGGTGTTGGGGTGCACGAGGATCACGAGGTCGCCACGGTTCAGCGCCAGCCAGGGCACGAACTCGGCGAACATCGCGGGCGGAAAGGCGACCTGGTAGCTCCAGCGCGGATGCGGGCCGATCGGCCTGGAATGCACGCGGCCCATCTCGGCGACAAAGCGCGCGACAATGGTGCCGCGCAGCTTCAGCGCGGCGTCCTTGCTCTCGGCGTCGAAATAGACGTGGGCGTGCCAGTCCTTGATATCGCTGACCTCGCCCGCCATCTCGCGCTCCCTTACAGTCGGCGCCAGGGGTTCCCGGCCATCATGCCGCCATCGATCACCATTTCCATGCCGGTAACGTAGCTCGAGGCGTCGCTCGCCAGCCACAATACCCCATTGGCGATGTCCTGCGCCTCTCCCGCGCGAGACAGTGGCACAGCGATCTTCGATCGCTCGTGGGGGTCGATCGGCGCGTTGTGGCCCATGCCGCTGGCGCCGGTCGGAATCTTGCCCCAGATCGGCGTGGCGATGATGCCGGGGTGCATCGAGTTCACACGGATGTTGTCGCCGGCGGCGGCGCATTCCAGCGCCACCGACTTGGCGAACAGCCGCACGCCGCCCTTGGTCGCGGCATAGGCGGCCAGCCCGGGCGCGCCACGCAGGCCGGCGACCGAGGACATCATGATGATCGAGCCGCCACCGCCCTTGCGCATCAGCGGCACCGAGTGCTTCACCGACAGGAAGACGCCGTCGAGGTTGATCGCCTGCTGGCGCTGCCAGTCGGCCAGCGACATGTCGAAGATCGAGGTGGCGATGCCGATGCCGGCGTTGGACACCAGCACGTCGAGCCGGCCGCATTGTTTCTCGATCTCGGCCACGACCTCGATCCAGCGCGGCTCCGAGACCACGTTGTGATTCAGGTAGATCGTGCCGCCGCCGATCTTCGCCGCCAGCGCCTTGCCACGCGCGTCGTCGATGTCGGTGATGACCACGCGCGCGCCTTCACGCGCGAGCGTAAGCGAACACGCCTCGCCGATGCCCGACGCACCGCCCGTGACGAGGGCGACCTTGCCGTCGACCTGACCCATGATGATGTCTCCCTGGACTCGTCATGCCGAACGCAGCGAGGAATCTCCCTGTCGCGGGAGATCCCTCGCCTTCGCTCGGGATGATGGATTAACGCTTCTGGAAGTTGCCCGGCCGCCGCTCGGCCCAGCTCTTGACGCCTTCCTTGAAGTCGGCGGTCTTGCGCGTCCAGTCCTGCTCGACCAGCTCGCGCTCGGTGGCGCGCTCGGCCTCGTCGGCGAAGCCGCGGCGCATGGTCTCGCGCGTCGACAGCACCGCGAGCGGCGCCGACTCGGCGATCTCCTTGGCCAGCGCCATCGCGCCCTTGCGCACGTCGGCCAGGGGCACCAGCACGTCGGCCATGCCCATCGCCACCGCTTCGCTGCCGGTCACACGCCGGCCGGTATAGAAGAGCAGGTTGGCCTTCTGCTGACCGACGAGACGCGGTAGCGTGTAGGTCAGGCTGAAGCCGGGGTGGAAGCCCAGTCGCGTGAAGTTGGCGGAGAAGCGCGCCTCCTCGCAGGTGACGCGGAAATCGGCCGACAGCGCCAGGCCCAGGCCGCCACCGATCGCGGCGCCCTGTACGGCGGCGACCTGCGGCTTCTTGGCCCGGAAGATGCGCGTGGCTTCCTTGTAGAGGTGCTTGCCGGTCTCGGCCGCGCCGGTCTGCGGGCGGTTGGCGAAATCGGCGCCGGCGCAGAACGACTTGCCCTCGGCGCACAGCACGATGGCGCGGATATTGTCGTCGCGATCGAACGCCTCGTAGGCGTCGGCGATCTGGTTGATCAGCGCGTTGTCGAAATAGTTGTGCGGCGGCCGCTGGATCTCGACGATGCCGACATGGCCATCCTTGCTGATGCCGATGTCCTTCTTGGCCGCTCCGGCCGCCACGGGTTCCGCGCTCATCTGTTCCCTCCCGCTGGATGATCTGGATCAGGGGCATCCTAGCCCGCCCGGGCGCGGGAGTCGCAAGCGCCGGCGCCGCAATGCCGCTGTGCGGGAGGCCCCGTCGGCGTCGTCGGTTGGCGCGTTCCATCCGTGGCGTCGGCATGCCATGACAGTGGCAAGTCGCCGCTTTCCCTGGAGTTGACGTTATGTCCGCGCCGCTCGCCGGTCTGCGCGTCTTGGAGCTGCCAACAGGTGTGGCCACGCGCTACTGCGGCCGTCTGTTCGCCAAGCATGGCGCCACGGTGCTGCAGCTCGGCGTGCCCGATGCGACGGGCGTCGGCTATGGTGGCAAGGCGAGCGAGGCCTACGCCGTGTGGCTCGATCACGGCAAGCAGCGCATCAGTGACATCGCATCCGCCGGCAGGCTCGACCTGATCATCGCCGGCCAGAGCGCCGCCGAGGTCGCGATGGCGGACGCGGCGCGTGGCGCCGACACCATCCGCGTCGGCCTCACCTGGTTCGCATCGGATGGACCGTACCGCGACTGGATCGGCAGCGACGCGGTTATCCAGGCGATGAGCGGCGTGGCCTATGTCACCGGGCCGAAGGATGGCGCGCCGATGCTGCCGCGCGGGCACGCGCCGCAGGTGGTGGCCGGCGCCACGGCCTTCATCGCCGCGCTGGGCGCGATCATCGGCCGCGACAACGGCTGGAGCGGCCGGCGTATCGACCTCGACATCCTCACCGCCAACCTGTGCTTCTCCGAGGGCGGCGCCTCGACCTTGGCGCTCACCGGCGACAAGGTCGTGCGCCGCGGTGTCAATCGCTTCACGCCGACCTTCCCCGGCGGCATTTACCAGGCGAGCGACGGCTGGATCGGCGTCACCGCGCTGACGCCGCCACAATGGGCGTCGTTCTGCGACATGATCGGCCGGCCGGAGCTGGCGCAGGACACGCGCAACGCCACCTCGTTGCAGCGCCAGGATCGCGCCGACGAGCTCGATCCCATTCTGGTGCCGGCGTTACGCGCCAAGTCGGCGAAATGGCTGCTGGAGGAAGGCCAGCGCCGGCGCATTCCCATGGCGCCGGTGCCCAGCCTCGCCGATCTGCCGCGCACGCTGCATTGGCAGGGCCGCGCCAGCTTTCTGCCGGTGCCCGGTGTGCACGCCTTCGGGCCGAGCATGCCGTTCCATATCCAGGCCGGCGCGTCCGATTCCGCGACGGCCGCGCAGCGCCAGCCCGCGAAGACGCTGCCGCTCGAAGGCGTGCGCGTGCTGGATCTCACCATGGGCTGGGCCGGCCCGCTGGCGGCGCGGCACTTCGCCGATCTCGGCGCCGACATCGTCAAGGTCGAGTCCTGCGCGCACTACGATTGGTGGCGCGGCTTCGACGGCATCATCGATGGTGATCCGCCGCCCTACGAGACCCGTCACGCCTTCCTGATGGTCAACCGCAACAAGCGCGGCGTCACGCTCGATCTGAAGGCGGAAAGCGGCAAGGCGTTGGTGCGCCGTCTCGCGGCGCGCGCCGACGTGATGATCGAGAACTACGCGCCCGGCGTGCTCGACCGGCTCGGCCTCGGGCCCAAGGCGATGACATCAGCGGTGCCCAGCCTGATCGGCATCTCGATGGGCGCGTTCGGCGCCAGCGGTCCGTGGAGCGGCTTCCGTGCCTATGGCTCGACGGTCGAGCAGGCTTCGGGCCTGCCTTTCGCCAATGGCGAGCCCGACGGCCCGCCGACCATGCAGCACGTCGCCTATGGCGATCCCATCGGTGGGATCTACGGCGCCATCGCCTGCCTGATCGCGCTCTACGGCCGCAAGCAGGGTCACGCCGGCGCGGTGATCGACCTCGGCCAGGTCGAATGCCTGTTCCAGCTCGGCGCCGACGCCATCGTCGCCCAGTCGACGCAGCAGGAACTCCTTGCGCGCGACGGTAGCCGTCATCCTCTGTCGAAACTACGCCTGGTCGGCGGTGAGACCGGCATATGGTGGGCGGTGTCCGCCGAGACGGACGCGCAGTGGAATGCCATCGCGCGCATCGTCGGTGCTGCGACCACGCTCGATCAGCGCGCGATGGAAGACGCGGTGCGGAAGTGGTCGGTCGGCAAGCCGCGCGATGTGGTCGTCGCGACATTCCAGGCGGCCGGCGTGGCGTCGGGTCCGGTCTACGCGGCGCAGGACCTGCTCACCGATCCGCAGCTCGCGGCCGCGGGCTTCTGGCGCCGCGCCGAGCGGCGCTTCATCGGCAACCACGTCGTGCCGCTGTCGCCATACCGCCTCGACGGTGCGACACCGCCGCTCAGGGCTTCGGCGCCGACCTTGGGCGAGCACAACGAGTCCGTGCTGGGCGGCGATCTCGGCCTGACGCGCGACGAGCTCGACAGGCTCGCCGCCGAGGGCGTGATCGGCACACGCGCGGTGGCGCAATAGAAGCGGGATCGATGAAAGGTCTGCTGATCGCCCACTGCGGCGAGATCGCGATCCGTGTCGCGCGAACCTGCAAGAAGCGGCCACTCGTCGACACGTGGTAGCGCTTATCTAATCGCCAGCCAGATCTCGAAACCGCCGAGGCCGGTGCGGCCGTTGAACTCGGGACTATAGCGTTCGAAGAACGGCGCGTCGGCAGCCTGGAAGCCGGAGGTGGGCAGCCATTTGCTCCAGATCGTCGTCACCGTGCGGCGGATCGTCGAGATGTGCTCGCGGTGGGTGAAGACGGCGTAGCGCTGCGGCGGGATGCGCACGCGCGCATAGTCCTTGGGCAGCTCGGTGAAGTCGCGCACGGCCACGCCGGCGATGTAGTCGAACCCGCCGGAATCGTCGGTGTTGAAGCAGACGCCGTAGGCAGCGTCGCCGACCTTGCCCGGGACGTGATCGATCTGCTCGTTGAAGCGTTGCCACAGTGCCGGGATGCCAGCGCTGCCGTCGTGACTGAAGCGCTCGCCCAGCCCGGCGATCAGCAGGGCCGGCGTGGTCTCGAAGCGTGGCGGCTCGAGCGTCGCGGTCGGTGTCTCGGTCATGAGGATCGGCTCCATCGGTTCGAGGTTGGCGAGGCTGCGGTCGGCGCGGACGGATTCCGGCGTCACGCCGAACTGGTCGCGGAAGGCGCGGGTGAAGGCTTCGTGCGAGCCGTAGCCGGCGTCGAGCGCCACGGCGAGGATGTCGGGCGCACCGCCGGCCAGCGCGCGGGCGGCTTCGGTCAGGCGTCGCGCGCGGACGTAGCGCATGACCGAGGTCCCCGTGGCGTAGCCGAAGGCGCGCACGAGCTGGAAGCGCGACACGCCGGCGATCGCGGCGATGTCGTCGAGGCTCAGCTCCTCGGCGAAGTGGCTCTCGATGAACCACAGGGCTTTGTCGACGGGGTCCATGGCGCCGGTATAGGCCCTGCGGCCGATGCCCGCTTGATCGGGATTGCGTTCGCAGGCCGGAAAGTCCCGGTTGAAAGGGCGCACCCGTCCGCGCCAGTCTGTGGCCCATCAATCAACGGAGGGAACCCATGGCGAGGTTGTGCGAAGGACGTGTGGCGTTGGTCACCGGGGCGGCGCGCGGCGTGGGACGCGAGCACGCGCTCTTGCTGGCCAAGCACGGTGCGAAGGTCGTCGTGAACGATCTCGGCGGCGAGCGCGACGGCAAGGGCGCCGACATGACGCCGGCACAGAAGGTGGTCGAGGAGATCAAGGCCATGGGCGGCCAGGCCGTGGTCAACGGCGACGACGTCTCCGACTGGAATGGCGCGAAGCGCATGGTCGACCAGGCGATCTCGACCTTCGGCAAGCTCGACATCGTGCTGTCGAACGCCGGCATCTTGCGCGACCGCATGCTGACCAACATGACCGAGGAGGAATGGGACGGCGTGATCAAGGTGCACCTCAAGGGCACCTTCGCGCCGGCGCGCCATGCCTGCGCCTATTGGCGCGACAAGTTCAAGGAGACCGGCCAGCCGGTGAACGGCCGCCTGCTGACCACGACTTCGGTGTCGGGCATCTACGGCAACGTGGGCCAGACCAACTACGGCGCCGCCAAGGCCGGCATCGCCGCCTTCACCGTGATCGCTGCGCGCGAGATGCGCCGCTATGGCGTGACCGTGAACTCGATCTCGCCCTCGGCCTATACGCGCATGACCGCGGACCTGCGGCAGTA
Organism: uncultured Rhizobiaceae bacterium; assembly: GCA_964437145.1. GTDB lineage: Bacteria > Pseudomonadota > Alphaproteobacteria > Reyranellales > Reyranellaceae > JAFAZJ01. Next base: position 57,305 of record CAYTFW010000011.1, read on the forward strand.
CTCGCCGGAGGATCTGGAGAAGCGCGATCCCAAGTGGGTGGCGCCGATCGCGGTATGGCTGGCGAGCGAGGAGTCGGGCGATATCACCGGCCGCGTCTTCCAGGCCGGCAGCGGCCAGATCGCCGTCGCCGAGGGCTGGCACAAGGGGCCGATGATCCCGGCGGTCGCCGATCCGACGACGCTCGGCCCGATCGTCAGGGACATGGTCGCCAAGGCGCGCAAGAACGCCGGCATGGACGGCATGGATCTCGACTGATTGCATGGACGCGCCGCGCCACAACCCGACATGGCGCGGCGTGCGTCGTTCGGTTAGCCTCCTCGCGTGCAAATCGCGTGGAGGAGTCAGCCAATGACGCAGGAGGAGCGCAACGTCGAGATTCTGCGCAAGGCGTATGGCCGATGGTCTGCCAGCAAGGGCGACGACATGGCGGTGATGGCGGCGGCGCAGCATTGGGTGTCGCTGTTCGCCGACAAGGTCGAGTTCGGCTCGATGGGCGCCGCCATCGATGAGCTGAAGTTCAGCCGCAATGCCAGCAACAAGGCGGAAGTCGCCCAGTATTTCGCCGACATCGCGGCGGACTGGGAGATGGTGGACTACGTGGTAAAGGACTACATCGCGCAAGGTGACAAGGTCGTGGCCTTGTGCGAAGTCGCCTGGAGGCACCGCCGCAACGGCAAGGTCGCACGCTCGCTCAAAGCCGATTCGTGGCGCTTTTCCACCGACGGCCGCGCTATCGCTTTCTACGAGTACTTCGACACCGCCGCCACGACAGCGGTCGCCACGGCCTGAGGCATTTCGGCCTGCGGTCAGGCTGCGGAAACGCGCGATTCGTCGCCGTTGCGGCGATGGGTGTCGCGGCGGCACAATCGTGCCCACTCAGAACCGGGATCGCGCAATGAACTTCGATTTCTCCGACGACCAGAAGATGCTCAAGGAGCAGGTGCGCAAGTTCCTGGCGGACAAGAGTCCGTTCAAGACGACGCGCCGCGTGCTGGAGGGCGATGAGGCCTACGCCGCCGAGGTCTGGAAGGGCCTGGTCGAGCTCGGCGTCACCGCCGCGACCATTCCGGAGGCGTATGGCGGCGCCGGCATGGGGCCGCTGGAGCTCTGCGTCGTCGCCGAGGAATTGGGCCGGGCCTGCGCCGCGGTGCCCTTCGCCTCGTCCGTGTATCTCGCCACCGAGGCGCTGAAGCTGTTCGGCAGCGAGGCGCAGAAAAAGGCGTGGCTGCCCAAGCTGGCCAGTGGCGAGGCGATCGGCACCATCGCCACCGGCGAAGGCCCGCAGGCGCCGACACCACGCAACGTGCGCACGAGCTTCGGCGGCGGCAAGGTCAACGGTGAGAAGCTGCCGGTGGCCGACGGCACGGCGGCGACCTTCGCCATCGTGCTGGTCAACACCGGCGGCACGGGTGACCGCGCGCTTTCCATGGCGATCGTTGATCTCACCGGCGCAGGCGTGACGCGCGAGGTAGTGAAGACCGTCGATCCGGCGCGCAAGCACGCGCGCATCGCCTTCAGCGGCGCGGCGGGCGAGCTGCTGGGTGTCGAGGGCGCGGGCTGGAGCCAGCTCGAGAAGCTGTACGACGTGGCGGCGGTGCCGATGGCCTTCGAGCAGATCGGCGGCGCGGAAGCCGCGATGTGGATGGCGCGCGACTACGCGCTGCAGCGCCAGGCCTTCGGCCGCCAGATCGGCTCCTACCAGGCGATCAAGCACAAGATCGCCGACATGTACGTCAAGCTCGAGCTGGCGCGATCCAACGCCTATTACGGCGCGATGATGCTGGCGGATGGCGGCGCCGACCTGCCGATCGCCGCGGCCGCCGCGCGCATCGCCGCGACCGAGGCCTACGACTTCGCCGCCAAGGAGAACATCCAGACCCATGGCGGCATCGGCTTCACCTGGGAGGCCGACACGCAGTTCCACTACCGCCGCTCGCGCCTGCTGTCGCTGGCGATCGGCGGACCGCTGGCGTGGAAGGACAAGCTGGTCACGCGCCTTGAGCGCAAGAACGCCGCCTGACGAATCGCAGGAGAGCGACCCATGGACTTCAACGATACCCCCGAGGAAGCCGCCTTCCGCGCCGAGGTGCGCAAGTGGCTCGAGGCCAACGCCAAGCGCAAGAGCGACGACAAGCAGGCCTATCGCGCCCGCGTCGACGATCCCGGCCTGCTCAAGGCGGCCAAGGAGTGGCAGGCCAAGAAGGCCGCCGCCGGCTATGCGCGCATCACCTGGCCGAAGGAATATGGCGGGCAGGGCGGCACGCCGATCCAGCAGGTGATCTACCAGCAGGAGGAATCGAACTTCCTCGTGCCGCTGGGCTTCTTCGACATCGGCCTGGGCATGTGCATCCCGACGATGATGGCCTATGCGACCAAGGAGCAGCTCAAGCGCCATGTGAAGCCGGCGCTCTACGGCGAGGAGGTCTGGTGCCAGCTCTTCTCCGAGCCCGCAGCCGGCTCCGACGTCGCCGGCATCCGCACCAAGGCGGAGCGCGACGGCGACGACTGGATCATCAACGGCCAGAAGGTCTGGACCTCGGGTGCGCATTACAGCGACTGGGGCATCATCATCACCCGCACCGACCCCAACGTGCCCAAGCACCAGGGTCTGACCATGTTCTTCCTGGACATGAAGAGCCCGGGTGTCGAGGCGCGGCCGATCAAGCAGATCTCCGGCGGCGCCAACTTCAACGAGGTGTTCTTCACCAATGTGCGGGTGCCCGACGCGCAGCGCCTGGGCAAGGTCGGCGACGGCTGGAAGGCGGCGCTGACCACCTTGATGAACGAGCGCCTCGCGGTGGGCATGCCCTCGGGTGGGCTCGATGTCGACGAGCTGCTCGAGCTGGCGCGCAGCACCGAGCTGGAGGATGGTCCGGCTATCCGCAACGGCCATGTGCGCTCGAAGATCGCCGATTGGTACGTCCAGGCGCAGGGCCTGAAGTACACGCGCTACCGTACGCTGACGGCGATGTCGCGCGGCCAGACGCCGGGACCGGAGTCCTCGATCATCAAGGTCGTCGCCGCGCCCAAGATGCAGGACCTCGGCGCCATGGCGATGGAGCTGATGGGCCCGGCCGGCATCATGACGTCGGACGTGCCGGGCGCCGGCGGCTTCCAGGCGCAATGGATCGGCGGCGCCGGCTTCCGCATCGCCGGCGGCACCGACGAGATCCTGCGCAACATCGTCGCCGAGCGCGTGCTCGGCCTGCCGCAGGACGTGCGCGTCGACAAGGACGTGCCGTTCAACCAGCTCGGCAAGGCGCCGACGAAGTGACCTTGCCGACTTGATGGGAGCAAATGGCCCCCTGTCATTCCGAGCGCAGCGAGGAATCCAGCGAGACAGCCTGGATTCCTCGCTGCGCTCGGAATGACGGGGAGGTCACGTCGCTCGGGACGACGCTGTGAGCAATCGGCGCGCCGTCGCGCAGGCGGCGCTGCTCGGGCTGGGCTCGGCCACGGTGCCGTTCGACGCCGCGGTCAACATCGCCTTCCCCTCGATCACCGGCTCCTTCGGGCTGCCGATCGACGCCATCCAATGGGTGGTGATCTGCTACATGCTGGCGCATTCCTCGCTGATGCTGGCCTTCGGGCGCATGGGCGACCTCGCCGGGCACGCGCTGGTCTTCCGGCTTGGTCTCGCCTGCGTCGCCGTGGCTTTCACGCTGTGCGCCCTGGCGCCGGTCTATGAATGGCTGCTGGCGGCGCGCGTGCTGCAGGGCGTCGGCGCGGCGTTGACCTTGTCTTGTGGCCCGGCCCTGATCACCTCGCTGTTCGCCGAGGAGCACCGCGCCCGCGTGCTGGGCGCCTACGCCACCATGTTGGCCCTGGGCGGCGCGCTCGGTCCGTCGCTGGGCGGCCTTCTGGTGCAGGAGTTCGGCTGGCCGGGCGTCTTCTGGTTCCGCGCGCCCGTCGCCCTGATCCCGCTGCTGCTGTTGCGCGACCTGCCGATACCGCCGCGCGCGTCGGCGCGTGAGCCGTTCGACACGCTGGGCGCCGTGCTGCTGGCCGCGACCCTGGTCGCGCTGCTGCTGGCGCTGAACCGTGCCGGGCGCGGCGACACGCCGCTCGCTGTCGGCCTTGCGGTCGTCGCGCTGTTCGGCCTCGCCGCGTTTATCCAGCGCGAGCGCAGTTTCCGCGCGCCGATGCTGCCATTGGGCGTCTTCCGCTCGGTCGACTTCTCGCTGCTCAATCTCCTGAACACGCTGATCCACCTCGCCGGTTTCGCCCCCATGCTGCTGGTCGCGTACTACCTGGACCGCCAGACGTCGCTGGGGCCGCTGCTGGGCGGGTGCGTGCTGGCGATGGGGCCGGCGGGGGGCGTGATCGGCTCGTCGCTGGGCGCGCGCTCGGTCGTCCGGTTGGGCCGGTATCCCACGGTGCTGCTCGCCTGCGCGATCGTGTCGGCGAGCCTGGTGTGGACGGCGACCTGGGGGTCGTCGCCATCGGTCTGGTCGATGGTGGGCTCGCTGCTGTCGCAGGGCGTCGGCATCGGGCTGCTGCAGGTCGCCTATCTCGACATCGTCACCGGGGCGCTGCCGCGCGAGAATCGCGGCGTCGCCGGCAGCCTCGCCAATCTGACTCGAACGCTGGGCGTGGTGCTGGGCGCCGCCGGCCTCACGCTGGTCTTCACTATCGCCTCCGACGGCGCGCGCGATTTCGTCGCCGGCTTCCAGGCGACGTTCCTGTTCGCCGCCGCGCTGCCGGCGCTGATGCTGATCGCCGCGGTTTCACGGCGCGGTCCCTGGCTGCTACGCTGAACCCCTGAACCGGAGGGAATGATGGCCGAGATGCTCGAAGAACACAGGATGCTGCGCGACGTGGTGGCGAAGTTCGTCGACAACGAGCTGATGCCGCTGGAGAAGAACATCCTGGCGCGCGAGATCGCCGGCGGGAAGGTCTCGCTGACCGACGAGGAAGAGGCGCCGCTTCTGAAGAAGTGCAAGGAGCTCGGCCTGTGGGCGCTCGACGCGCCGGAGGAGATCGGCGGCGCCAACCTGCCGGCTGTGGCCCTGATGCCGATCAACGAGGAGCTCGGCCGCACCTGCGTGCCGTTCACCTTCCCGCCGGATTCGCCCAACCTCCACATGCTGATGGCGGTGGCCAGCCCGGAGCAGAAGCTGCGCTATATGGAGCCCTACGCCGCGGGCGAGGCGCATTCGGCGATCGCCATCTCCGAGCCCGGCGCCGGCGGCGATCCGGCCGGCATGACCACGCGCGCGACGCAGGAGGGCAATTCCTGGGTGATCAACGGGCGCAAGATCTGGATCAGCCGCGTGCCCTACGCCGATTTCACCATCGTCATGGCGCGCACCGGCACCGACGGGCGTCACGCCGGCGTCACCGCCTTTATCGTCGAGAAGGGCACGCCCGGCTTCATCATCGCGCGCGAGATTCCGATGCTGGCGGGCCAGCGCACCTACGAGGTGGTGTTCGAGAATTGTCGCGTGCCCAACGAGCAGGTGCTGGGCCGCGTCGGCCAGGGCTTCGCGCCGATGCAGCTGCGACTGACCATCCGACGCCTGCAGATGGGCGCCTGGTGCACCGGCATGGCGCGGCGCGCGCTGGAGATGATGTGCAGCCACGCCAAGCAGCGCGTCACCTTCGGCCAGAAGCTCGCCGACCGCCAGGCCATCCAGTGGTGGATCGCCGAGGCGGCGACCAAGATCCACGCCTGCCGCCTGATGGTGATGGACGCCGCCGCCAAGCTCGACGATCACCGCGACGTGCGCACCGAAGCCTCGATGATCAAGGTCTTCGCCACCGAGATGGCGACCGAGGTGATCGACCACGCCATGCAGACCTACGGCGCCATGGGTGTGACCAAGGAGCTGCCGCTGCAGCTGATGATGCAGAAGGTGCGGACGATGCGCGTCTACGAAGGCCCCAGCGAGGTCCACCGCATGGTGATCGCGCGCCGCACCCTGGAGGCGGTGAAGTAGCTATCTTTCCTTCTCCCCGCGCAGGCGGGGAGAAGGTGCCCGAAGGGCGGATGAGGGGCTTCGCGGTGCGTCAACGACAATGGCCGGTGGTGTGGGGCGAGAAGCCCCTCATCCGCCTCGCTGCGCTCGGCACCTTCTCCCCGCCTGCGCGGGTAGAAGGGGAAGACCGCGCATGACCACCTCTATGGCCGAGTTCGCCGCGCGGCATGTCGCCGGACGTGGCTTCGCGGCGTCGGATGATTTTCCGCACGTGGCGTGGCGTGCGTTGGCCGAGGCCGGCCTGTTCCGCATTGGCCTGCCGGCGCGATTTGGCGGTGATGGCGGTGGCTATGCCGACATCGCGCGCGCTGAGCATGACCTGATCAGCCATGGCGGCTGCGTCGGCTTCGCCATGTCTTGGACTGGCCATCAGCTCGTCGGGCGCTATTTCATCGATGGCTTCGGCGGCGAAGCGCAGAAGGCGGCGCTGCTGCCGGGTCTAGCGACCGGGAGGCTCACCCTAGCGGTGGCGATCTCCGAGCCGGGCGCCGGCGCGCATCCCAAGCATCTCAAGACGACGGCGACGCACGATGGCGACAGCGTGGTGATCGACGGCGAGAAGGCCTATGTCACCAACGGGCCGCTGGCCGATATCTTCATCGTGCTGGCCATCACCGCGCAGGACGATGGCCGCAAGCGCTACAGCGTCTTCCTTGTGCCCAAGACGACAGCGGGACTCGAGCTCCTGCCGATGGAATCGTTCGGCGCGCTCAGGCCCTCGCCGCATTGCCGGCTGCGTTTGACCGGCTGCCGCGTTCCTGCCAGCGCGATCCTTGGCCCGGTGCACGAGGCCTACGAGTCAATGGCGCTGCCGTTCCGCGATGTCGAGGATGCGGTCGGCGCCTCAGGTACCGCCGGCATCTGCGGTTTCGTCGCGCGCGCGCTCGCCGCGGTCAGCCGGGACGAATTGGCGGCGGGAGAGTTCGCAGCCGCGCTGGCGCTGATGCGGCAGGCGGCACTGGCTGCCGCGCTGTCGCTCGACGGAAGCGGTGGTCCCGATGGCGCCTTGACGATCGGCGTTCGGCTCGAGGCGGCGCGCTTGCTGGAGCGTTTCCGCGATATGCGCGCCAATCTCGCGTCGGCCGTGTCGCAAGAGGTCGACCTGGCGCTCGCCGACATCGCCTTTTCCCAGACGATCGCCGGGGGACCGCGACAGGTCCGGCTGGCGCGCCTGGGCCGGGATTTCATCGCCGGGCGGTAAGGCGCACCAGTCATGCCCGAACGGCGGCGGCGCGGGCGGCCAGGCTCGCGTACAATGATGCCGAGGTCGGTGGGAGCAGGGCATGCATGATCTGGTGATTCGCGGTGGCACGGTGATCGACGGTACCGGTGCGCCCAGGCGGACGGCCGACGTGGCGGTCGCCGGCGGCGTGATCGCCGCCGTCGGCAAGGATGTCGGCACGGCCAGGCGTGTGGTCGACGCCGATGGCCTGCTGGTGACGCCGGGCTTCGTCGACATCCACACGCATTACGACGGCCAGGCGACCTGGGATCCCTACCTGACGCCGTCGTCGTGGCACGGCGTGACCACGGCGGTGTTCGGCAATTGCGGCGTCGGCTTCGCGCCGGTGCGCAAGGGCAGCACCGACTACCTGATCAACCTGATGGAAGGCGTCGAGGACATCCCCGGCACGGTGCTGGCCGAGGGCGTGTCGTTCGACTGGGAATCCTTCCCGCAATATCTCGACGCGCTGGCGGCGATGCCGCGCGCCATCGACATCGGCGCCCAGGTGCCGCACGCGGCGCTGCGCTTCTACGTCATGGGTGAGCGCGGCGCGGAGCACGCCGAGGCGCCGGGCGAGGCCGAGATGGCGCGCATGGGCGTGCTGCTCGAAGAAGCGCTGCTTGCGGGCGCGCTGGGCTTCACCACCTCGCGCACGACCAAGCACAAGGCGCGCGACGGCCGGCTGACGCCCAGCCTCTCGGCGCGCGAGCCCGAGCTGTTCGCGCTGGCCCGCGCCATGAAGCGCGCCGGGCGTGGCGTGCTCGAAGTGAACTCCGATTTCGGGCCAGGCGAGTTCGAGGCGCTGCGCGCCGCGGCGGAGATCGCGGGCCGGCCGCTCTCCTGCCTGCTGGTGCAGGTGCAGGCGCAACCCGATCTGTGGCGCGAGACCCTGGGGCAGATCCACGCCGCGCGCGCCGATGGGCTGGAAGCCAACGCGCAGGTCGGCTCGCGCGCCATCGGCGTGCTGATGGGGCTCGATACCTCGGTGCATCCGTTCCTGATCAGCGACGCCTGGAAGGCGCTGGCGAAGCTGCCGCATTCGGAGCGCGTGGCCAGGATACGTACCGACGCCGAATTGCGCCGCGCGCTCATCGCGCCGCCGCCGGAGGGTAAGGTGGCGCGTCTGGGCATCACCTTGGATCGCGTCTATCCGCTGGGCGAGCGGCCGGACTATGAGCCCGATGCCGGCATGAGCGTCGCCGCGATGGCCAAGCGCGCCGGCCGCGATGAACGCGAGCTGGCGCTCGAGCTGCTGATGGCCGACGACGGCGCCGGCCTGCTGCTGCATCCCTTCGAGAACTATAGCGGCGGCGATCTCGAGGTGGTGCGCGAGATGCTGACGGACGAGGCCACCGTGCTCGGCGTCGCCGACGGTGGCGCGCATGTCGGCACGATCTGCGACGCCAGCTCGCCCACGACCTTGCTCACCCATTGGGGCCGCGATCGCACGCGTGGGCGTAAGCTGCCGCTGGAATTCCTGGTCAAGCGCCAGGCGCGCGACACGGCGATGGCCTATGGCCTGTCGGATCGCGGCCTGCTGGCGCCGGGCATGAAGGCCGACATCAACGTCATCGACTTCGATCGCCTGCGCGTGCTGAAGCCCAAGGTGGCCTACGACCTGCCAGCCGGCGGCAAGCGCCTGGTGCAGCGCGCCCAGGGCTATCGCCACGTCTTCGTCGCCGGTGTCGAGACGCTCAGCGACGACGAGCACACCGGCGCACTGCCCGGCAGGCTGGTGCGCTGAAGGGCTACTTCTGTCACGCCGAGCGAGAGGCGATCGCGACGCTCGGGGCTATAAAGAACTATGTCAGGTATCTGAAATCAGGGTACTAGGTTGGCATGATGTTGCCATCCTCGCTCGCCCTGATCTCCGCCGCGCTGTTCACGGGCGCGGCGTTCTACATCAGCGTCGGCGAACAGCCGTCAAGGCTGAAGCTCGATGACCGCGCCGCGCTTACGCAGTGGCAGCCGGCCTATCGTCGCGGCTACGCGATGCAGGCGCCGCTGGCGGCCATCGGATTCGCGCTGGGCGTGGTCGCGTGGTGGGACATGCAGGGCTGGCAATGGCTGGCCGGCGCGCTGGTGATGCTGGCCAACTGGCCCTACACGCTGCTCGTCATGATGCCGCTCAACAAGCGCCTGATGGCGATGCGCGAAGCGGACGCGGGCCCGGCGACGACGGCGATGATCCGCCGCTGGGGCACCCTGCACGCGGTGCGCACGGTGCTCGGCGTGATCGGCACCGCCTTCTTCTTTTGGGCGTCGTATCGGTAGGACGCAATCCGATCCAATCGAATCGAGCCTGTCATCCCGAGCGCAGCGAGGGATCCAGGGCCGGCCTAGATCCCTCGCTGCGCTCGAGATGACAGAGACTTCGATGCGACGGATTCAGCCCAGGAACTCCTTCGTCCAGCGCTCGTAGTCGGCGTCGCGGGTGACGCGTTTCATCAGATCGGCCGAGGCCAGGCCGGTGAGCTTCGCCGGCGGCGTGCCATCGCGCAGCGCCTTGAGCGTCTCGTAGGTCGCCTGGATCGCGGCCATGATCGGCTGGTGGCCCTGCAGGGCGACGCGCACGCGTTGGCTCGCGAGATAGTCGCGATCGCTGAGTTCCGGGCCGCCGCCGCCCAGCACGATCGGCAGTTTGGTGGCCGAGGAAATCGCCTCCAATTGCGCGCGGGTACGCAGACCGACGAGGAACAGCGCGTCGACACCGACGGCCTCGTAGGCCTTGCAGCGCGTGACGCAATCCTCGACCGAACTGATCTGCACGGCGCTGGTGCGGCCGCAGATCACCAGGTCGGGGTCTTGCCGCCCGGCGAGCGCGCCCTTCATTTTTCCGACGCCTTCCTCGATCGAGATCAGGCTCGGTTGTTTTTCGCCATAGGCGCGCGGCAAAAGCGTGTCCTCGATGCTGAGCGCGGCGACGCCCGCGGTCTCCAGCTCCTCGACCGTACGCTTGACGTTGAGCGCGTTGCCGTAGCCGTGATCGGCGTCGACCAGCAGCGGCAGGTTGCCGGCGCGGTTAATGCGATAGGCCTGAGCGGCGAACTCGCTCAGGGTCAGCACGATCAGATCAGGCGCGCCGAGCACGGTGAGCGAGGCCGTGGAGCCCGCGAACATGCCGACCTCGAAGCCAAGATCCTCGGCGATGCGCGCGGAGATCGCGTCGACC